>NZ_LT907975.1:641666-962500 GCF_900217235.1 Pseudodesulfovibrio profundus | reverse complement strand
CCTGAGTACCGCGGGACACGTGAAACCCCGTGGGAATCTGGGAGGACCATCTTCCAAGCCTAAATACTCCCTAGTGACCGATAGCGTACCAGTACCGTGAGGGAAAGGTGAAAAGAACCCCTGTTAGGGGAGTGAAATAGAACCTGAAACCATGTGCCTACAAGCTGTGGGAGCGGACTTGTTCCGTGACCGCGTGCTTTTTGCATAACGGGCCAGCGAGTTACTCTGTATTGCAAGGTTAAGCGTAAGTGTAGCCGTAGCGAAAGCGAGTCTGAATAGGGCGACAAGTAATGCGGAGTAGACCCGAAGCCGGGTGATCTATCCATGAGCAGGCTGAAGCTTGAGTAAAATCAAGTGGAGGGCCGAACCAGTATCGGTTGAAAACGATTTGGATGACTTGTGGATAGGGGTGAAAGGCCAATCAAACCCGGTGATAGCTGGTTCTCGTCGAAATATATTGAGGTATAGCGTGTAGTTAGTTTTGCGGAGGTAGAGCACTGACAAGGCTAGGGGCCCCACCAGGTTACCAACCCTTATCAAACTCCGAATGCCGTAAAATGATGCTATGCAGTCAGGCTATGGGTGCGAAGGTCCATGGCCGAGAGGGAAACAGCCCAGACCAACAGCTAAGGTCTCGAAATCAATGCTAAGTGGGAAAGGTGGTGGAGTTGCTGATACATCCAGGAGGTTGGCTTAGAAGCAGCCATCCTTTAAAGAAAGCGTAATAGCTCACTGGCCTAGCGATTCTGCGCCGAAAATGTAACGGGGCTAAGCATTGTACCGAAGCTTTGGGTTCATAGTTTACTATGAGCGGTAGACGAGCGTTCTCAGATGGGATGAAGGTGAAGCCGTAAGGCACGCTGGACTAATGAGAAGTGATTATGCTGGCATGAGTAACGATAAAATAAGTGAGAAACTTATTCGCCGTAAACCTAAGGTTTCCTGGGTAAAGCTAATCTTCCCAGGGTAAGTCGGCCCCTAAGGCGAGGCTGAAAAGCGTAGCTGATGGGAAACAGGTTAATATTCCTGTACCTGTATATGTGTGCGATGGAGGGACGCAGGAGGATAGATGATCCGGGTGTTGGATATCCCGGTGCAAGCGTGTAGGCTTGAGGAGTAGGCAAATCCGCTCTTCTTTAAGGCCGAGACGTGATGCCGAGTCTTTAAACGACAGAAGTCATTGATTCCATGCTGCCAAGAAAATCTTCTAAGTTTAGCATATGCAGACCGTACCGCAAACCAACACAGGTAGGTGGGTCGAGCAGACCAAGGCGCTTGAGAGAACTCTGGTTAAGGAACTCGGCAAAATGACCCCGTAAGTTCGCGAGAAGGGGTACTCGATAATGTGATCTTATTTACTTTGTGAGCATTATTGAGGCGCAGTGAATCGGGGGGGGCGACTGTTTACTAAAAACATAGGTCTCTGCTAAGTCGTAAGACGATGTATAGGGACTGACGCCTGCCCGGTGCTGGAAGGTTAAGAGGTGGGGTTAGCTTCGGCGAAGCCCTAAATCGAAGCCCCAGTAAACGGCGGCCGTAACTATAACGGTCCTAAGGTAGCGAAATTCCTTGTCGGGTAAGT
The DNA here is from genome assembly GCF_900217235.1 of Pseudodesulfovibrio profundus. Lineage (NCBI taxonomy): Bacteria > Pseudomonadati > Thermodesulfobacteriota > Desulfovibrionia > Desulfovibrionales > Desulfovibrionaceae > Pseudodesulfovibrio > Pseudodesulfovibrio profundus. The sequence goes on along the minus strand of NZ_LT907975.1, from coordinate 960,918 downwards.
TCCGACCTGCACGAATGGCGTAACGATCTCCCCACTGTCTCAACCAGAGACTCAGTGAAATTGAATTCCCAGTGAAAATGCTGGGTACCCGCGGAAGGACGGAAAGACCCTGTGCACCTTTACTGCAGCTTGACATTGGTATTTGATTATTCATGTGTAGGATAGGTGGGAGACTTTGAAGCATGCACGCCAGTGTGTGTGGAGTCACCCTTGAAATACCACCCTTGAATACTTAGATATCTAATCCATGACCGTTATCCGGTGTGGAGACAGTGTCTGGTGGGTAGTTTGACTGGGGCGGTCGCCTCCCAAATAGTAACGGAGGCTTGCAAAGGTTCCCTCAGGCTGATTGGAAACCAGCCGTTGAGTGCAAAGGCATAAGGGAGCTTGACTGTGAGACAGACATGTCGAGCAGGAACGAAAGTTGGTCTTAGTGATCCGGTGGTTCCGCATGGAAGGGCCATCGCTCATAGGATAAAAGGTACGCCGGGGATAACAGGCTGATCGCGTCCAAGAGTTCACATCGACGACGCGGTTTGGCACCTCGATGTCGGCTCATCACATCCTGGGGCTGAAGCAGGTCCCAAGGGTACGGCTGTTCGCCGTTTAAAGTGGTACGCGAGCTGGGTTTAAAACGTCGTGAGACAGTTTGGTCCCTATCCTCCGTGGGCGTAGGAGAATTGAAGAGGGTCTGCCCCTAGTACGAGAGGACCGGGGTGGACGAACCTATGGTGTTTCTGTTGTCGCGCCAGCGGCATTGCAGAGTAGCTATGTTCGGTACGGATAACCGCTGAAAGCATCTAAGCGGGAAGCCCGCCTCAAGATTAGTTCTCCCTGGACATTAGTCCCTAAAGATCCCTTGAAGACTACAAGGTTGATAGGCTGGAGGTGTAAGCAATGTGAGTTGTTCAGCTGACCAGTACTAATAGATCGTGCGGCTTATTTTACAAATTATGGAATTCTCTCTTCTCCCTATTGACTATATATCTCGAACCCTACGGTTCACCAAATTTTCTTGGTGCCCAAGGAGGAGGGGGTACACCCGGTCCCATTCCGAACCCGGTAGTTAAGCCCTCCATCGCCGATGATACTGCATGGTAGCGTGTGGGAAAGTAGGTCGGTGCCAAGGAATCTTTCAAAAGCCCTTCAGTGAAAACTGAAGGGCTTTTTCTGTTGTCTTGCAACAATCAGGCATACCCCTCATAAAACACCTACCTCATTCGTGCTATCCACTCTCGCTGTCGGTGCAGAGTTAGCGCTGGCCAGCTCTCTCGGCAATACACATCCGAGCTAGAACACCTGATGTGCCCTTGTGTCCCCATATCCAGATAAGTGTGAACTGCTCGTAGGGTAGTTCAGACCTGGAGATAGGGTGCGCTTTCCCCCGAAATTCGGACCACCGGTTAAAGTGGAATCTGCGTCCTTAAACCGATAAGGAAGGACGTATGACAAAGAGCAACAAAAGACGGAAGCATTCGGATAAGTTCAAGGCCAAGGTCGCGCTGGAAGCTATCCGTGGCGTGAAAACGTTGGCGCAGTTGGCTGCGGAGTACAAAGTGCATCCCAACCAGATATCCACCTGGAAAAGGCAGCTCCTTGAAAATGCCGAAGGAATCTTTTCCGGTGGCAAGAAAGCCAAGAGCCAGGAGGAGGTCACCGCACCTTTGTTCGAGGAGATCGGTCGGCTCAAGATGGATATCAAGTGGCTTGAAAAAAAGTTGTAAGCCTGCCGCTTGAGGTACGCCGCCAGTGGATCAAACCGGATCGGGAGTATTCCATCCGGCGGCAATGCAAGTTGGCAGGCATTTCCCGCTCGGGGTTTTACTACAAACCTGCAGCCGAGTCCGATGAGAACTTGGCCTTGATGCGTCTCATCGACGAGCAGTATCTGCGTCAGCCGGATTACGGCTCGCCGCGCATGACGGATTGGCTGAAGACACAAGGCCATCAGATCAACCACAAGCGAGTTGAGCGACTGATGCAGCTGATGGGCTTGCAAGCGATTACTCCAGGGCCGCATACGAGTGTCCCCAACCCGGAGCATCCCGTGTTTCCTTATCTGCTGAAAGGAGTTGCCATTGAGCGAAAGAATCAAGTCTGGAGTGCTGACATCACCTACATCCCCATGCAGCGCGGCTTTCTGTATCTGGTGGCAGTGATTGACTGGTGGAGCCGATTCGTATTGGCTTGGGAACTGTCAAATTCCATGGACAGTTCGTTTTGCGTGGACGCACTGAGCAAGGCATTGCGCATCTCCACGCCAGAGATGTTCAATACGGACCAGGGAGCGCAATTCACGAGCCGTGAATTTACCGGCGTTTTGCAGAGCAAGGGCATTGCAATCAGCATGGACGGCAAAGGCCGTGCAATCGACAACGTATTTATCGAGCGGTTGTGGTGGACGGTGAAATACGAGGATGTTTACCCCAAGGCGTATTCTGATGGAATCGAGCTATACCATGGGCTTACGCGCTATTTTCGGTATTACAACGAAGAGCGCGGACATTCGTCGTTGGACAAAAGAACTCCCGCTGCCGTATACAGAGGCAACCTGAATGTTCATTGACTTGGCTCGCAGCCGTTGCTCCGCTCCGCCCTCGGCCCTTCGGGCCGCCCCTGCGGGGACGGGCTACGCTCCACAACGGCTGCGGCGAACCGCCTCCACGGAGGCACAAACTCGGACGCAGGACTCCACCTTAAAAAGGCCGATCAGTGGTCCAAAGGATGGGGGGAGGCGCAGGGGAGATGGGATGATCTTGATATGATAACTTGTGAGTTCAAACTTCATCTAATATATTTGTGTATAGTGTAAGTTTAGCCGCTGAACTGATTATAGATACCGAAATCACTGTTCTTTAGGTGAATCCTTTATTCCATTTTTACCACAATCTTGTGAGGATGCTGGTGGGGCATTTGAAATAGCTTAGGTTTATTACCATGTGATAATCTGAGTTTAGAAGTCTACTCAATCGAAATTGAAATAATGGTTAAGTCTACGTGATCAGCATGCTAAACTCATCAATAGTTTGATTGAGTATTGAGGAGTAATTAGGAGAGGCGTGTATGGCAAAACTAACAATTGTACCCAAAGTCATTCCTATCCGGAATAAAGAACAAACAAAGGAAAAGCTCATACAATCCGTTGGCGAGGTGTTAGCTGAAGTCGGCTTTCAAAAGCTGGGCGTGAATGTTGTGGCGAGGAAAGCAAATGTCGATAAAAAGCTAATCTATCGTTATTTTGGAGGTCTGGAGGGACTGGTAGCAACATATGGTAACACGATTGACTTTTGGCCAAGCGCACAAGAGCTGATAGGTGGTGATTCTTCCACATTACGGAGCATGGAACCGTATGTGCTAGTTTCGTTGTTTTTCAAGCGGTATTTGAGAGCTATTTTACGTAGGCCTCTTACTTTGGAAATATTGGCGTGGGAAGCCATAGAGCGCAATCGGTTAACGATGGCCTTAGAAGACATTAGAGCTAAAACGGCACTCGAGTTTTTTGAACTCATGGAGGAGGATCCGCCTCAAGGTGTAGATCTGACAGCGCTTGTTCTGCTTATGGCGGGAGCCATAAACTTTCTTGCCGTAAGATCAAGAATTCATAGTAGTTTGGGAGGTGTCGACCTGCAAAGTGAAGAAGGGTGGGAGCGAATCGAAAATACCATTGATCAGCTTATGGAAGGTGTGTTGAAGTAGGTGGTCGAAATGAGAAGTAGGATTATGAAAGAAAGGTGCACTATGTAAAACAAAAGGCCCAGAATCATTCTGAGCCTTGATATTATTTATTCTTCCCACGCTTTGTCCAGAGTTGCATCTCTTTCATCTTCTTTCTTCGTTCTCTTTGGAGAGATTTGCACACCAAGGGGAGCTTCTTCTTGTAGCCAAATTTTTCTCTATACTCATCTGTGGTCATATCGTGGCTTGATAAGTGTTTACGTGTGAGTTGCGCTTTCCCCCGAAATTCGGACCACTGGTTAAGGTGGAATCTGCGTCCTTAAACCGATAAGGAAGGACGCATGACAAAGAGCAGCAAAAGACGGAAACATTCGGACAAGTTTAAGGCCAAGGTCGCACTTGAGGCGATTCGTGGCGTGAAGACGCTTGCGCAACTGGCTGCGGAGTACAAAGTGCACCCCAATCAGATTTCCACGTGGAAGCGGCAGCTCCTTGAGAATGTCGATGACATCTTTTCCAGTGGCAAGAAAGCCAAAAGCCAGGAGGAGATAACCGCACCGTTATTTGAGGAGATCGGTCGGCTCAAGATGGACATCAAGTGGCTTGAAAAAAAGTTGTAAGCCTGCCGCTTGAGGTGCGCCGCCAGTGGATCAAACCAGATCGGGAGTATTCCATCCGGCGGCAATGCAAGTTGGCAGGCATTTCCCGTTCGGGATTTTACTACAAGCCTGTAGCCGAATCCGATGAAAATTTAGCCTTGATGCGTCTCATCGACGAGCAGTATCTGCGTCAGCCGGATTACGGCTCGCCGCGCATGACGGATTGGCTGAAGACCCAAGGCCATCAAGTCAACCACAAACGAGTTGAGCGACTGATGCAACTGATGGGCTTGCAAGCCATCACTCCAGGGCCGCATACGAGTGTCCCCAATCCGGAGCATCCCGTGTTTCCGTATCTGCTGAAAGGAGTTGCCATTGAGAGGAAAAATCAAGTCTGGAGCGCTGACATCACCTACATCCCCATGCAGCGCGGCTTTCTGTACCTGGTGGCAGTGATAGACTGGTGGAGCCGCTTCGTGCTGGCTTGGGAGCTATCGAACTCGATGGATAGTTCTTTCTGCGTGGAGGCGCTCAACAAGGCTTTGCGCATTTCTACGCCGGAGGTGTTCAACACGGACCAGGGAGCGCAGTTCACGAGTCGTGAATTTACCGGAGTTTTGCAGAGCAAGGGAATTGCAATCAGCATGGACGGCAAAGGTCGCGCAATCGACAATGTCTTCATAGAGCGGCTGTGGTGGACGGTGAAATATGAGGATATTTACCCTAGGGCGTACTGTGATGGAATCGAGCTATACCATGGGCTTACGCGCTATTTTAGGTATTACAACGAGGAGCGCGGTCATTCGTCGTTGGACAAAAGAACTCCCGCTGCCGTATACAGAAGCAACTTGAATGTTCATTGACTTGGCTCGTAGCCGTTGCTCCGCTCCGCCCTCGGCCCTTCGGGCCGCCCCTACGGGGACGGGCTACGCTCCACAACGGCTACGGCGAACCGCCTCTAAGGAGGCACAAACTCGGACGCCGGGCTCCACCTTAAAATGACCGATCAGTGGTCCAAAGGATGGGGGGAGGCGCAAGTATCTTGAAAGACTTACCACACACACAGCAAAGAATTGATTTCTCACGGATGGCCTTGGCAGGGTCGACCGCATACTCTTCTTCATGTTCAACTATATCACCTTCAGCTATAGCCTTGATGCCGTTGGATAGCTTCTGCACCATTGAAGTGATTTCGTCTTCAGTCATAGTTCTAACACTAGCTTGCGCTTTGACGATCTCCAATGCCTCTTTTAAATAGTCTTCCATTTTTCCCTTCTTAAGTAATAAAATGCAAGGGGCTGTACCAGATAACTAGCCCATATGTCTTCTAACCCACTGTTTCAGTTGTTTAAACTGGCTTCGCGGATTGCTGTTATTAAAACGCCACTCGCATTCCTTTAAAAACAGAGAAAAATGCTTGGTTGGAATGCCGTTGAATTTCCTCATATGGCGTTTGGCCTGGTTCCAAAAATTCTCGATTCCATTGATGTGGTTGTGGCTATCTGCAAACAGCTTCGAGTGGTTGATTCGGAAGTGTTTGAACGCTGACACATCAAGGACATTGTAGCCATACCAGCAGTCCGAGTAAACCACACTGTCTGGCTGGATTCTTTCCTGAATAATGGGAAGCAAGGTTTTACCTTTCGCATCAGGAATCACCTGTGTATAGACCTTCCCGCCCCTTTTAAGGATTCCAAAAACAGGAACCTTACCAGCCGCCCCACGTCCTCTTTTGCCCTTTCGCTTGCCACCGAAGTAGCTCTCATCGACCTCAAATTCGCCAAAATCCATCCCTTCACAGGACTCTTCTACCGCTATGATTTCCCGGAGCCGGTGAAAGTAATAGGCGGCTGTTTTGACGTTCACACCAACCAGATCGGCAGCGCAACGAGCTGTCGTGCCAGCCACAAAATGTTCGATTAAACGAAGCTGCTTGTCCTTGCTCAAACGACTTTTTCGCATTGCCATACCGATAACCCAAAGGAGTTATCTGGTACAGCCCCAAATGCAAATATAAAAAGGATTCCGTGCATGAACCCATAATTTACGATTCTAAAAGTAAACGTAACAGCCGACGCTAGAAGATTTATATTATTTAACCTATACACCTTGTCAATACAAAGAAGAGACCTCTGCGCATCCCCTTTTCGCGTCCGTGCCTTGCGCTCCGCACCCAATTTGATGTTCTGACCGCACCCCAGCTTGGGCTCATTCCCGGCCTTTTCCTGCCATTTCTGGCCGAAATGCCGGATTTTGGACGCACCTCTCCCTTCAGGCTCGCGCCAGTCGAACAGCTTTTTTCAAATTGAACGCCATGGCGAGGATGTGGAACTCTCCCTCCACCTTCTCACGACCCACGTATCGGGACCGAAAGAATGCGTAGCCACGTTTGAGTGTGCCGAAGGCCCGCTCGACTATTTGCCGAATGCTGCTGATGTCACGGTTGCGGGTCTTTTCGAAGTCTGTCAGCCTGCCGCCACGAGGCGTCTTGTCCATGGTTCCGTCCTCCAAATCGCGATCAAACAGAATGTCCCGGTTCTTCCCGCTGCAATAGCCCTTGTCCGCATAAACCCGTGCGCCGGGATCAAGGCCGACGCCATTCACGAGCCGCTCGAATTCGCCCGTGTCCGAATGGTTCGCGGGAGTGATGTGACCACAGAGCAGAAACCCGTCTCGACTGTCCGTCGCGGCATGGAGCTTGTAGCCGTAATAGGCCCGATTTCTCTTGCGGAGCCAGGCCGCCTCCTCGTCATCCGAATAGCTGACCCGGCAGTCCACCGGCCCATCCTGTTCTTCGGCGTCCTCGGAACGGTCCTCAGGCATCACGTCGATAACCTTGCGCGGCCGCCGCTGCGACTCGACTACCGAGGCGTCCACCACGGCTCCCTCACGGACAAGAAGCCCTTGTCCTTCAAGCTGGCGGTTAAGCATGTCGAGCAAGGAGTCCAGCACCTTCAGGCGGATCAAACCGTTACGGAAACGGCATATGGTGGTCTCGTCCGGCACGTCGTCCTCGATGGAAAAACCGGTAAATCTGACAAAGGAGAGCCGGTCGAGCAGCGCCTGCTCCACGCCCGGATCACTCAGGTTGTACCAACGCTGCAAGAGCAGAATCTTGAACATCGCCAGAGGCGGATAGGCGGGATTGCCCACGGCGTTGGCCTTGCGCCTGATCTTCTTGCACAGAAAGGCGTTGATGGGCTGCCAGTCGATGAGTTCGTTGATCTCATCCAGAAATGTGGTCTTGGTTCTGCGGTGCCCCAGGAAGTAATCACCCAACCGAGGTCCTTTCTGCCGAATAGCCATGCCTTCCTCCTTTGGATGGAGAAATAATAGCATAATAAATCAAATAGTTAAAGAGTAAAAGTGTGGGATTTGCCGTGCAGAGGTCTCAAGAAGCATTAGAAAATGCCCTAAAGTGTCACGAGATTGTTGCTACTGCTTGCCTAAGAGGGCTTGGTGAAGTATACGTTTTCTACTTTGCAGCAAATGCAGAAACGAATTTCATGCAATGGAGTGATGAATGACGAACGAAAATGGAAAGATCCATAAGTTGGAAACGGTTAAGGGCGACGAAGAACAAAGCCAGGGAGCAGAAAGCGTTGCTGCAGTTGAAGCAGGAGTCGCAGAAGCTCAAAAAGATATGAGTAAAGTAGCTATGATAGTTTCTTTGCTTGCAGTACTGTTGCTCGTGATTTTCTTTTTTGGCATGAATCGTAATATTGCCGGACTTACTGATGAAGTAAAGTCGTTGGGCATATTACGTGATGATGTTGCCCAGTTGGACCAGCGCATGGTTAAAATGCAAGAAGAAGTTCCTGTTACGATGAAACGGATGCTTGCACACGATCTTGTTAACGAGATGGCCATGAAAGCGTTTTATCTGACAGATACTTTGGAAGATGAAGCCCTGCGCAGCAAAATGCAGGAAGTTCTTGTCGGTCTCAAAGAAGTTCGTACCGGACTAGAGAATTAGTTGTTATATTGCTCTACAAAAAAGGGTGTGACGCTAATGTCACACCCTTTTTTTGTTTGCGTAGATGACCCGCCCCATCCCTGTGGTATGACCAACAGATTTGATCACTGAAATTTCTCTTCGTGCCCGTCGGCATACGAATATCCCGTGATAGCATTAACCAACCAACGCTATTTGATTGAATTATTGCATTCACATTATCCCGTTTACATTTGGGACCCTCGAATAACCAATGCGCTCATTCCAAGATATTAAAAACACAATTCATCCTATAGCCTCTCTTATGACGCCAGGCATGTGGCGTGTGTGGGCTTCAACCGTATTCCTCAGTTTGAATGGCGTATGCATCAAGCTTGCGAGTGAGCATGCACATGTAATGCAAATTGTAACAGTACGAAGCTTTTTAGGGCTGCTGCTATGCATCGCTTCTGCAAAGGGAAATATACAGTCCTTGTTTGGTAGGAATAAACTGTTGTTGAGTGTGCGAGGAGTGTTGGGGATGTTTGCCATGATTGCAACTTTCACGGCTTTTTCCATACTCCCAGTAGCAGAGGCGACAGTCATATTTTTCGTAAATCCTGTGTTGGTTGCATTGTTGGCCTGGCTGGTGCTTGGAGAGAAGGTCGGCTTGATTGGTGGAGTCTCCGTTCTCGTTTGTTTCGGTGGAGTGCGCTTTCCCCCGAAATTCGGACCACCGGTTAAAGTGGAATCTGCGTCCTTAAACCGATAAGGAAGGACGTATGACAAAGAGCAACAAAAGACGGAAGCATTCGGATAAGTTCAAGGCCAAGGTCGCGCTGGAAGCTATCCGTGGCGTGAAAACGTTGGCGCAGTTGGCTGCGGAGTACAAAGTGCATCCCAACCAGATATCCACCTGGAAAAGGCAGCTCCTTGAAAATGCCGAAGGAATCTTTTCCGGTGGCAAGAAAGCCAAGAGCCAGGAGGAGGTCACCGCACCTTTGTTCGAGGAGATCGGTCGGCTCAAGATGGATATCAAGTGGCTTGAAAAAAAGTTGTAAGCCTGCCGCTTGAGGTACGCCGCCAGTGGATCAAACCGGATCGGGAGTATTCCATCCGGCGGCAATGCAAGTTGGCAGGCATTTCCCGCTCGGGGTTTTACTACAAACCTGCAGCCGAGTCCGATGAGAACTTGGCCTTGATGCGTCTCATCGACGAGCAGTATCTGCGTCAGCCGGATTACGGCTCGCCGCGCATGACGGATTGGCTGAAGACACAAGGCCATCAGATCAACCACAAGCGAGTTGAGCGACTGATGCAGCTGATGGGCTTGCAAGCGATTACTCCAGGGCCGCATACGAGTGTCCCCAACCCGGAGCATCCCGTGTTTCCTTATCTGCTGAAAGGAGTTGCCATTGAGCGAAAGAATCAAGTCTGGAGTGCTGACATCACCTACATCCCCATGCAGCGCGGCTTTCTGTATCTGGTGGCAGTGATTGACTGGTGGAGCCGATTCGTATTGGCTTGGGAACTGTCAAATTCCATGGACAGTTCGTTTTGCGTGGACGCACTGAGCAAGGCATTGCGCATCTCCACGCCAGAGATGTTCAATACGGACCAGGGAGCGCAATTCACGAGCCGTGAATTTACCGGCGTTTTGCAGAGCAAGGGCATTGCAATCAGCATGGACGGCAAAGGCCGTGCAATCGACAACGTATTTATCGAGCGGTTGTGGTGGACGGTGAAATACGAGGATGTTTACCCCAAGGCGTATTCTGATGGAATCGAGCTATACCATGGGCTTACGCGCTATTTTCGGTATTACAACGAAGAGCGCGGACATTCGTCGTTGGACAAAAGAACTCCCGCTGCCGTATACAGAGGCAACCTGAATGTTCATTGACTTGGCTCGCAGCCGTTGCTCCGCTCCGCCCTCGGCCCTTCGGGCCGCCCCTGCGGGGACGGGCTACGCTCCACAACGGCTGCGGCGAACCGCCTCCACGGAGGCACAAACTCGGACGCAGGACTCCACCTTAAAATGGCCGATCAGTGGTCCAAAGGATGGGGGGAGGCGCAGAGTTCTTTTGGTGGCGCAGCCTTCATTTTTCTTTGAGAGTGGTGGATCTCTCCCTTTTATGGGAGTTGTCTCCGCATTGGTTGGAGCGTGTTTTTCTGCTGGGGCTATGGTTACTGTTCGAGCCTTGGGACACAAAGAGATCGCACTTTCTCCAGTTTTTTATCTGAATTTGTGCACCTTTGTTGGAACCGTTTATTTTGCCATACAGGACTGGGTGTGGGGATCTTGGGAGCTTTGGTTAATCCTCATAGCTATTGGAGTGCTTACTCATTTTGGTCAGTATTTCATGACCAGAGGGCTGGCGATGGAAACAGCCGGGCGGGGAAGTGCGGTTGGGTATTTCCAAATAGTTTTTGCCATTATCTGGGGAGTGTTGTTCTTTTCAGAGTTGCCAAACCTCTTGGCATTGATTGGAGCGGTGTTCATTTTCTTGGGTACACTTGGGTTGCGTGATCGACCGAAAGGGGCGCCCAATTCCTAATCTTGTTTAACATCCTTATTGTTGTCGCTAACGTTTCAGCTTTGGAATGTCAGTCTCTTGGAAAAGTGTTCCTTTGATTGGGGTGATGCTATCCATTTAAAAAAATGAGCAGTGAGTTGATCATTGTTGTTCAAAAAGCTGTTGACCTGATTGCTTTTACGAGTTATGTCTAATTGAAGAACAGTGAACAACAAAGGTTGTGGTTAGCATGGAGAAACGGTTTATTAGTTTACGCGAAGTGGGACGGCGGTTGGATATACCGCCTTCTACTGTTGTGTATTATAAGGATAAGTTTTCTCGATTTATCCCCTCTGAGGGAGGGGGGGGGAGGCGTCAACGTTACCCTGTAGAAGTGTTGGAGATATTCAGGAGGATACGTGAAATGTTCAATAGCAATTGGTCAACTGAACAAATCGAAAGAGAATTAGCCCTTAAATTTAGCGCATTAATGGGAAGTAGAGCGACTGATCAAAAAGGTGATCAGTTGTACAATGGAAGGGCGGAGTCCTTTGCTCAGGACATTGGTGCCGTTCTCTCAAAGATGTCAGAAGCGCTTGAAGATCAGTCGTTGTTCAGGAGTGAAATCCGTTCCCTTCGTGATGAGGTTGCCGAGCTCAGGAAGGAGCGCAAGGCTTCCGAAGAAATGTATCAGCGTCAACTTGGAGAGCTTGAACAGCAGATTCATGAACTTCGCAAGGTCGCTGCTGCCCGCTCCGGAGCTGGCGACCTGAACTTTCCTTCCAATGAATTCTTGTCTTCGCCGCTCGTCATATGTTCGGAAGGTGAGTATCTGGGGGTTCAAGGTAAGGGGCGCAAGCATTTTACGCTGAAGGATTTCGTGCATCTTATCGAGCGTAAGGTGTCTGATTCGATGTCGGTTGAGACTTCATGGAAAGAGCAAGGTGGGGCTTGGGTTCTTGTGGTTCGGACAAGCGATGCAAAAAAAGAGCGTCAGCAGGATATCGTTTTGGTTTCCAAGAAAACGATTACTCCCAGCAATAATGTCGTAACCGAAATTGTTCGTCTCAATATTGATGGTAATGATGCTCCTGATGCTTTGTTGCTGACGCTGTTCAGGCAACTCAAGTCAGTGTTCAACGGCTAATTTTTTTTGCTGCTGAAAACTCTAGAAAAAATCTTGATTATTTGCCGTGTTTCGCTTATATGTTTTTTGCTAAATGGAGCAAGGTAGTCGGTTTGCGGGTTTGATTAAGGAGAGGGTATGCCCCAGGTTGCTGCAAGAATTACCACAGATCAGGAAAAGTGGCTTAAAGATTATTTCAAGACAAAAAGCGCTGGTGCGGAATTTATTCTGCCTTGGGCTGTCGATGTATTCTTTAAGTCAATTCGTAATGTTTCCAGTGATTTCTCTGTTGCAGAGCTCAAGACAATCCTTGAATCACACAAAGATGTGAAACTGTTACCAAATCAGTCCAAACAGGCCTACCTGATGCTTCGTGTAGAGGAAGCGTGTGATGAGCACAATGTGCATATCCAGCACGGTGCAAGTAAGTCCAATCTTGAAGTTAAACTAAGACGGCTTAGCGATTTGCAGGCTACCGCGTTGATGATTTGGGCTACAGCGTACTGGGTTTCCAAAGCCTGGAATGGTGTGTCGGTCGAAGATTACGTTAAGCTTTCTTGCGGCTAGTTTTTACCTTATCCGGTCAGTTGAGCTGTCCGTATTGCGGTTATCGTTTGTAGGTGCTATCGCCTGCCGATAATCGTTTTTTTTTGGGGGGAGTAGGATATGGGCAGGACGCCATGTGTTTTGACTGTAGCCGGATCGGATTCGGGCGGAGGTGCCGGGATTCAGGCAGACTTGAAAACTATCAGTATGCTGGGTTGTTATGGCGCAAGTGTGTTGACTGCACTCACAGCGCAAAACACCGCAGCTGTGACCGATATCCATGCTCCACCTCCTGTTTTCGTGGCCGAGCAGTTGCGAACAGTATTGAGTGATATTTCAGTTGATGCTGTAAAAACAGGTATGCTTTTTTCTGAGGGTATCATCAGCGAGATAGCTCCCTTGCTTTCCAGGGCCGGTATGCCGTTGGTCGTCGATCCGGTCTGCGTTGCAACATCAGGAGCCAAGTTGCTCAAAGATGACGCTGTTGACGCGATGGTTCGCAAAATTTTCCCCCTCGCTGACATACTGACACCAAATATTCCTGAGGCCGAACTGTTTACTGGGCTAACCATCAACGACCGTGATGATGTGTTCCAGGTCGCGGAAGTGCTTCTCAAAATGGGCCCTAAAAGTGTTTTGATCAAAGGTGGGCATTCCAAATCATGGGCTATTACCGACTGGTTTGTTGAGTCTGGCAAAGAGCCCATTCCTTTTATTCAGCAGCGTGTAGACACACCAAATACCCATGGAACGGGCTGCACATTGTCTGCAGCAATTGCCACTGGATTGGCTCAAGGTAAGAGTCGGGCAGCCGCCATTCAGCGTGCTCAGCGTTATCTCCATCTCGCATTACGGGCGGCATATCGCCTTGGAGAAGGAGGAGGGCCTCCCAACCACATCGCTCCCTGGATCAAGGAAACGGCGCGAAGCACTGTCTTGAAAGAAGTGGAGCAAATCGCTCGGTGGATACAAGAAACACAGCTTGAAAGGCTGTTGGGGGCTGAAAAAAGCAATATTGCGGCTTCGATCCCTTATGCTGATGTCCTTTCGGATGTTGCTTCCTTCTCTGGTGGGCTTATTTCCTCGCATACGGGCCAGGTGTTTGTTGCAGGAGCTCCTGAATTTGGGGTGGAGCAGGCGGTCAGCAAGGCTCTGTTGGCTGTGCGACGTTTCAATGACCAGCTTGCCTGTGGCGTGAGTGTATCCGGGAATACTCCTCTGAAACGAGTGCTACACGATTTGGACACCGAGGTCATGTGGATCGAGCGAAAGCTCAAACCGGATTATCTCTCAAATGATCATGGAGCCTGCGTGGAGTGGGGAGCCTATGAAGGGCTCAAGAAACACGCGTCCCCTGATGAGGTTCGAATCATCGTCGATCCTGGAGATATGGGGTGTGAATCCAGGGTTTATATATTGGAAAAGGATGGCGCTCGCCTGCAACGATTGTTGCTGAAATTAGCTGAATTGGTATCGAAACAGCAGTAAAAATGGCAATCTGAGCACTGTTTCTGCTGTTTAGTGCTGTGGAAGGTTGACATATTGCGTGGAGCTTGCTTAATAAGCACGTTCTTTTTGCGGGCGTGGCGGAATTGGTAAACGCGCCAGATTTAGGATCTGGTACCTCAGGGTTTGGGGGTTCGAGTCCCTCCGCCCGCACCAGGAATTGCAATATTACGCACCAGTAGGGTGTTCAGGAGGATAGGTCGTCATGGAATACAATGTAGAAGAAATTTCCCCGGTAAAACGGAAAATTACGGTGGAAGTACCGGCTGAAGAGGTTAACGCCGCACTTACCACTACCATTGCCCTGTATCGTATGCAGGCAGATGTGAAGGGGTTCCGGAAAGGCAAGGTGCCGTCCTCTGTCGTTGAATCCAAATACCGCAAGCAGGTCTATAGTGAGGCCACCACGGATCTCATCAACTATCAGATCAACGAAATCATGAGCGGTTTGTCCATGCAGCCCATGTCCCGCATTGATGTTGATGCGAAGGAACTGGAACGCGACACCGATTTTAAATACGCCATTGAATTCGAAGTGGCTCCCAAGCTTGATCTCCCTGAGTACAGAGGTTTGAGCGTTGAGGAAGTCAAGGCTGAAGTAACCGAAGCAGAAATTGCCGAAGTTGAAGGTCGCATCCTTGAAAACAATGCCGAAGTTAAAGTGATCGAGGACGTTCGTCCTCCTAAAGACGGCGAAGTTGCAACTGTGACTTTCGGCGCCTACCAGGGTGATAAGGTTGTCGAAGGCATTCAGGCTGAAAACTTTGACCTGCTTCTCGGACAGGGCCAGTCCTTGCCTGAGTTTGAAGAGCTGGTCAAAACTCTTACCACTGGTGAGAGTGGCGAAACTGAAATCACCTTCCCCTCCGATTTTATCAATGAAAATCTCGCAGGTCAGACTGTGACCATGAAGTGCAAACTGCACGCGGTCAAAGAGCGGATCACTCCTGAGATGAACGACCAAGTTGCCAAGAAGGCTGGCTTCAGCGATGTTGAAACCATGCGTAAGGGCATTGAAGAGTCCTACATGAACCAGCGCAAGCAGATGAACAAGTCTGCTGCCCAGTCTCAGCTTCTGTCTCAGCTCATCGAAGGCATCAAAGACTTCCCGCTGCCTCCTGCAATGGTTGAAGATCGTATTGATCGTCTTGTTCAGGACCTGGAGTACAAACTGGATCGTCAGGGCAAGGGGCTTCAGTCTTTGGGTAAAAGCCTGAAGGAAATCCGTGATGGATTCAAGGCTGAAGCTGAGTCTACTGTTAAATCCGAGATATTCCTGCTGGCTGTAGCCGCTGAGGAAGGCCTGGATATCTCTCCCGAAGAGATCGAAGCGACCCTGACTCAGTTGGCAATGCAGACTCGCCAGCCGCTTCACGAACTCAAGAAGTACTACGAGGACAACAACCTCATCGTGCCTCTGAAAGATCGCCTTCTGTGCGACAAGGCTTCCGAGCTCATTTATGATGCAGCCGAGGTCAAGGAAATCGATCCTCCGGCAGCCGGTAGCAAGCCTGCTTCTGCCGAGAAAAACGAAGCTGATGAAGGTGAGGGGCGTTTCGCCAGCAAGGCTGAAGCCGTTGAATGGGCCGTTGCCAACCTGGGCATCAAAGAGTCCACCGCAAAAGGCTATTCTCTGGCCAAGCTGGAAGAGCGAGCTGAAAAATTCTACGCCGAGCAAGGCGAGTAGTTTTTCAACAATAAGCATATTAACGGCGGCCCGGGGTTCCTGGTCGCCGTTTTTCTTTTTTTTACCCCTTGACCATGCTGCACACGTGTCTATTTATAGCTGTGGTAGCGGGGATTTTCTCCTTGTCCTTCAATGGGAAATGTCTCATACTATAATAATTCTAGGGGCTGTACCAGATAACTCCTTTGGGTTATCGGTATGGCAATGCGAAAAAGTCGTTTGAGCAAGGACAAGCAGCTTCGTTTAATCGAACATTTTGTGGCTGGCACGACAGCTCGTTGCGCTGCCGATCTGGTTGGTGTGAACGTCAAAACAGCCGCCTATTACTTTCACCGGCTCCGGGAAATCATAGCGGTAGAAGAGTCCTGTGAAGGGATGGATTTTGGCGAATTTGAGGTCGATGAGAGCTACTTCGGTGGCAAGCGAAAGGGCAAAAGAGGACGTGGGGCGGCTGGTAAGGTTCCTGTTTTTGGAATCCTTAAAAGGGGCGGGAAGGTCTATACACAGGTGATTCCTGATGCGAAAGGTAAAACCTTGCTTCCCATTATTCAGGAAAGAATCCAGCCAGACAGTGTGGTTTACTCGGACTGCTGGTATGGCTACAATGTCCTTGATGTGTCAGCGTTCAAACACTTCCGAATCAACCACTCGAAGCTGTTTGCAGATAGCCACAACCACATCAATGGAATCGAGAATTTTTGGAACCAGGCCAAACGCCATATGAGGAAATTCAACGGCATTCCAACCAAGCATTTTTCTCTGTTTTTAAAGGAATGCGAGTGGCGTTTTAATAACAGCAATCCGCGAAGCCAGTTTAAACAACTGAAACAGTGGGTTAGAAGACATATGGGCTAGTTATCTGGTACAGCCCCTAATTCTAATAATAAGCGTGTCTGACCCTGAGGACAATAAATCATGTCCACACTGCAAGAGGGTTCTGGCGCGCTAAATGATAAACATTAAAGCTTTTCAAGGAGACATGCATGGTCGCCATCCCGATGGTCATCGAAACGACCGGTCGTACAGAACGCGCTTACGACATTTACTCCCGACTTCTCAAAGACCGGATCATCCTTCTCGGCAGTGCTATTGACGACAATGTTGCCAGCTTGATCTGCGCTCAGTTGCTTTTCCTGGAGTCAGAAGATCCGGAAAAGGAAATTTACATGTATATCAATTCCCCCGGTGGATCCGTTTCAGCCGGAATGGCGATTTATGATACTATGCAATACATTTCTGCTCCGGTGGCGACACTTTGCCTTGGACAGGCTGCAAGCATGGGCGCCCTTTTGCTGGGAGCCGGTGAAGCAGGCATGCGTTATGCGTTGCCGCACAGTAGAATCATGATCCATCAGCCTCTTGGTGGAGCCCAGGGGCAGGCTTCTGATATCCATATCCATGCGCAGGAGATTCTCAGACTTCGTGATGAATTGAATGACATTTTGGCCGATCATACAGGTCAGGATATTGAAAAGATCAGAAAGGACACGGAACGAGACTTCTTCATGAGCGCCAAGGAAGCCATGGAGTACGGTATCATCGACAAGGTGATGCGATCCCGCTCTGATGCGACTGAAGAAAAGGACGAAAAAGGTAAGTAGATATGGCTGAGAATGAACAAAAATCCTCTGAACTGAGCTGTTCGTTTTGCGGAAAAACACAGGTGGATGTACAACGCCTGATCGCCGGACCAGATGTGTATATCTGCGACGAGTGCGTTTCGCTTTGTAACGACATTATGGCTCAGGAGACCATCAGTGAGGAGTTCGAAGACGGGCGCTTGCTGCCTCCCCAGGAGATCAAGGCCCTTCTTGATGAATATGTCATAGGTCAGGAGCAGGCCAAGAAGATTCTCTCGGTGGCTGTTCACAACCACTACAAGCGTGTTTTCTACGCCGCAGCTAACAAGAATGCCGACGACGTAGAGATCGATAAGTCCAATATCCTGCTCATCGGGCCTACAGGCTCTGGTAAGACGTTGCTCGCTCAAACACTGGCTCGGGTCCTTAAGGTTCCATTTGCCATCGCTGACGCAACTACGCTTACCGAAGCAGGATATGTTGGCGAAGATGTCGAGAATATCCTTGTGCAGCTTCTGCAGAATGCAGATTATGATATTGATTCGGCTAGTCGTGGTATCATTTATATCGATGAAATCGACAAGGTGGCCCGTAAGGGCGATTCTCCTTCAATCACCCGAGATGTCTCCGGTGAAGGCGTACAGCAGGCTCTGTTGAAAATTATCGAAGGAACCGAGGCGAACATTCCTCCCAAGGGTGGCAGAAAGCATCCGCAGCAGGAGTTTATTCGCATGGACACCTCGAATATCCTGTTTATCCTCGGTGGAGCATTCATTGGCCTGGATACCATTGTACAGAAGCGAAAATCCGGTTCCGGCATGGGATTTGGTGCCAAGGTTGAAGCCAAGAAAGAGATGAACATGAGTGAATCCCTTGCTCATTCTGAGCCTATGGATTTGATCAAGTTCGGTCTTATTCCTGAGTTCATTGGCCGTATTCCTGTGCAGACAGCGCTCGAAGAGCTCACCGAAGAAGATTTGGTGCGCATTCTTCAGGAGCCCAAGAATGCACTGGTGAAGCAGTACAAGAAGTTGTTTGATCTGGACAAGGTCGAGCTTCGCTTTACTGAAAATGCCATGTCTGCCATTGCCCGGCAGGCGATTGAACGTAAAACCGGTGCGCGCGGTCTTCGCAACGTGCTGGAAAAAACCATGCTCGAAATCATGTACAAGCTTCCTTCAATGACAGGAGTTCGTGAGTGCGTGATCAATCAGGCCGTTGTCGACAACGGTATGGAGCCTCTGCTCCTTTATCATCAGGAAGTGAAATCCGCTTAGTTTCAAGCGGTGGATTGGATTGACAATTGATCCAACGGTATTACTTCCAACCATCGACGGCAATCGCTCGCTTCTCCTACATTGGGGGAAGCGGGTGTCGCCATATATGCAACCACTCGGAGGAATAGATGCCGACCTTTGGTTTTGACGGCAAGAAATCCCCTGAAAGCATGAACCTCCCCATGATGTCTCTGCGGGAAGTGGTCATGTTTCCCCGATCCATTGTACCGCTGTTCGTCGGTCGCGAAGCTTCAATCAAAGCGATTGAGACTGCTGTTGCCGATTACGGCAAACAGATTTTTCTCGTAACGCAGAAGTCTCCTGAGAAGGAACATCCTGAAGCAGATGATCTGTACGAGATGGGTACAGTCAGTAAAATTTTGCAAATGCTTCGCTTGCCCGATGGCACCATCAAAGTGCTTTTTGAGGGTGTTTCACGTGCATTGTGGGACCCCAAAGAGAGCAAGCTCATTTATGAAGACATAGCTGAAGATGAGTACCCGCAGGCTACGGTGACCATGCTTCCTGAAGAAGAAGTGGAAAACCCCGAAGCCATGGCGCTTATTCGTGCTGTCCACGAGTCCCTTGATGAATTTGGCAAGGTCAACAAGAAGGTCGCACCTGAGGCCATTCTCGCCATGTCGACGTTGAAGGACGCAGGGCAGTTGGCGGATCAGGTCATGCCACACCTCAAGATCGATTTTGCCCGCAAGCAGGAAATTCTTGAGGAAATGGATGCCATCAAGCGCCTTGAGCGAGTCTATGAACTCCTCTTGGGTGAGATCGAAATTGTTTCCATCGAGAAGCGCGTCAAAGGTCGCGTTAAAGATCAGATGGAAAAGAATCAGCGTGAGTACTACCTGAACGAACAGGTGAAAGCGATCAACAAGGAAATGGGGCGGGAGGATGATCCCCTTGCCGAAGCACAGGAGTTGGAAGATCAACTCGATGCCAAGCCCATGTCCGAGGAGAATCGTGAGCGTGTTCGCAAGGAACTCAAGAAGCTGCGCTCCATGCAGCCTAGCTCCGCTGAATATACTGTTGTCCGCAACTACATCGATTGGGTACTTGATCTCCCCTGGGATCAAGTCAAAAACGATGGCGATGTAGACATCAAACAAGCTAGGGAAATCCTTGATCAGGATCATTTCGGTCTGGAAAAGCCTAAAGAGCGTATCCTCGAGTACCTGGCTGTTCAGACGTTGGTCGAATCAATGAAGGGGCCGATTCTTTGTTTTGTTGGCCCTCCTGGTGTTGGTAAGACTTCCATTGCCAAATCGATTGCCCGCTCCATGGACAGAGAGTTCATCCGACTGTCGCTTGGCGGCGTAAGGGACGAAGCAGAAATCCGTGGTCACCGCCGTACCTATGTCGGTGCCATGCCCGGTAAGATCATTCAGTCTTTCAAACGGGTAAAGAATAACAATCCGGTCATCTGTCTGGATGAGGTCGATAAAATGTCGGCCGATTTCCGTGGTGATCCCTCTGCAGCTTTGCTTGAGGTCCTTGACCCCGAGCAGAACTACGCATTCAACGATCATTACCTTGATCTTGATT
This sequence comes from Pseudodesulfovibrio profundus, assembly GCF_900217235.1. NCBI lineage: Bacteria > Pseudomonadati > Thermodesulfobacteriota > Desulfovibrionia > Desulfovibrionales > Desulfovibrionaceae > Pseudodesulfovibrio > Pseudodesulfovibrio profundus. Next base: position 940,915 of record NZ_LT907975.1, on the reverse strand, counting down.
ACGACCTTTCCAAGGTGTTTTTCATCACAACTGCCAACCAGCTTGAAGGTATTCCATTGCCTTTGCAGGATCGTATGGAGATCATCCGTCTGCCTGGTTATCTTGAGACTGAAAAAGTTGAGATTGCCAAAGGCTTCCTTCTGCCTAAGCAGATTGAGCAGCATGGGCTGAAGCCGGAAAATATCCAGTTGTCTGACAATGCTCTTCTGGACATTGTTCGCTACTATACCCGTGAGGCTGGTGTTCGTAATCTCGAACGTGAAGTCGCCTCTATTTGCCGCAAGTCCGCCATGAAGATAGTGGAGGAGCAGGATAGGGATAAGACGGTTCATGTTACCAAGCAATCCCTTGAGAAAATGCTTGGAGTGCAGAAGTTCACCTATGGTGAACGCGAGCAGGAAGCACAGGTCGGCGTCTGTAATGGTCTTGCCTGGACGCAACTGGGCGGCGAAATGCTGCTTGTGGAAGTGGCATTGATGCCTGGTAAGGGAAAGGTTGAGATTACCGGTAAGCTTGGCGATGTGATGCAGGAGTCTGCCCGTGCAGCCATCTCCTATATTCGCTCCAGATCAGACCTGCTGGGACTCAAGCCGGACTTTAACACCAAGGTTGATATTCACATTCACGTTCCGGACGGTGCTACACCGAAGGACGGCCCGAGTGCGGGTATCACCCTGACAACAGCGCTTATCTCCGCGTTGCTCAACATTCCGGTTCGCCATGATCTGGCCATGACCGGTGAAATAACACTTCGCGGTCGTGTGCTTGCCATCGGTGGACTGAGAGAGAAGCTGCTCGCTGCCCATCGAGGACTCATTAAAACGGTTCTTATTCCCGCGGATAACGAGAAAAACCTCAAGGATGTCCCTAAGGACATTCTCAAGGAATTGGAAGTTATCCCGGTCAAGACAATGGACGAAGTTGTCGACAAGGCCCTTGAGAATGGTGGCGAAGCTGTTCTTATCCCACAGCACGGTGAGCCGCCGCTGGCTAACGAGCTGCTGAAGGAAGAACAACGCAAACCAGCTCGTCAGTAACAGCGGTAAAATGTCAAATATGAGCCGAACGGTTTTGCCGTTCGGCTCTTTTTTATGATAGCGAGTATTACATATGATCAAGATATCGGATAAAGTACTTGGGTCGCTGAAAGAGGCTGCCAGACAGGCCGCACAGAATGCCTATGCCCCCTACAGCAACTTTTCGGTAGGGGCTGCTCTCCTCACGGAAGACGACGTTATTTATGTGGGCTGCAATGTTGAGAATGCCTCATTCGGATTGACCAACTGTGCCGAGAGGACTGCACTCTATTCTGCTGTTGCTGATGGCAGGGGGCGTGGTGATTTCCTAGCGTTATTGCTTTATACGCCGAGCGCTGCGCTTCATTCGCCATGTGGAGCTTGCCGGCAGGTGTTGGCTGAGTTCCTTGCAGCAGAGTCTCTGGTCTATTCTACTTGTGACACCGACGAAACGCTTGTTTGGCATATGGATGAGTTGTTGCCAGACCTGTTTGAAATGCCGGTTGCCGACGAGGTGTAGTGATGTTGATCCCCCAGGAAATCATTCGCAAAAAGCGTGATGGGCATTCTCTGAGTGCAAGAGAAATTGAATTTTTCATTGATGGCTTAAGCAGCGGAAGCATTTCTGAGGGACAGATCGCCGCGTTTGGTATGAGCGTCTATTTCAATGGTATGTCCTTTGCGGAATGTGCAGCCCTTACAGACGCAATGGCTCGGTCGGGAGATATGCTTGAGTGGGACTTGGATGGCCCTGTTCTGGATAAACACTCCACCGGAGGGGTGGGAGACTTGGTCAGCCTGATCCTTGGGCCAGTCATAGCCGCCTGTGGGGGATATGTCCCCATGATCTCCGGCCGTGGGCTTGGGCATACTGGGGGCACGCTGGATAAGTTGGAAGCTATACCAGGGTATACGACCAATATTGGTGTTGATCGATTTCGTGAGGTTGTGCGTGATGTCGGCGTGGCTATCATTGGGCAGACCGGCGACCTGGCACCTGCGGATAAGCGGTTTTATGCGATCCGTGACGTGACGGCCACGGTTGAGTCCATTCCTTTGATCACAGCCTCCATACTTTCCAAGAAGATAGCTGCCGGCCTGGACGCTCTCGTAATGGATGTGAAAAGCGGCAACGGAGCTTTCATGACAAGCCATGATGATGCATGTCGATTGGCTAATAGTATTCAGTCTGTAGCCAATGAGCTTGGCCTGAAACAGATGTCCCTTGTGACTGATATGAGTGAGCCGCTGGCCCCATGTGCCGGAAACGCCCTGGAAGTTGCAGAAGCTGTTCGCTTTCTTACCGGAGAGTCTGTTGATCGCCGAATTATGACCATCGTCAAACCGCTTTGCGCTCAACTGTTGTGTCTTGGAGAGTTGGCTGAGAACCTTTCAGCAGCCAATACCCAGATTGAGAGAGTGCTTGCCAATGGGGAAGCAGCGGAACGATTTGCCCGTATGGTCCATTCTCTGGGCGGCCCGTCTGACTTCATGGAAAAACCACTTTCTTATCTTTCGTCATCTCCAAGGATGGAACAGGTGTCAGCTCCCAGGAGCGGATATGTTGCCAGTTGGGATACGCGGGCGCTTGGAATGGCTGTAGTTGCACTGGGGGGAGGCAGAATGCGTCCTGAGCAATCCATTGATCCTGCTGTGGGATTGTCTGATATTGTTCGTATAGGAACATATGTGCATGCAGGGGATCCACTTGCTGTTGTTCATGGATCTGACCAGAACATGGGAGAAGTTTCAACGATAGTTCAGGAGGCTGTTTGCATAGAGGTGGAACCTCCTGATCCATGTGAAGATATTTATAGCTGTTAACCAATAATTCGAAGATTCAAGGAGTCGACATGGCTGAATTGACGCGAAAGGACAGGGCAATGGGAGCTGTTGTTGGTATGTATATCGGTGACGCCCTTGGACTGGGGCCACATTGGTATTACGACCTGGACAAACTGCGTCAGGACTATGGCGATTGGATTACGGATTACATGGCCCCAAAGCAGGGGAGATACCACGATGGCTGCAAGGCGGGAGATGTTTCGCAGACCGGACAGGTGTCCATGCTTCTTCTCGATTCCATTGTGGATAAAGGAGCGTATGACGAGGACGATTTCACCGATCGTCTGGATGAATTTCTGGATACGTTGGATGGCACTCCAAGTGGCGGACGATATACGGATATTGCCATGCGTGAAGTGTGGAAGGCGCGTAAAGAGAATGTTCCGTGGGGACAGGCCGCAGGTATGGCCGATAGCGGTGAGGCCGCAATACGTGGCGTTATGCTGGCTGCCCGGTACGCAGATGACCCCAGAGAGCTTGCAGCCAAGGCCAAGAGTAATATTCATCTGACACACGCTGAACCGTTCGTAGCCGCCCAGTCGTTGGCGTTCGTGCTGTCTGTTTGCCGACTCATCCGAGGCAAGACATTGGAAAAATCCGGCAAAAGCCTGATGGGGTGGGCGCAGAAGGAGGTCGATCGCGCATTGATCGATGTTTTTTTGCAACCGGGCTTTGTCTATGATGCTGCAACCAGCCCGGCTATTACAATTGACCCTCCATACGCGATTGCGCAGATTTACGGTCTTGCCTGCCAAATGGGTTTCATGGCTCCGGCTGCGTATTGGATGGCCAGCAAATATCCGGATGATTTTGAAACTGCCGTGTTGACGACAATTAATGGTGGCGGAAACAACATGGCTCGGGCGTGCATGACGGGAGCATTATGCGGGGCAATGGTCGGCATTCAGGGAATTCCGGACCGCTTTATTGAGGGATTGGTCGATAAGGATGCAATACTGACCAATGCTGAAGCGATAGCATCCGAGTTGAGCTAAAAAGTTATTGATCTAATTGTGGTCCCAGTAAAGACTGCAGTTGAGCGAAGAGTGACTGTCGCTTGAGCATCTGAATGCCTGGTACCGCTTCGCCCGATGGAGCAGCACTTTGCTTGTGCTTCGCTTCATCGGGGTCAATGCCAAACTGTTGCACGAGCGATTCTTCATCTTCTGCCTTTTCCTCTTTTTTGCCGGGCATTTTTTCGGTTACGGAGGAAAGGCGGGTCTCCATCTTTACGCCGGTCAATTCTTCCAATTCTTTCTCTATTTCCTTGATTCGCTCCCGCTGTTCTTCTGAGGGGCGTCCGTCAGCAAGGGAGAGCAACTGAGAAAGCATGTTTTGTAAAAACAGAACACGCTGCTCCTCTTCAGGAGTCAGTTCTTTCTGGAAGGAAATGGTTGAAGCTTGGGCTTCTTGCTTTTCATGGCTTTTTTCTATCTCTTGATCAAAAGAGGATTGCTTCTGGCGCTTATTTTGAACGCCGGTGAAGTCTTGGAACGGATCGTGCGAATTAACTGATGAAATCATGCAATGACTCCTTGGAATAAATTTCCTTCTTGCATTCATTGCAAAAAGTAGACCTTGGAATCTTTTGCCTTTCTGTCTTTTGAACGAACTGTCCAGCGAATGACTTTCAGTTAAGAGGGAAGGCTTTTAGCGCAAAAAAAGGCGCCCTTCATATGAAGGGCGCCTTTTGGTTAATTCAGCTTGGATGTTATGTTGTGCTCTATCCAGCGATTGTCCCACCACTCAATGGGTTGGACAGGAATGCCTGCAACAGTAACTCCGTAGTGGAGGTGGTCGCCTCCAGCCAGGCCGGTTGTGCCAGTATGCCCAACGATATCTCCCTTGTTGACGGCGTCGCCGGTGTTGACGGTGATGCTGCTAAGGTGAGCGTAGAGCGATTGAAGGCCCAGGCCATGATCAATAACCACTACGTTGCCGTAGATGCCCAAGAAGTCCGCAAAAACGATGGTACCGTTATTGCCTGCCGGGACAGGGGCGTGTTTGATGCTTGCCAGATCCAGGCCGAGATGGGTTTGGAAGTCTACCTTCTTTCCCTTGTACATGTAGTCTCGAGAATCCGCATAGCGTGCTCTGTTCGCTGCGTTAGGAAGACGCTGGAAAGGTCCGCTCCACAGCATAGTGGGTGCAGTATTGCGGCTCAGCTCGACAAGCTTTGCACGGTTTTGCTTGCGAAGGGTATTGTTGATGTAAATGTACTTATCAATGGGCGATCCTTCCTGGGGAATGAGGCTATGGAATTCCGGCAATGTCTTATCAATGAAGGAGTCGGACAGCCGAATTTTATCGCGCCTGAAGTTGCGTGCGTTCGTGTGGTGATTGAAGGCCCGCTGTGCGGAGTTGCCTGCTTTATCGTTTGCGACGATGACCGGCTTGAACTCTGCTGGCGGGGTGTCCCAAGGCATGGCGAACATGCAATAGTAGAGGTTGTTACCATTCGTGGATGATTGTAGGTACGCAGGGAAGAAGCGTTCTCCAAGCTGGATGCCGGTGGTTTCTGCCACTTCGGAAAGCGAGTACACCATCAGCGCCGAACCACCCTGATTGAGGTTATTGGTGTGTGACTGCACATAAATCCGGGGTGGAGTGGCGTCGTATTCATACATCATGGTGGCGCTGGAAAGACCGGCTTCACCGAAGGGGTACAGGGAGGCATCCTGGGCCGAGACATGTAAGGTGAATTCCCCTTCGCTCACTTCACCTTTTGCCAGCACCACGACTTCATCCACTTCAGACACACCACCGGGGTAGTCCTTCTGGATAAGAGGGATGGTCTTGTCTCCCTGGCTCGCGACAATAGTTACCGACTTGAGGCCACTTCCCGTGTCTTTGACGGCAATATGGATTTCAGTCCCCTTGCCGACGTTGGCGGTGTCTGGGCTGATGGTGATGACTGGAGGGTTCGTATCTTTAAGTAACAGAAAGCCTCCAGCCCCTAGAGCCAGTAGAATGATGATAGCGCTTAGCACTGCCGGGAATGATGATTTTTTTTCCTTATTCATGAAGCTACTCTTTGTGTTTATTCATTATGAATGGATTGTCTAGACTATTTCTATACCCTTCCAGCACAGGAAACAAGGGAGTTTTACATGTTAGCTGAAAAGGTAAAAAGTAATGTAAAAAATACAAAAAAGCCGCACCTTTTGCAGGAACGGCTCGTGGATTTTCTATGATAATCTGCCTTATTCGTTCAATGCGTCCATCAGCTTGATGGTCAGTCGCAGGAAATCGGCTTCTGTCAGAATGCCGATGAGCTGGCTGTCTTCAACAACAGGCAGGCATCCGTATTTGTGATTGAGTAGAATCTGTGCTGCATCCTTGAGCGGTGCATCGCTGGCTATGGTGGCAATATCTGTCCGCATTATTTCCCGTATGGGGATGCCGGAGTCGATTTCCTTTTGTGTTTCAGGGTCGAGGTCCGCCAGTTGAGAAATGGTTGCCGAAAGAATGTCACGATGGGTGATTAAGCCGGTAAACACGTTGTCTACGGTCACGATCGGGATGTGTCGTATCCGTTGCAGATTCATGAGTGATCGCGCACTGTGCAAAGAGTCTGTCTCCTTGAGCGAGAAGACCGGGGAACTCATGAGGTCTTTTACTATCATAACTATATCCCTCCGATTAATATATCGTTTCATGGACCACTGAATGTGTCAAGAGGGTGAGGGAGAGTCGCTTGATATCTCTGCGAGAGTTGACTTTAGAGGCATAATCTGGTCAGCATCCCCGAGGAAAAAATCCATTGGTCAGTCGTCATTTTTTCAAGGAGTATTCATGGTTGATCCGGTTCGGTCGAGAGAGCGCATGGTGCGTGAGCAGATAGAGAAGCGTGGCATCTCCGACCCTGCTGTACTCCAAGCTATGAGGACGCTGCCTCGCCATCGCTTTGTTGAAGAAGCGTTGGCTTACAAGGCATATTCGGACTCTCCGTTGCCTATTGGCGAGGGCCAGACCATTTCACAGCCGTATATTGTGGCTCTCATGTCGGAGCGACTGCAGGTCGAGCCGGGGATGAAAACCCTGGAGATTGGCGCAGGCTCCGGATACCAGGCTGCGGTTCTCGATCACATGGGAGCGGACGTATATACTGTCGAGCGCATCAAGAAGTTGTTTTTTGCAGCCCGAAAGCGTTTTATGGATATGCGTATGTTTTCGGTCAAGATCAAGCTGGATGACGGAACCATGGGGTGGCCGGATGAAGCGCCGTTTGATCGTATCATCGTGACAGCTGGAGGCCCGGAAGTTCCTGAGCCTCTTGTTGCCCAATTGGCGGAAAACGGACGAATGCTCATCCCTGTAGGGAACTCCAAGCAGTCTCAAGAGTTAATCCAAATTGAAAAGGTCGATGGAAAGATCGTCCGGACCAATTTGGGAAGCGTCGCTTTTGTTGATTTGGTCGGAAAACATGGCTGGTAACGAAATGAATGAAAAATCGATGACTCTCAAAGAAGCGTTCATGGCCAGCCCCGGCCCTTGCGGTTGCAAAAGTACGTTTTTCCTTTTTCTGAAAGGTTTTTGCATGGGAGGAGCGGATATCATTCCTGGCGTATCCGGTGGTACTATCGCATTCATTACCGGAATATATACGCAACTTGTGGATGCCATCAGGTCCTTTGATATCAATTTTGCTCGTCGATTGTTCCAGTTGGATATTGCGGGTGCACTGGCCGGAGTTCATTTGCGATTCCTGGTCTGTCTGCTTTGTGGCATATTGCTAGCTGTTATGAGCATGGCCAGAGTCATGCATTACATGCTGGCCCAACACCCAATAGCAATCTGGTCCATGTTTTTCGGGCTGATCGCCGCATCGATCTTCGTCATAGGTCGAGGCATCAAACCCATGAGTGTATGCAATATTGGTTTTGTCGGCTTGGGGGCTCTTTGCAGTTTTTTGTTCGTCGGCATGATTCCGGTAAGCACTCCAGAAACCCTTCCATTTATCTTCTTCTGTGGTGCAATTGCCATCTGTGCGATGATTCTGCCGGGAGTAAGCGGGGCGTTTCTCCTTTTGATGCTGGGGAAGTACGAGTATGTGACCGGAGCATTGAAGAACCCCTTTATTGGTGAGAATCTCGTTATATTGAGTGTTTTTGCACTAGGGGCGGTTTCGGGGATAATTGTGTTTTCCCGGTTGCTGCATTATCTTTTACATCGATGGCATGTACCGACTGTCGCTGTCTTGACCGGGGTCATGATCGGAGCGCTCAGGAAGGTCTGGCCGTGGAAGGAAGTGCTCGAATCAACAGTCATTCGTGGCAAGATACATATACTCAGAGAGCAGAACGTCATGCCTGGATTGGATGAAGGCGTTTGGGTTGCTTTGGGGTTGGCACTGCTGGGAGCGGCCGTGGTTTTGTTGTTGGATCACTTCACCAGAAGAAAGGTGATTGTCTAATCGACGATCACCACAAGAATAAGTGAGAAGAGCATGAGTGGGTGCAGATCTGGCTCCTGCGGGGGCGCAAAGGGTGGCGGAAAAAGCGCCAAAATGATGATTCAGGATGAAATGATCAAATCCACATTGGAGAAGATCAAATACAAGCTGTTCATCATGAGCGGAAAAGGCGGTGTGGGGAAAAGCTCCGTTACCGTCAATGTTGCCGCAGCCCTTGCAGACAAGGGGTACAAGGTGGGCATTCTGGATGTCGATATCCATGGCCCCAGCGTGCCGACGCTGCTCGGACTTTCCGGTATGCTTGATGCCGACCGTGGCTCTCTGGTTGTACCCAAAAAATACAACGATAATCTTCGAGTCATCTCGATGGAATCACTGCTCAAGGACCCAGATCAGGCAGTCCTTTGGCGTGGGCCCATGAAAACTTCGGCAATCCGGCAGTTCATTTCTGATACACAATGGGGCGAGTTGGATTTTCTTGTTGTGGATTCCCCTCCGGGCACTGGAGATGAGTCCATGACTGTTTTAAAGACCATTCCTGAGGCTCTTGCTGTCGTTGTCACCACACCGCAGGAAGTGTCGTTGTCAGATGTGCGTAAATCCATTAATTTTCTTCAATACGCCAAGGCGAATATCCTTGGTGTGGTTGAAAACATGAGCGGCCTTATCTGTCCACATTGTCATGAATCCATCGACCTCTTCAAAAAGGGTGGTGGGCGTGAGTTGGCTGAACAGTACGGCCTGGAGTTTTTAGGCGCCATCCCGCTCGATCCGGCGACTGTGGTTGCTGGCGACTTGGGAACGCCTGTGGTACTTATGGAAAATGATTCATTCGCAAAGCAGGGATTCACTGAACTTGCGGAAAAAATAGTGGAAGCTGCTGAGAAAAGCTTTGAAGCAGCCTCCAGTACACATGCTTAGGTAGGACTCATGAACAAAGAAATATTCAATTTACCCAACTGTTTGACGATGACACGCATTCTTGCAGCTCCTATCGTTGTGTTTTTGCTGTATCTGGAGATGTGGTTCGAGTTTCGACTGGGAGCTTATGGAGCGTTCGCCGTATATGCTCTTGCATGCATCACTGATTATTTTGATGGTAAGATAGCCCGGAGTCAGAATACCATCACCAATTTGGGCAAGTTCCTTGATCCCCTGGCTGACAAATTATTGATCGGTTCCGCCTTTATCATGCTCGTACGACTGGGACCGGATTGGCGCGTACCTGCGTGGATTGTCATCATCATTATTTGCAGGGAGCTTGCAGTTACCGGAATGCGTGCAGTGGCAGCGGAGATGGGGGAAGTGGTTGCCGCCGACAAGCTTGGCAAAGCCAAGACCCTGGCGCAGAGCCTGGCTGGTGGTTTTCTGATTTTCCATTATCCGATCATGGGATTCGACCCGAGACCCGTGGGGCAGGTGCTTCTTTGGATTGCGCTTTTATTGACGGTCATTTCAGGTGGTAACTACCTGTATGACTTTTATAAAAAGTGGATTAGCTCTGCCGGGTAGTTCAAACTGAAGATACGTTGTAATCCCGCCGTCGGTTCGCGATGCGCGGGATTTTTTTCTTGGTCAACTTAGTCGGTGAATTGCTTGGTTTTCTTCCATTAGATAATAATGGTCTGGAAAAAGTTTAGACTGTAACAATTGGCTGTATGTCAAGCATAAGTAACTGGTTGGGTATATTGAGTAATTTCGATAGTGACAGAGGTTGGGTAACGTGGTAATGGTAGAGTGTAGTAAGCTAAGCAATTTAACGTATTGTGTGGTCAATATCGCACGAAATCGGGTGAAACCACGATAGTAGTATGACTGACTCCAATTCTGTGAGTTATCTCGTTCGAATAACCAACTGCCTCCAGACTATTCTGGAGCTGGAACCCCAGCTTGAGCGGTTGGAGCATGGCAACTCTCTTCTTGATGAGTTCGCCGTGCTCAAGTCGTTTTTGCAAAAAATTGATGAAGTCGATTTGAGTGAGGCTGATGTTCAGCGCATTGAATCGGCCACGGCTAATTTCCTGAAAGAACTGCAGGCGCCGCTGGCAAGAGCTGAATCGAGTAAGTCAAAAGGGCGCAGGTTGCAGTAGGCGTTATGCGAGGTCGAATTGTACTTATCGCTCTGTTGCTCATTATCAATATGTTTTTGTTGGTACGATTGATATGGAGTGATCAGGGCGTTTTCGCATATTTGGAATTGAAAGGCCGGTACGAGGTACTGCAGGCCCGTCTGAATGCAGTGGATGAAGAGAGTCTGGATTTGAGCCAGGAAATCAGAAGGCTCAAATCGGACAAGGCCTATCAGGAGAAAGTGGTTCGCGAGCGGATGAATTTCGTTAGACAAGACGAGATATTGTACATATTTCCTGACAATGCCGTAGAAAGCGGAGAGCGTGCTGATGAGCGAAAAAATTGAGTGGTACCAAGAAGTTCTTTCTCTGGAGCCAGGCTCCAGGGTCTTTTTTCCGTTGGCGAAGCTGTTTGTGGAAAACGGTATGCCCGAAGAGGCTGTCCACACATTGCGTAAGGGGTTGGACCGTCACCCCGATTATCTTGAAGCGCGTATGTTGCTCGTCGAGTTACTGACGGAGCTTGACAGGGAAGACGAGTTGCACGATCAGCTTGAGCGCGTAATCACTCCTTTGCAGGATTATCCTGCCTTCTGGCGTGGCTGGGCGCGAAGCCTGCCTGCCGATCAACGCGATCTTGCTGTTTTTCTCATGCTGGTCACCTCCAATCTTACTGGTGATACAATCAAGTGGACGGATGTCGTCTTTGAAGGTATCAGCACTCTGGCAAAACGGCTGGTTGGTGCTCCTTTGCCCCCGCCATCTGACAGGGTGACCTCTGTCTGCAAGCCGACCGTCGATACTTTGGCCGACGATGACTTTGTCGATACGGAGTACGAAGTTCCCAAGCTGGGAGGCGGTGCGTTTCGGACAAAGACCATGGCCGACCTTTTGGCTTCTCAGGGAGATGTCGACGGTGCGCTGGAAATTTATCGGGAATTATTACATTCATCGATGTCTGATGAAAGACGTGGTGAATTGAGCAAGCGCATCAGTGAACTGGAAGGAAAAGCTGATACGGGCTTGACGATTGACCGTGGTGAGGATGCGTTCAGCGTCCATTCCAAGAATCGTCTTATTAGTACCTTGGAAACTCTGGCTTCCCGATTCGAGGCCAGGGTTCAGAATTAACAAAGAGTTTCCGAACATCGGCCAGATGCTCGGGTCTTGTATAAAGTTGAGTAACATGAAGAAATGTATCGCGTTGATGCTGACAACGCTGTTTTTGGTTTCCGGTTGTAGTGCTTGGGATACAACGGCTGATTATGCTGTTAAATCCTGGAAAACGACCAAGGATTTTGTTGACCCGCCGCCGCAGATCGACACGGATAGCTACCAGTTTGAGAATCCGAATCAGGAAAAGCTGGCCAAGCTCTTTACCCCGGTCGATGGCCCTCTCACGACACTTGCCCGTTTCGTATACAATACGGACACCATGCCTGACCTGGATTGGCTTGATCTGTTGATGGCCCGGTTCCCGTGGGTGAACAGGGTGGTTGTGACGGATGATGCCGGAACCATCGTGTTCATGCAGCCTGAGTTGCCGGTTAAAAAGATCAGCAAGCCGTTGAAATTTGAAGGAGTCTGGCGAGACATTCGCCTGATGACTGTTGTTGACTATTCTGACCTTGGACCGGAACTGTATATTGGCCGTCCCTATTTCAGAGATGTGGATTTCAGAGGTATCATCGGCGTAGGTTTTGACCCTCGGTCTTTGCTGTCCTTGAGTCCTTCCCCTCAAGAGTTGGTAATTATCCATCCTGGCGCTGGCGTATGGTCGCGAGGTGCCGATGTTGATAAAAAAGGGCTTTTAGAGGTAGATTGGGACGAATTGCTGGAAGATGAAGTGCATGGTCAGGTACAGGTTGGAGAAAAATACTATACGTGGATCGTGCGGTATATCGGATCTGATGCCTATGTCTACGCGACTGAAAGCGTTGATCCCAAAGCCGAGTCCGGTTGGCTCTTCTAGTCTGCCTTATTTTATTTTAGTCAAAGGAATCAAGGATGTCACAGCAGGTTACAGTTACGGAACACATCCTCTTGCACCAGAAGCTGGTGCCGGGAGCAACGGGTCAGTTTACCCGTTTGTTCAATGAGCTGGTACTCTCGGCCAAAATAATATCTCGTGCGGTCAATAAGGCCGGCCTTGTTGATGTACTCGGGTTTACCGGTGATGTTAACGTGCAGGGTGAGGAAGTAAAGAAGCTGGACGAGTATGCCAATCGCATCTTGATCCACAGACTTGCGCGTTCAGGAGTGCTGTGCGCCATGGCTTCTGAAGAGAATGCCGATATTATAGAAGTTCCTGAGACTTTGCCCAGGGGTGAGTACATCATAATATTCGATCCTCTGGATGGCTCGTCCAACATTGACGTCAATGTCAATATCGGGACTATTTTTTCCATTTACAAGCGCAAATCCAGCCCCGATGCTGCCTTGATGTCTGGCGATGTCCTCCAGAAAGGTAGAGACCAGGTCGCTGCCGGGTATATTCTTTATGGTTCGTCTACAATGCTGGTTTTCACCTCCGGCGAAGGGGTACACGGGTTCACTCTCGACCCCAGTGTTGGCGAGTTCATTCTTTCGCATCCGAATATCCGTATTCCCGAACAGGGCAAAATCTACTCCGTCAACGAGGGGTACGAGCGGTATTGGGACCGTGATACGAAAAAGGCTCTGGCATACTTTAAATCACCCAAGAATGCGCTGCGAAAACCCTACAGTGGCCGATACATCGGATCGCTGGTTGCTGATTTTCATCGCAACCTCTTGTACGGTGGCATTTTCATGTATCCTGCTGATTTGCGTGATCCTAAAAAGCCCACGGGCAAGCTGCGCCTCACCTGTGAATGCAATCCCATGGCATACATCGTCGAGCAAGCCGGTGGGATGGCCACGGATGGCTTGACGCCCATTCTGGATATTGAGCCTGATCACCTGCATCAGCGAGTACCGTTTTATTGCGGTTCAATGAATGACGTTCAAGTCGTGCAGGACATCTTCGAATCCGAGGCTCGGAGAAAGAAGAAAAAGTAATGCTTACTCTCGGAATCGAGACTTCTTGTGACGAAACTGCCGTAGCGCTGGTTCGTGACGGGCGGTTGGTGGGTGAAAAGCTTTCCACCCAAATAGATTTGCATGCTTTGTTCGGTGGCGTGGTTCCTGAAATTGCCTCCCGTGAACATCTGCGTATGCTGCCGCGGCTCTTTAATGAGCTGATGGATGAATACGACGTCACACCTCAGATGATCGACAACATAGCTGTTGCCAGGGGACCAGGGTTGTTGGGAAGCCTATTGGTCGGTGTCAGCTTTGCAAAAGGCCTTGCACTTTCAACCGGTGCTTCCCTGGTCGGAGTCAACCATTTGTGGGCGCATTTGCTGGCTGCCGGACTGGAAAGCGAGCTGGTCTTCCCTGCACTTGGCTTACTTGTGTCAGGCGGCCATACGCATACATACCGTATCGATTCCCCAACCGAATTCCAGCTCATTGGTCGGACGTTGGATGACGCAGCCGGTGAAGCCTTCGATAAGGTAGCGAAAGTCCTGAATTTTCCATATCCTGGTGGTCGACATGTGGATAAGTTGGCACAGGAAACCGAACCTGATACCTCGCTCTTCCCGCGGGCATTTATCGACAATCCGAGTCTTGATTTCAGTTTCAGTGGCCTGAAGACGGCCGTTGCAAACTACGTGAATGCCCATCCTGAGTTGATCTTCAAGGAAATGGCAGACGAGGCTGCGCTCGATGCGTTGTCTGGTGAGCGGCGTGCACACTTGTGCCGTGTTTGTGCCTCATTCAACTGGAGCGTGGCAGATACCCTGCGGATCAAAGTTGAACGCGCCTTGAAAAAAAACAAGGGAATGAAAAGTTTGATCGTTGCCGGTGGCGTTGCTGCAAACTCCATGGTGCGCAGCACAATGCAGCGGGTGGCCGACGCCAAAAGGTTGCAGTTGACTTTGCCAAATCTCAACTTATGTACGGATAACGGGGCGATGATAGCATATGCCGGTTCACTTTTAGCCGGAGAAGGGCTGTATCATTCCCTTGATTTGGAAGCTGTACCCCGCGGACGTGTGGTCCCATTGGACTGGAAGGTTGGCAAAAGAGACTGAGACAGGTAGTATATCTCGACTATCCTTGACAGCAGGGTGCGGACAAACCTATTTTATAACAATTAGTGAGCATGTACCGACTTGTATGGGTCGGTTTTATTTAAGCGAATATGACGGCTGGGAGCCGAAAAAAGGAGAATCAAATGGCAAATCAGATTACGGACGGCAATTTTGAACAGGAAGTCATCCAGAGTGAAGTACCTGTCCTTATTGATTTCTGGGCTCCCTGGTGCGGCCCTTGTCGCGCAATGGGACCTGTCATTGATGAGCTGTCCGAAGAGTACGCCGGTCAAGTTAAGATCGTGAAGATGAACGTGGATGAAAACTCCGCAACTCCTGGCAAGTACGGCATTCGTGCGATTCCGACACTCATTCTGTTCAAGGATGGAGAAGTCGTTGACCAGTCCACCGGCGCTGTCTCCAAGAGCAGCATCAAGGAAATGATCACCAAGAAGGCTTTGTAAATAATGAAATCGTATGACGCTGTAGTCATTGGGGGCGGCCCGGCAGGAATGACGGCTGCCCTTTATCTTTTACGGGCTGGTGTGAAAACCGCCATGATCGAAAAGCTTGCTCCTGGTGGCCAGGTTCTCATGACGTCTGAGATTGAGAACTATCCGGGTTTTCCCGGTGGGTTGCAGGGCTGGGAACTCGCTGACAAGTTTGCGGCTCATTTGGACGAACATCCGCTTGAGCGGATCACCGACGAGGTGTCGTCCATTGAGCTTGGGACTTCCATCCACACGATTCATGTCGGTGGTGAAAAGGTTCAGGCGCGAGTGATTATCCTGGCAACAGGTTCACGGTATCGCAAGCTGGGAATTCCGGGAGAAGAACGTCTGCTTGGCAAGGGAGTGTCTTATTGCGCTCTCTGCGATGGCAACTTCTTCCGTGACCGTGACGTGGCAGTGATTGGCGGTGGTAACTCTGCGCTTGAAGAAGCGTTGTATCTCGCTCGTCTTGTCAACAAGGTTTACCTGATCCATCGTCGTGATGAGTTCCGGGGCTTGATTTGTTATCAGGACAAATGCTTCAACAACGAAAAAATCGAAGTTATTCGTAACACCGTTGTTGATGAAATTGTTGGTGTTAATGGAGTTGAATCCGTTTCACTTCGGGATGTTTCCACTGACGCCACTTCAGAGCTCAAGGTGGATGGTGCATTCATTTTTGTTGGTTTCGAGCCTATTCTGGATTTCGTTCCTGAAGTGGTCGAAAAGGATGCCAATGGTATCATTACCGATGTGGAAATGCGCACCAATGTTGCCGGCATTTTTGCGGCTGGAGACATCCGGTCCAAAATGTGTCGTCAGGTAGCCAGTGCTGTGGGCGATGGCGCCACTGCTGCAAACGCTGCTTTCACTTACCTTGAACAACTCGGAATTTAGGAGTCGACATGCGTTCCACGTTGGCTCTGGTCTCTGTCCTTGCCCTTTGGCTCCTGTCGGGCTGTGCCTTGATCGACAGCTACTTCTTGCCGCCGCCGGAAGACACGGCGCAGGAATTGTTTGAAGCTGGAATGGATGCCATGGGCGAGAAGGAGTACGGAGATGCGCAGGAGTACTTCACCAAGATCAAGGATCGGTTCCCTTTCAGCCCATTCGCTCTCAAGGCAGAGCTGGCTTTGGGGGATGCGTATTTTCTTGACGAAGACTACCTGCTGGCACTCGATGCGTATAAAGAGTTTGAGGCACTACATCCGACGAACGAGGATATCCCGTATATTCTTTATCAGATTGGTAACTCCAACTACATGCTTTTTGAGTCAATTGATCGTCGACTGGAGAACATCAAGGAAGGGCTTGAGTATTTCTACCGGCTGCAGGAGACTTATCCCGGTACAAAGTACGCTGATGCAGCTTCTGACCTGATAGTTAAAAGTCGACGAATTCTTGCAGAGCATGAAGTGTATGTAGCTGACTTCTTTTGGCGAACCGAGCAATACGGGCCGGCATGGCACCGGTATCAGTATGTTGTAGAGAACTTCTCCGATGTACCTGATCTGCGTGATTATGCGAGACAGCGAGCTGAATACTCCTATTTCGAGTATCAGAAAACGCTGTCGGAAGAAGAGAGGCTACGTATCCAGAACAGTTGGAAGCTGTGGCTTAAAAAATGGTTATAATTTAAAAAACGGGCGGTCTTCGGGCCGCCTTTTTGTCATCATGAAAAGAGTAACACATGTTTTCCCGGATTGGATTGCTGACCTTGTCCCCGCTGATGAGGTCTTTGCCCGTGCCTATGATCAAATTGCCGATCACAATAGGGCCTGGATGAAAACAGCCATTGCTCGACTCTATGACTGGTATGGCCCGAGGAAGGTGGAGAGTGGAGAGTTCCGTCAGCAATGGCGGGCGGATTTCACCACACGTACACGTTTTCAGACCGTTGATTTTGCAGTGGTACTCTTTGATGGCAGCCTTCTTTCTTCTTCTCGATTGTTGGCGGCGCTTGTTCCTGCTCTTGCCGGCGGTGTTAAGCACGTGCTCGCCGCCCGTGTTGGCAGTGACACGCCGTGGCCGAACTCCATTTTGACCGGGTTGGAGTTGGGCGGGCAGGAATTGGTAGCCAATGTGACAGACGTACAGGCTCGTCGCCTGTTTAATGAGTTAAGGGAAACCGGACTGACCGGAGCTGTAACGGTTCTGGGCCCTCGTGCTGCTGTTATTAAAACGACCGAGTTACAAGCTGCATCACGTATTTCCTTCTGGCGCCCCCGGTTCAGTCGAGCTGCCTCTGTCTGGATGGAGGGAGCAGACACCTTTGATCTCGAAGCATTAGCTTTCACTCACCCTGATATCGTTTTCAGCGTATTTGGCGTCGAAGTAGAGATGCCCGCAGATAATTTTTCCTATGAAGGCGATAGCTTCAGCGAATGTGTTGATGCTATTGTTGATGTGGCGTATCTTCCAGAGGAGCGTGCGAACAGCGCTCAGAGCAAGGCTCGGCTGGTTCTTGGGCCGGGACAGGAAGGTTGCTGGATTTGGCCTGATCTTCACCCTGAGCATTTTCAATTTCATTCTACTGTCTGGACCATCGGAGGTTGACGTGACCAAAACGAATGCCCCTTCTGCGAAGGCGCTCAGAAACCTTCGCAATATCGGTATTATTGCCCACATTGACGCTGGAAAGACCACACTGACTGAAAGAATTCTTTATTATTCAGGAAAAATCCATCGGCTCGGCGAGGTGCATGAAGGCACTGCCACAATGGATTACATGCCCGAAGAGCAGGATCGCGGCATTACTATCATGTCGGCTGTGACATCCTGTGAATGGTCGCCCTGTATGATCAACATTATTGATACCCCCGGGCATGTTGATTTCACCATCGAAGTGGAGCGCTCCTTGCGCGTGCTGGATGGAGCCGTGGGTGTTTTTTGTGGTGTGAGCGGAGTTGAGCCGCAGTCCGAAACCGTTTGGCGTCAGTCTGAATCATACCATGTTCCAAAGCTTGCCTTTGTCAACAAAATGGATCGGCTGGGAGCGGATTTTGAGAATGTTGTCGAATCAATTCGAGGCAAGCTCAAGGCCAATGCCATCCCTATTCAATATCCAGATGGACAGGGCGACGAGTTCAAAGGGGTTTTTGACCTTGTCGAGATGAAGTGCCTTGTTTTCGATCAAGATTCAGACGGTGAGCAGTTTGACGTTGTCGATCTGACAGAAGAGCAGAAAGGCATGTTGGAGCCCTGGCGGGAAAAGCTTATTGAAACGGCCTCGGACAATGATGAGGAAATTCTTGAGCTGTATCTCTCGGGCGAAGAGATTCCAGCTGACAAAATCCGTGCAGCTTTGCGCGAAGCCACACTTGCACAGAAAATCGTCCCGGTGCTGGTAGGGTCGGCGTTGAAGAATATTGGTGTTCAGCCAGTACTCGATGCCGTTTGTCATTACCTGCCAAGCCCTCTGGAAGTCCCACAGACCAAAGGGATTAATCCCAAGACCGGTGATACGGTTTCTTTTGGAGTCTCGCACAAAGAGCCTCTGTCCGCTTTGGTCTTCAAGGTCGCAATGGATTCCGGTCGCAAAATGGCGATGATGCGTATTTACTCCGGAAAGCTCGAGGCAGGGCAAGCGGTGTACAATATCACACAGGATAAGAAAGAGCGGGCTGCCCGACTTTTTCGACTGCATGCCGGACGCAGGGAGAAAATTGATACTGCCTATGCTGGGGACATGATTGGAGCGGCGGGTATGAAATTCGCCAGGACAGGGGATACCCTTTGCCTGGAAGATGCGCCTATTTTGCTGGAGCAAATCGCTGATTATAAGCCGGTAATCTCTTTGGCAATTGAGCCTCGCAACTCTGACGAGTCCGACAAGTTGGATGAGGTTCTCGAAAAGTACCTCATGGAAGATCCTACCCTGGAACTCAAGCACGATGAGAACACGGATCAGATTATTCTTTCCGGCATGGGCGAACTCCATTTGGACGTCATCCTCAAGCGTTTGAAAAGAGAGTACAAGCTGGAGCCACGGTCTGGTAATCCGCAGGTCGTTTATCAGGAAACCATCCGCTCCAAAGGCAAGGCTGAGGGAGAATTTGATCGTGAGTTGGGTGAAGAGGTCCATTACGGTAATGTGCAGTTGACCGTAGAACCCAAAGAACGAGATTCTGGCAGGAAAGTTTCTTTTGAAGTGGATTTGGAGGAGTGGCCTGCCCAGTGGTTGGAAGCGATTGAAGAAGGCATCAGTGATGGGCTTCAGAGCGGTGTCGTGCGCGGTTATCCTGTGCAGGATGTGCACGTTCGCGTTACCGGTTTGAAAAGGCGGGCCAATGATTCCACCGCTGTAGGATATCGCATGGCCTCGGCTATTGCGCTGAAGGAAGCTTTGAATGATGGTGATCCGAAACTCATGGAACCCATCATGTGGGTCGAAGTTTCGGTGCCGGAAGAATTCGTCGGTGATGTTGTCGGTTTACTGGGGAGCAAAGGGGCAAAGATTGAAAACATGATTGACCGTTCTGGTCAGAAAATTGTACAGGGATTTGCCCCGCTAGCCAGTCTTTTCGGCTTTACCACCGATCTACGATCCGCGACCCAGGGGCGTGCTGCATTCATTATGAAATTTAATAGGTTTGATGTTTTGGAGTAGTCGTTGAACGAACTTCGTCGAAGCCCATCGTCGTCTCGCAGGGCCGAAATAGAACAGATCAATAGGTGGAAAGGTTTCAAACGGTGGACCAAGTATTGGTACCTCCGTTTGATGCGTCAAAAATCAAGTCCCAAGAACCTGGCTGCGGCCATGGCCTTGGGGATGTTCATTGGCGCAATGCCGATTATGCCTTTTCAGTCTGTTGTAGTGATTGCCTTGGCCTTTGTAATGCGAGTCAACAAGCTCGCAGCATGGCTTGCAACCTGTTATTCCAATGCGGCAACCATGGTGCCGTTTTACTTCTTCCTTTACGAAATAGGTGAGTTGGTCACCCAGTTGGAAGTGGCTTTTGATCCACAACATCTGGAGATGGAGCAACTTATCCATGCAGGCTGGGACGTGTTTATCGTTATGTTCGCCGGTGGGCTGACGTTTGGTATTCCTGCAACAATTATTACCTATTTCGTGTCCTTGTTTGCTATCCGCAGGTATCGTGAGCGACGGGCTATTCGCCTGCTTCGCAAAAGGTCCGGTACGTGATTTGTTCGGATAGTCTCTTTCCGTTGCTTATTATCTCATTTGATCAGGCGTAATTGCTTTTCTTTCTAATACGGCGTACCCATATTAGGGTAATCAATGTATTTTTATGACAATTGCCAATATTTACCGTTGGGGTAATGGAGAAAAGCATGCTGACTCGTTCGCGATCGCTCGTCATGGGCCTTGGGATAGTTTTATCCTTGATTTTTGCCGGTAGTATGTATGTGGGAAGTTGGACCGCCTTCAGCTTTGGATTGGCCTCGGCAATACTTTGCACGATCGGTTTTACCGCTTTGGCTTCTCGAAATGAGGCGCAAATGAGTTTGGCTCTTGAGCAGCTCATAGAAAACGGTGAGTTGAAAGATTCCAATGTTGCTAAAGAAGTGCTTGGAGAGTCCTTTTCGGACCTGGGTAATCTTCTGAGTGAAACCCGTTTCATGAGCCAGTTCCATAAAAATGCATTGCGTGAGTTGGGCTACCCGGCTCTTGTATGCGACAAAGACGGTCTGATCGTTTTTGTCAGCGTTCCGTTGTGTACTCTGCTCAACAAGAGCGAGCAGGATGTTATCGGTCAAAAGGTCGATAAAGCCATCTACAACAAGGAAAGCGGTGCTCTCTCTGAAGTCGTACTGCAAACAGGCAAAGGCGTAGAGAAGATAGCAACGCTCGATTTGTGGGATGGGCGCAATATTACTGTTCACCTCTACATGAATCCAATTCATGATGATAATGGGGCTGTCATTGGTGTAACAAGCTCTTTTGTTGACATAACCGAAAGCGTGGCGAGCAAGCAGCAGGTTGAAGCTCAGAGCGCCAGTATGAAGCGTGCAGGAGAGCAGTTGAGCGGCCTTGCCGAGCATGTTGCATCGGCGACAGAACTGTTGTCTGCCTCTGCTGACGATCAAGCTCATGGTGCGCAGAAGCAGCGATCACAAACGACTTCTGTTGCAGCGGCCATGGAGCAGATGACAGGGACTGTGCTGGCCGTGGCACAGAATGCATCGGCAACAAGTGAAGCTGCTGATCAGGCAAAGGATTCTGCTACAGAAGGGGCGGCCATGGTTTCCAGGGCCGTTGATGCCATTATTGAAGTTTCTGAATCAGCTGAACAGTTGGGCGAAGATATTGGTGAGCTGAATGGTCAGGCAGGGGAGATTGGCCGCATAATCGGTGTCATCAATGATATAGCCGACCAGACGAATTTACTTGCATTGAATGCAGCCATCGAAGCAGCCCGGGCAGGCGAAGCCGGACGAGGGTTTGCCGTTGTTGCTGATGAAGTCCGAAAGTTGGCAGAGAAAACTGTCGCGGCAACCAAAGAGGTTGAAGAGGCGATTCGCGCAATTCAGCGAGGTTCAAGCCACGCGATGGAATCGATGCAGCAGACGGAAAAGCAGGTGAGCCAGAGTACTGAGCTTTCAAATCAGGCAGGTGAAGTCATTCATCAGATCATGGCGAACATCACGGACATGGTTGATCGGGTGACGCAGATCGCCACGGCCGCAGAGCAGCAGTCGTCTGCAGCTGAGGAAATCAACAGGAGCATTGATGAGATAGCGGAGATAGCCAGTGAAGCTGATGAAGCCGCTGGTCAGGCCGCAGATGCTACTCGCGAATTGGCCGGCCTTGCACAGGAGCTGTTAGGGGTTTCCAAAGGCTTTCTCGAGAATGGAGAAACCCGATTGCGGGAGTCGGATGCTCAGATGAAGGGAATTCTGCTCAAGCTGACACAAGGTTTCGTCCTCAAGGCATACGGCCAGAGTGTCTATGATTCCATGCAGGATGAACTGGGTGGGCCGACCTTCCTGCCCGCTGAAAGCTATCCGGATCAGGTCCTTATGCAAATGGCCGAAGTGGTGTCCTCGTTGAAAGGCATTAGTAAACGAACCTTCTTTCTCGATTTGGGCAAATACACACTGGGTAAGTTTCATGAGATGTATCCCCGTCAGTTCAAGAATGAATCCCTTAAAGAGTTTTACATGCGCATGAACGACATTCACGCTCAACTCACCAAGGATCAGCCGGGAATAAAGCCTCCGCGTTTCACTTTTGAGGACAAAGGGGATGAGTTGTTCATGAATTATCATTCCAATCGCGGGTTATTCGACTATTTCGAAGGTATATTGCTTGGGGCTGCCGATTTCAAAAAAGAACGGGTTACCATTCGAGTCAAGCCCTTCGATGCTACATCGGCGCGAGCGGAGATTACATTTCATGGGAAAGCGTAATCCTTTACGTTAACAAGCAAATTATAATGGGCCATGTGTATCGTTTTCTGCGATACTCGTAGATATTCAGATTCGAACTAGCTTCCAAGACATGTGGAATACAGTGACGTTGTGAGGAGCGCTTAGATGTCCGACGATCTTAATAAGCAGATATTCAAGGAAGAAGCCTACGATTTATTGGGCGAACTGGAGGGAGCGCTTCTCGAACTGGAGGAAGCACCCGATGATATGGATGTGGTGAACCAGATTTTCAGGGCGCTGCATACCATCAAGGGGTCTGGCTCCATGTTTGGTTTTGAGGATATTGCTGAGTTTACACACGAGGTCGAGAGCGTTTTCGACATGGTGAGGAACGGCGATCTGGAAGTTTCCCAGAAGCTGTGCAGCTTGTCGCTCAAATCCAGAGATTACATCAAAATGATGCTGGATAGCTCTGACGATGACGAGGTTATCGCGCCTGAATTGATGGAGGAAATCCTTTCCGGGCTCAAAGAATTGTCCCTCGGCGAAGAGAGTGAAACTGAAGAGGAACCTGTTGCCGAGGTTGAAGAGGAATCCGTTACTGAAGCACAGGAACAATCTGTCAGTACGTTTTATATCAAGTTGATAGCCAAACAGGGAGTAGAGGTTGATGAACCAATGCTCGAAAACCTGTTTGATGAGTTGGTGAAGCTTGGCGATTTCAAAGTCGTTACGCGTCCCGGCGATACTCCGGCTGCTGCTGATGCGCCAAAAAGCTGGGAATTGAGCTTGGTGACTGATGTTCCCAAGGATAATGTCGCGGACATATTTTTCTTTATCGATGTTGACCTTGAAGTTCAGATTTCTGAGGAGGGCGAAGGTCCCGAGACAGAGGCTGCGGGAGAACCTGTAGCTCAAGAGGAGGACACCGCTGCTCAGGTTGAACCTGTTGTCTCTGAGCCAGAAGTTGAACCGAAGGTGGAAGATGTGGAGCCCGTGGCAGAAGAGGAAATGCCAACCGAGGACTCCGACGAAGCCTCGACTCTTCGCCTTGGTGAAATGCTTGTAAAGAGCGGCGATATCTCGGAAGAAGATGTCGAAAAGGCGCTGAAAAAGCAAAAGCCGATTGGACAGATTCTGACCGAAGAAGGCAAGGTCACTCCAGAAAAAATTGAGCAAGTTGTCAAAAAGCAAACTCAAGTCAAGGATCGCGAGATCATTCAGAAACGGCAGGAAGCCATGTCGAGTATTCGCGTAGCGGCTGACAAGCTCGACTTTCTTGTCGATCTCGTTGGTGAGCTAGTTATCGTGCAGGCACAGATTTCACAGGTTGTCAGTGAACGCAGTGATCCGCAAATGACTGCGCTTGCTGAAGAGTTGGAGCGATTAAGTGATGAGTTGCGAGACTCTACACTGGGTATTCGCATGCTCCCGATCGGTACGTCCTTTTCCAAGTTCAAACGGTTGGTTCGTGACCTTTCGGGCGAACTGGGCAAGGAAATCGGATTGCGTACAAGCGGTGAAGATACCGAATTGGACAAGACGGTTATCGAACGTCTTGGCGATCCGTTGGTTCACCTGTTGCGCAATAGCCTTGATCACGGCATTGAGCCGCCTGCAGAACGTGAAGCGGCTGGTAAGCCCGCACAGGGCATGATCCTGCTGTCTGCAGAGCATTCCGGTGGTGAGGTTTTGATCCGTATCACGGATGATGGCCGTGGTATGAGTGCCGATTCTATCCGCGAAAAGGCAATAGAGCGTGGGCTTATTGCCAGTGATGCGGACATGACAGACAAGGAACTGCTCAAGCTCATTTTTGAACCAGGATTCTCCACCGCAAAAGAGATCACAAACGTTTCCGGCCGCGGCGTAGGTATGGATGTCGTTAAGCGGGCAATTGACTCGCTTCGAGGCACCATCGATATCGACAGCAAGCCGGGCAAGGGAACAACCATAACCATTCGGCTGCCGTTGACCCTGGCCATCATTGATGGGCTGCAGGTTCGCGTTGAAGATGAATACTATGTGATACCTCTTTCACTTGTTGAAGAGTGCGTAGAGCTGGCGAGAAGTGATGTTGATGAGCAGTCCGGTCAGCGCATCCTGCATTTACGTGGTGAAATTGTTCCATACATCCATATACGAGACTGGTTTGAGATTGAGGGAGAAAATCCTCCCATCGAGCAGATCGTCATAACAGGCGTCGAGGGAAGCAGGGTTGGAATCGTCGTTGATACTGTCATTGGTGAGCACCAGACAGTGATCAAGAGTCTCAGCCGAGTCTACAAGGATGTCGAAGGTATTTCCGGGGCAACGATTAAGGGTGACGGATCAATAGCTTTGATACTCGATATACCAAGTCTAGTTCGTCGTGTTGTAGCAGAATCGAATTAGCCACAGAATCAGCGAGGACATTTATGCGGAAAGTACGTGTGCTTATTGTTGATGACTCAGCAGTTGTCAGACAAACCCTTGAAGATATTCTCAGTGCTGATCCCGGAATTGAAGTTATGGGGACAGCGAGTGACCCCTATGTCGCAGCCAAGAGACTGAAAAGCGAAGTTCCAGATGTAATTACCCTGGATATTGAAATGCCGCGAATGGATGGCCTGACCTTTTTGGAAAAGCTTATGAAGCAGCATCCAATTCCGGTGGTCATCTGTTCTTCTGTCGCAGACAGGGGAACGAAGAACGGTTTGCGGGCTCTCGAGCTGGGTGCTGTTGAAATAATCACCAAACCAAAAGTCGGAACCAAAAAGTTTTTGGAAGAGTCGCGCATCCGGCTGGTTGATAAGGTAAAAGCTGCCGCTCTTGCCGGTGCAGCAAAGCCGGTGAAACGGCCAGTCAAACCGCTGAAAGTATCTCCCAAGTTGGATGCCGATGCCGTTATCCCCAAGGGAAAACCACAGCCAGTGGGAGCTACGGAAAAAATCTGCTTGGTCGGCGCCTCCACTGGTGGAACAGAAGCCCTGCGGGTTTATCTTGAAGCCCAGCCGGTGAATTGTCCGGCCATTGCCATTGTCCAGCACATGCCGGAACACTTTACCGCAGCCTTTGCCAAGCGGCTCAACTCCATTTGTCAGATTTCAGTCAAGGAAGCCGTAGATGGTGACCCCATGCTGCGCGGTCAGGCGCTGATTGCTCCAGGGGACAAGCATATGCTGCTCAAACGTTCCGGCTCTAAATATTACGTTGAAGTTAAAGACGGGCCCTTGGTATCCAGGCATCGTCCTTCCGTCGATGTGCTCTTTCGTTCAGGAGCTAGGTATGGTGGAAGCAATGTTGTTGCATCCATTATGACCGGCATGGGTGACGATGGTGCAAAGGGTATGAAGGAATTGTTCGATGTGGGCGCGTACACCATTGCTCAGGATGAGGCGTCCTGTGTTGTTTTTGGTATGCCGCAAGAGGCCATCAAGCATGGCGGTGTAAATAAGGTGTTATCATTGGAAAAGATAGCAGCCGAAATGATACGAGCCTGCGGAAAATAACTGCACATGAAAAGGCCCCGAAGCATCGGGGCCTTTTGTTATTTTCTGTCCCGTCCTGAAATAGGTTGACACCCAGAGGACCTATTTATGGAAGACAAATCCAAACAGCGAGTTAGACGCACCCAACGCGATTACACGATGGCCTTTAAATTGTCGGTTGTGGCACAGGTGGAAAAGGGCGAGATGACGTACAAGCAGGCTCAGGCTCTTTATGGTATTCAAGGGCGAAGCACTGTGCTGAAGTGGCTCAGGAAGCACGGCACCCTTGATTGGAGCAAGTCCATGGTACATTCCCGAAAAGACCCAAAAGCCAGAGAAACACCGGTCCAGAAGATCAAACGGCTGGAGAAAGAGCTTGAGGAAGAAAAGATCAAGACCGCGCTTCTCAATAAAATGATTGAGATTTCCGACCGCGAGTTTGGGACTTCTATAAGAAAAAAGCTTACCCCCGAGCTGCACGAAGTCTTCAGAGAGAAAGACAAATAAGCTTGTCTGCTTGTTGCAGGCAGCTCGGGGTCAGTCGGCAGTCCGTGTATCAGGCTGAAAAGCGCCATGATGCACGGGAAGCCATGTATCAGGAGGCAAAGGCCATGGTCCTGAACGTGCGGACCAGGATGCCCCGCCTTGGGACTCGAAAGCTGTACCACCTGTTGAAGGACGCATTTTCCGCAAAGGGAATCAGGCTCGGACGTGATGGGTTGTTTTCCCTGCTGCGGCGAGAGCATATGCTCATCAAGCGACGGAAAAACTATACAAAGACAACCAACTCGAAGCATTGGCTAAAAAAGCATCCCAACTTGTTGAAAGATGTTCAACCGAGATGTCCTGAGCAGGTGTTCGTAAGCGACATTACCTACGTGAATACACGTGAGCAAACATGCTATCTGTCGCTGGTGACAGATGCATTCAGCCGGAAGATAATGGGATACAACGTGAGCCGGGATCTCAGTGCGGAAAGCACAACCAAAGCGCTGGACGCGGCAGTTGAAAACAAGCGAAGGAGGGTGAATACAATTCACCATTCAGATCGAGGACTCCAATACGCTTCTTCGGTCTACCAGAGAAAACTCCAGGAATCCGGCATGGTTCCTTCCATGACAGATGGCTATGACTGCTATCAAAATGCCTTGGCGGAACGGATGAATGGAATTCTGAAGCAAGAGTTCATGGTCACCAAATGCAACGACTTTGCAGAGCTCAATACCCTGGTGAGGGAATCCGTTGAGATATACAATTCACAACGGCCACATCTCAGCCTAGGAATGAGAACGCCAAACGATGTACACGAATCAGGCTGTGGGGCTAGCCCCACAGCCTGATTGAAACCTTCAAAAACCGTCAACCTATTTCAGGACGGCTCATTCCTTTCGAGTGACGATAGATGGTCACGTCAACAGTCTCCCGGGTGACCATGCCTTCAGTCACTATCTTGTCCAGAAACGCGAGAAGCTGCGTCAGATTGTCTGGATGTTCCACTATCTCAACGATAATGGGGAGATCTTCGGAGAGTCGCAGGATTTTTGTGGTGTGCAAGAGGCTGTTGGCTCCAAAGCCGCTCATGCCTCGAAAAACTGTAGCGCCAGCCAGTCCCTGTTTTCTCGCTTCTTCCACTATGACATCCGCAAGCGGTCGACCGTTGAATTTGTCGTCTTCGCCAAGATATATTCGGATTCGTTCCGCTTTTTCCAGCAGTTTCATACGCCCTCCGTGGTGAAACTATATGAGCCGCCCCAAAGCTATTCCTAATAATACAAATACTAACCCGGCTACGGATTGTCCAACAACGTTCAACATTGCCATGGCTACTTGTCCGAATTTGACCAACTCTGCGGTCTCGAACATGTATGTCGAGAAGGTCGTAAAAGCTCCCATGAAGCCCGTGAGGCACAATAATCGTATTTCACTCCCGGGCAAAAGTCTGTTCTCGAAAAAACCCCAGACTAGGCCAAACAGGAGACAACCGACTATGTTCACGGTAAAAGTGCCCAGTGGAAATGAACCACCGACCATGCGCTGGGCGACACCCGAGAGCCAGTATCTGGAGAGAGTGCCGGCTGCTCCACCGATGCAAAGAGACAGGATTTTCATTAACATTGCATTACCTTTGTGCGTAGCGTAGCAAGCAGACAGGAGAAAGCCAATGCCTCTTGAGTGTGAATTGAAATATATAGGCGTCGATTTGGGCGTATTAGATCGCAAGTTGCAGGTCGTGAACGCGAAGTTCTGTGGGCGCTACTTCGAGTCGAATCTAGTCTATGACAAGCCTGGACGCGTACTCAAAGAGTCGGGTGTTCTGCTTCGGCTGAGAGAGAAGGCTGGAGTTGCAGTGCTTACTGTGAAGAAACCTCCCAATGAGCCTGTTTCTCAAGCTGTTAAGGTTTTCGAGGAGATAGAGACAGGCGTTACTGATCATGCGGCCATGAAAAGTGCTCTGGAGGCAATCGGATTTGATGTTGCATTTGCCTATGAAAAGGTCAGAGCAAAGTGGAAGTATCTGAATTGCACCTTGTGTCTTGATATGCTCCCTTATGGTGATTTTGTGGAACTGGAGGGGGATGAGGATAGTATCTTTTCGTGTGCTGCGGAACTGGGGTTGAACGAATACGAAACAACCACCAAGACCTATCACGCCTTGAACATTGAATATCGTGAGAGAATGGGGATGGAGCCTGATGAGAGCTTTGTTTTTTCTTCCGGGGAACGAGAGCGTTTGTTGGAAGAAATCGGTAAAGAATGATAATCCCCACTCGACAGGGCTGTGAATCGAATTTATATTGGAAACTAGGATATAAAAAGCGGATTGTTGGAGAATAATGCCCATGAGTGACCATATAACCGGCGATAAATTTGATTCTGAACTCCTTGATAAGCAGGATGTTCGTGAACCGAGAAAATACAAGGTCCTGCTGCACAATGATGATTACACCACCATGGATTTCGTGGTTGAGGTGTTGATGCGGGTCTTCCGAAAGAATGAGGCCCAGGCAACGGCCATAATGCTTGCTGTACACAATCAGGGATACGGTGTTTGTGGTTTGTACACGGCTGAAGTTGCTGAAACCAAAGTTGATTTGGTGCACCGGTTGGCCAAAAGCGCAGGGTTTCCTCTCAAGTGCAGCATGGAAGGTGAGTAAGTATGACGATGCTCAGTAAGGAATTGGAAAGTGCATTGACAGCCGCTGTCAATGAAGTGAAGCAAAGGAACCATGAGTTCCTTACGTTAGAACACTTATTGTACGCCATATCCATAGAAGAGCAGGGCGAAGAGATTCTGGAGTCGTGCGGAGCCGAAATGGAAAGGCTGCGTGACCAGCTCGGTCGTTTTTTTGTGGAGAACATGGAAGCGCTTCCTGAAGGAACCGAAACGGAAGTGATTCAGACCCTGGGTGTTAGGCGTGTATTGCAGCGTGCTGTATGGCAGAAGAAGGCCTCAGGAAAGAATATTGTCGATCTGGGCGATGTTCTGGCGGCTATGTTTGATGAAGAAGACTCATATGCGGTCTACTTTTTACGTACGCATGATATTTCGCGGCTGGATATTCTGGAGTTCATTTCCCATGGCATGTCTACGGGAGAAGATTGGCATGATCTGGGGAATGAGACCGGCCCCATTGATGAGCCGCTTGATCGTTCCGGGGAAAAGAAGAGCCCGTTGGAAGAGTATACCGTCAATTTGACTGAGCGTGCAGCTCAGGGCTTGATCGATCCGCTTATCGGGCGTGGTGATGAGTTGGAGCGAACTGTTCAGGTGCTCTCAAGACGTCGCAAGAATAACCCGATTTTTGTCGGTGACCCCGGTGTCGGCAAGACAGCCATGGCCGAGGGCCTTGCCTTGATGATTGTCGAAGGGAATGTCCCCAAGGAATTTCTCAGCGCCGAGGTTTACTCGCTCGATATGGGCTCTCTGCTCGCAGGGACCAAGTATCGTGGTGACTTTGAGGCTCGCCTGAAGGGCGTGCTTGGTGAACTCAAGCGCAACAAGGATGCCATCCTCTTTGTGGATGAGATTCATACTATTGTCGGGGCAGGATCTGTTTCCGGTGGCAGCATGGATGCGTCGAATATATTGAAGCCTCTCCTGCAATCCGGTGAGATTCGCTGTATTGGTTCGACCACCTTTGAAGAATATAAGAATCACTTCGAGAAGGATCGAGCGTTGTCTCGCCGGTTCCAGAAGATTGAGATCAGTGAACCCACTGTTGAAGAGACCATCGCCATTCTCAAGGGATTGAAGCCGCACTATGAAGATTTCCACGGCGTCAATTACACGCATTTCGCCTTGAAGGCCGCTGCTGAATTGTCCGAGCGTCATATCACGGATCGTTTCCTGCCTGACAAGGCTATCGATGTGGTTGATGAGGCTGGAGCGCTCTATAAGCTCTCTGGGCGTCCTCGCAAGGGTGATCGTATCAAGGTCTCTGACATCGAAAAGGTTGTGGCCCGTATGGCCCGCATTCCGGCCCGTCGACTGACGGTTTCCGACAAGGCCCGCCTGCAGTCGCTTGAAAGCGATCTCAAGGCTGTGGTCTTTGGTCAGGACGATGCTGTAGACGCCCTTGCCAAGTCCATTAAGCGTTCCCGCGCTGGAATGAGGCAGGCCGGTCGACCGGTCGGGTCATTTCTTCTTACGGGTCCCACCGGGGTTGGTAAGACGGAGTTGGCTCGTCAGTTGGCGTCCGTACTCGATATCGCCTTCCTCCGCTTTGACATGAGTGAATACATGGAAAAGCATGCGGTTGCTCGTTTGATCGGTGCTCCTCCCGGCTATGTAGGCTTTGATCAGGGCGGATTGCTCACGGAAGGAGTGCGAAAGAAGCCTCACTGCGTGGTGCTGTTCGATGAGATCGAAAAGGCCCACCCGGATGTATTCAATATCCTTTTACAGGTCATGGATTACGCCACGCTTACCGATAACAATGGGCGCAAGGCCGACTTTCGACATGTTATTTTATTGATGACCTCCAATGCCGGAGCCAGGGAGATGACCAAGGGAGCCATAGGCTTTACCCGGAATGAACATTCCGACCGAACAGACGGAGCCATAAAGGCTCTGGAGAAGCTGTTCAGCCCTGAGTTCCGTAACCGATTGGATTCCATTGTTACATTCAACGCCCTTGAGCAGCCGGTCATGGAAATGATCGTCGACAAGTTCATCAAGGAATTGAACGACCAGCTTCAGGATCGTCGTGTTGTGGTCAAGTTGACAGATGCTGCACGGAGTCGTCTGGCCGAACTGGGTTATGACTCTCTGATGGGAGCTCGTCCGATGGGGCGGGTTATTCAGACAGAGATCAAGGACTTCATTGCGGACGAACTCCTCTTTGGTCAACTAGCCAAGGGAGGCGTTGTTGTGGTTGATCGAGTAGGCGCAAAGGATGACGTGGCCGAGATCCCGGCTGTGAACGATTCCGGTGAGTTTGTTTTCACCTTCGAGTAGGTCGCAAGAACCAATTAATTATACGTAATTCATGGGGCGGCTTTATGCCGCCCCATTCGTTCCTGGGTATGAAGAATGACCATTTATCGTCTTTTTGAAGAACCGATTTTCCCTGACCCGGAAGAGGCTGAGCCGGATGGTCTTTTGGCGATTGGCGGCGACTTGAGCCCTCAACGTTTGTTGACCGCTTATGCCAATGGTATTTTTCCCTGGTATGCAGAGGATTCACCAATTATGTGGTGGTCCACAAACCCACGCCTTGTCCTTATTCCTCAAGAGTTCCATATGCCGCGCAGTTTGAGGCGTGTACTCAATCAAGGGCGCTTCCAGTTCACCATGGACACGTGTTTCGAGGGGGTGATTACGCGGTGCGCCAGTTCTCCGAGGCCGGATCAGGATGGAACGTGGATAGTGGACGAAATGGTGGAAGCCTATTCACTGCTCCATGAACTGGGGTATGCTCATAGCGTTGAGGCATGGCAGGATGGTGAATTGGTCGGTGGACTCTACGGAATTTCTCTGGGGTCGGTCTTTTTTGGTGAGTCCATGTTCTTTCAAGTCCCGGATGCATCAAAAGCTGCATTCGCCGTGTTGGTGCATCAGTTGCAGCACTGGGGCTTCACAATGATCGATTGCCAACAGACAACGCCGCACTTGTTGCGTTTTGGGGCAAAAGAAATCCAGCGCTATCGTTTCCTTGCCATGCTTAGAGAGGCAATGAAGGTCCCTACCCGTGAAGGGTGTTGGAGTTTTGATGGGCAGTGCTTGCCCTGATCTGCCTAATTATCGACGAATATCACTCTTCGACTATGGGTGGATGCCGATCCAGATCGTACAGTCCTTTCATGGGTAATCCCAATGAATAGCTCGGGATTTTTTCAAACTCGATAATTCCGATACTTTTGTTGGGGGCAATCTGGGAAAGTCCTGTCATTCCACTTGGTACCGGAAGCTCAATGGGGGTGGATCGGATGGCCGTAATCCTTGTGGAATACTGTTCTTTCAGGTAGTTGATTATTGTGTCGCGTTCTTCGGAGGAAAAGGTCTCCAGGATCACATTTCGGCTGCTATCATTCTCACCTTGTTGACCAGAGATCAGCGTGTCCCAGTCGAAATCAGATGCATCGATTGTATCCCAGGTGCTGCGAAACAGATGTACTTCTACATCACGGCGGCCTTTGAAGCTCTTGATAACCATGGAAATGGAATAGCCGTATTGCACATGGTCGTGAGTGGGGGCAGTAGTCTCATTTGTCACTGTGGTGCTCCACGTAAAAATTGATTACCTGTTTAATACTACAATGATCCGGCTAACAGAACAAGTATGACGGTTTAGTAATGCCAGACTTCAAGCTTATCAGCGAATTTACCCCCATGGGGGATCAGCCCGCCGCAATCGGGCAATTGGTAAACGGCCTGCGCTCCGGAGTGCGTGATCAGGTCTTACTTGGTGCCACGGGAACAGGTAAAACGTTCACCATGGCCAACATCATTTCCGAGTTGAACAGACCTGCTTTGATTCTCGCTCCGAACAAGACGCTGGCAGCCCAGCTTTATACCGAGTTCAAGGGACTTTTCCCGGATAATGCCGTTGAATACTTTGTAAGTTATTACGATTATTACCAGCCTGAAGCGTATCTCCCACATTCTGATGTCTACATAGAAAAAGACTCATCCATCAATGACAACATTGATAAGCTTCGGCACGCTGCAACGCATGCGTTGCTGACACGACACGATGTACTCATCGTTGCGTCTGTTTCCTGTATTTACGGTCTTGGTTCGCCGGATTTCTATGCGAAGATGGTTATCCCTGTGGAAGAGGGGCAAACCATGTCCATGGAGCATCTGCTTGAGCGGCTGGTTGAGATTCATTACGAGCGCAACGACTACGACTTCCATCGCGGAACATTCAGGGTGCGCGGTGATGTTGTTGAGATTATTCCTGCCTACAGCCGGGAAAAAGCGTTGAGAATAGAGTTCTTCGGTGACGAGATCGACTCCATTGCTGAAACGGATCCATTGACGGGTGAAGTGAAGGATCGTCTGCGCAAGACAGTTATTTATCCCGGTAGCCACTTTGTCTCTGACAAGGACAACCTGGAACGTGCCATTGAAGATATTCGCAATGAGTTGCAGGAAACCCTGTCCGGGATGAAGAAAAGAAACAAGCTTGTCGAGGCGCAACGACTTGAACAGCGGACGATGTATGACCTCGAAATCATTGAAGAGCTTGGGTACTGTAACGGTATCGAAAACTATTCGAGGCATCTGGATGGCCGTACGGTTGGACAACCTCCGGCCACGTTGCTGGATTATTTTCCGGATGATTTCATTCTGTTTGTGGACGAATCCCATATTGCACTCCCGCAGGTTGGCGGTATGTACAATGGCGATAGGTCCAGAAAGAGTACATTGGTTGATTTTGGTTTCAGGCTCCCATCAGCGCTGGATAACCGGCCGTTGAACTACAAGGAATTTCAGGAGCGGATTCATCAGGCTGTTTATGTGTCCGCCACTCCCGGCGAGTTGGAGTTGGACCTGGCGCAAGGCGTTGTCGTTGAGCAGATCATTCGCCCCACAGGGCTTGTTGATCCCGAGGTCGAGGTTCGCAAGGTCGAAGGGCAGATTGATGATCTGCTGGACGAGTGTAAAAAGCGTCAGGAGAGGGATGAGCGCGTATTGGTGACAACATTGACCAAACGCATGGCCGAGGATTTGAACGACTATCTCAATTCCATGGGCGTTCCATCCAAGTATTTGCATTCCGACATCGATACCCTGGAGCGAATGGCCATCATTCAGTCGCTGCGAGCAGGTGATTTTTTTGTTCTTGTCGGAATCAACCTTCTTCGAGAAGGGCTGGATATCCCGGAAGTATCTCTTGTAGCCATTTTGGATGCGGATAAAGAAGGATTCCTGCGTTCCAACAGGTCGCTTGTCCAGACATTCGGGCGTGCAGCACGTAATGTCGGGGGCAGGGTCGTTTTGTACGCTGACAGGGTAACCGAATCCATGCGAACGGCCATGGAAGAAACATCCAGGCGTCGTGAAAGGCAGCAGGAATACAATGTAGAGCATGGTATCACGCCGCAGACTATTCGGAAAAAAGTTGATACGTCTTTTGCTGAGTTGGGTGGTTCCAGCGCATCGGAATCGATCGTCATGGCTGCAGAGCCTGCTGCTGACTATGGGACCAATCCCAAGCAACTTGCCAAGCACATCAAACGTATGGAGCGGGAGATGCGGGAGGCTGCCAAAGAGCTTGAATTCGAACGTGCTGCTGACTTGAGAGATAAGGTCGCCATGTTACGAGAGCGATTGTTGGAGTTGGGGTAGCGTATGATAGAACGACTGCATAGGCGCATGCTGAAGCTGAGGGCCAAGTCCGGCTCGCTCTGGAGTATGTTTCTCGGCATCGGATACTTATTGTCTGTCTTTGCCTTGGGCATCGCATTCTACATGGGGTATGAGCACTGGGACTTCGCCAGTTCCTTTTATATGGTGGTCATTACCCTTTCCACCGTTGGCTATATGGAAGTCAACGAGTTGTCTGAAACCGGTCGAATTTTTACAGCCTTTCTGATTATGGGCGGCGTTGGCGGATTTGTGTATATCGCTGGTGCTTTTGCTCAGGTCCTTATTGACGGTCGTTTGCAAATCATGTGGGGAAAGCGAAAAATGATGAAGGAAATTAATAAGCTGAGAGGACACTTCATTGTCTGTGGGCATGGTCGAATCGGCAGTATTGTTGTGCAGGAGATCATGGCTGACGGTCATGATGTCGTGGTCATCGAGCAAGACCCTGATTTGATAGACAAGATGGAGCAGGATGGCATCCTGTGTATTGAAGGTGATGCGACAAGTGATGAAATCCTTCTGACCGGCGGCCTGCTGCATGCCAAATCATTGATTTCCGCATTGACCAGTGAGGCAGCCAATGTCTATGTCACACTCACCGCCCGTCAGCTTAACCCTGATATCAATATCGTTGCCCGAGCCGGGGACAAGTCGCACATATCACGATTGGAACTGGCGGGTGCCGACCGTGTCGTTCTCCCGCATTTCATTGGTGGTCTGCGCATGGCCCAGAATGTCCTGCGACCGACCGTTACCAACTTCATTGAACTGGCGGTTCGCGGTGGTATCGACCTGCAAATGGAAGAACTCCTTGTGTCGCCCGGGTCGGAGTTGTGCGAACTGGATTTGATAGATTCAAAAATCCGACCCAGATTCAATCTTATCATCATCGCAATAAAGAAAGGCTCGGGTGAAATGGTGTTTAACCCAGGCCCCAAAGAGATCATCAACGCGAATGACACTTTGCTGGCTGTTGGTAAAAAATCCAATTTGAACGAGATTAAAGAAATCCTGTAACATTACGGAAAAATATATGGTTTCCTCTGACGTCGCTCAGCGCGTTGCTTCGTTGCGCGCAACTATCGAATATCACGATCACAGATACTACGTTCTTGATGATCCAGAAATAACAGATGCCGAGTACGATGCTTTGTACCGTGAACTCGTAGCCTTGGAAGAGGCGCATCCCGAACTGGACGATGCGCATTCTCCTACCAAACGTGTTGGTGGCGAGCCAGCTGTCGGCTTCACTCCGTACGAGCATGCAATGCGCATGTACAGTCTGGATAACGCCATGAACATCGAAGAGTGGTTCACGTTTACAGACAGGGTTGCCAAGGGCATTGGTCGACCTGATGCGGAATACTGGACCGACCCGAAGATGGATGGTCTGGCGGTCGAGGTGATCTACGAGCAGGGAAAGTATGTGAAGGCTGCCACACGTGGTGATGGCTTTGTGGGTGAGGAAGTCACGCACAACATGCGCACACTGATGAATCTCCCGCTGAAGCTGCGGGGTGACAACATTCCCCGCCTGTTGGAGGTTCGGGGTGAAGTTGTCATGTCCAACAAGGATTTTGCCCAGCTCAATGATCGTCAACGCAAGGCTGGTAATAAGGTCTTTGCCAATCCGAGAAACGCAGCGGCAGGCACCATACGTCAGCTTGATCCCAAGGTTGCTGCGTCGCGACCCCTGCGCTTCATGGCGTATGGAATCGGACGAGTTGAGTGGAGCGCTCCGTTGTTCGGCTGGACGAGTCAGAAGGATATTATGGAAGGGCTTCAGTCTCTTGGATTCTCCATTCCGCCGGAAGCAAAACTCTGTTCGTCGAAGCAGGAAGTCGCTGATTATTACCAGCAGCTCATGGAGCAACGGGCATCACTTCCTTTTGAAATTGATGGAGTCGTCGCCAAGCTGAATAATCTGGATATGCAGAGTGCTCTTGGTTTTACCTCGCGTGCGCCGCGGTGGGCGTTGGCTTTGAAATTTCCGGCATTGCAGGCAAAGACTGTCTTGAAATCCATTCGTATCCAGGTGGGGCGAACCGGAGTTCTGACGCCGGTTGCTGAACTGGAGCCGGTGCACCTCGCGGGTGTTATCGTTTCCAACGCCACACTCCATAATAAAGGATACATAGTGGAGCGTGACTTCCGCCTTGGCGATACTGTTCTCATTCAGCGGGCAGGGGATGTCATTCCGCAGGTACTGTCTGTTGACCTCGATCAGCGTCCCGACAATTCTGAACCCTATGAATTCCCCATGGTCTGTCCTGTCTGTGATAGCGAGGCTATCGAAGACGGTGAGGCTGTTCGCTGTACCAACCCTGCCTGTCCGGCCAAAACGGTTCAGCAACTCATCCACTTTGTCTCCAAAGCCGGACTCGATATGGATGGTGTCGGCAAAAAATGGGTAGAACGGCTTGCTTTGGATGGGGTCCTCGACACCCCGGCCGACCTGTTTACCTTGCACTCAACTGATCTGCTTAAATATGGCGGGATGGGAAGTAAATCTGCTGACAAGTTTATCGCAGCCATCGAGAAATCAAAACAAAACGCTCCGTTGTGGCGGTTGATAGCAGGGTTGGGAATTCGACATGTCGGAGAACAGACGGCTCGTGTGCTGGCTGATAATTATGCTGACCTTGATGCCATTGCAGCCGCTTCAGTTGATGACCTCCAGCAACTCAACGATATTGGTTCTGTTGTGGCCGAGAGTGTGGTCGAGTATTTCACCTCGGCCCGTGCTGAAGAGTTGTTTGCTCGTTTCAAGGATGTTGGATTTTGGCCTACGGCTGAAGGAAAGAAAGAGAGCGTTGGAGACTTGCCACTGGCCGAGAAAGTCTTCATCTTTACCGGGTCCCTTCCGGGCATGACACGCGACCAGGCCCAGCAGTTGGTCGAAGAAAAGGGAGGGCGATCGGTCAAAGGGATTTCTAAAAAGGTCGATTATGTTGTTGCCGGTGAAAAGGCCGGCTCCAAGATAGCCAAGGCTGAGAAGCTCGGACTGACCGTACTTGATTTCGATGAATTCATGCAGTTATTGGATGATTCGAAGTAATTGAAAAGAGAGGAGAGAGAGTTATGACTACGGATATCGTTATTCTTGGCGCCAAGGGGCGCATGGGGAATACTTTGGTAAACCTGACTCAGGCCGATGACGACTTGCGGCTGGTCGGCGCGTGCGAACGCCCCGGTAATGCTGATGGCTTGTCCATTGATGGCTGCATTGTTACTGACGATCTGGATGAGCTGCTCCCGCAGGTCCCCGGGGCAGTGATTATTGATTTCACATCGCCCGAAACGTCGGTTGCCACCGCAAAGGTCGCTGCTAAACATGGAAATCCAGTTGTTGTTGGAACTACCGGCCTCAACAAGGAAGAGCAGGCTGAATTGGAAAAGTCTGCGCAGGAAGTTCCGTTGTTCTGGGCGCCTAATATGTCTGTGGGCGTGAATACCCTGCTCAAGGTTTTACCTGCTCTTGTCCAGGCTCTCGGGTCTGAATACGACATGGAAATGGTCGAAACGCATCATAAAATGAAAAAGGACTCCCCCAGTGGAACCGCCCTCAAGCTGGCTCAGTGCCTGGCCGAGGCCCGTGGCTGGGAGTATGATGACGTGAAGAATCACTGCCGCGACGGTATCATCGGCGAGAGGCCTCATGAGGAAATCGGTGTGCAGACGCTGCGTGGTGGGGATGTGGTTGGTGATCACACCATGTTCTTCTTCGGCCCAGGTGAACGCATTGAAGTGACTCACCGCGCTCATTCTCGAGAGACCTTTGCCTCTGGTGCGCTGCGCGCTGCCAAATGGTTGAGCAGCCAAAGCTCCGGGAAATTATACGCTATGGCTGACGTTATTGAGTAGCCAGAGTTACAACATAGATAGCAATAAAGGGCTTCCTGAGATGGAAGCCCTTTTTTATTTACAGGATGGGAGAAAGCAGTCTGGTGAATTTGATGACTGTCTGGGTAATAATACCTTTTTGATGGTATTCATTGGGGCCGGTTTCTTCGCATCGTGCAAAGTCTGCGCGAAACATGGCTTCCACTTCACTACAAAAGCGTTTGTCTTCAACAAGTGCAGTCATTTCAAAATTGAGTCTGAATGAGCGGTTGTCGAGGTTGGCCGTGCCGATGGCTGCAATCTGATCGTCTACCAGAAACGCCTTTTGATGCAGGAAGCCGTGCGTGTATCTATAGATACGAATACCGGGAAGATCGAGATCCTTGAGACAGGCGAAGCCGGCAAGGTAGACGAGAAGGTGGTCCGCCTTCTGTGGCAACATGATCCGAACATCCACACCGCGCATCGCCGCAAGCTGGAGGGCTTTGGTTACCGGACTGTCCGGCACATAATACGGGCTAGATATCCAGAAGCGTTTTTCTGCGGCATTGATTGCTCTGATAAACATGAGCGAACATGACTCCAGGTCGTCCACAGGACCGGAGGAAAGTGTGAGCACATCCGTGTCCCCAGTGGGTGGTGGCATGGTCAGGTCCAGATCATGAACGATACCTGAGGCCCAATACCAATCTTTGGCAAAACTGATGCGCGGGCCAATGGCTGCCGGACCGGAGATGCGGAGGTGAGTGTCGCGCCAGGCCTCGAACCGTTTGGATTTCCCGAGATATTCGTCCCCGATGTTGTGCCCACCGACAAACACTGTGTGACCATCAACAATGACTATTTTTCGATGATTGCGGAAGTTCAGTTGGAAGCGGTTGCCTCTGCCCTTGGTGGTTTTGAAAGGATGAACTTCAACCCCTGCTTCGCGCATTGTCTCCCAATACGACTCGGGCATGGCATGACAGCCTACTTCATCATATAGAAAACGGATTTGGATACCCTGCTGGGCCTTGGCTATGAGCAGGTTCCTGACTTTGTTACCCAGGCTGTCGTTCTTAACAATGAAGAACTGGATATGCACGTACGAGGTGGCTTCTTTAATACCATTCAGAATGGCCTCGAATGTGGCGGGGCCATCGATAAGCAGTTCGACATCGTTTCCGTCAAGGTAGGGGAGTTCTGCAAGTGTTTCAAAGGCACAACGAGGAGCGCCCGGGTTTCGCCGCTCGGAAAGAGCTTTGACAGGCGGTACTTCTCGTGCACTGGCAACCAACTCGTTAATGCGCGATTCTCCCTCACGCATGGCCTCCACGTAGCCGTGAAATTTGTTGCGGCCAAAAATCCAGTAAAGGGGCAGGGTCATCAGTGGAAAGGTAACCAGAGCGATGGCCCAGGCGATTGAACCTTGGGGGGTGCGGGTGTCGCGGACGGCTGCAACGGCTGTGACGACGCCAGCAAACTCTATTAATGTGTAGAGGACACTTAATCCCATCAACCAGTAAGGTATATTCATATTCTCCATGGTTGCTGATTATCAGGAAAAAGTGAAAAGTGAAACTTCTATGGTTGCTGCTTGCTGCCAAATGTGATCAGAATCGATCATTGTTAGCCATAAACACTATTGATCCAGTCTAAAATATGAGCCAATCCAGTCATCCTTTTATCTCCACGCCCAATGGCACACTGCTGAAAATGTCAGTACCCGTGCTGTTTTCGCTGATAGCTGAACCATTGACAGGCTTGGCTGATACCGCATTTGTCGCGCGACTGCCTGGCGCCGCTCCTGTTGCAGCACTTGGTGTCGGCACAATGGCTTTTACTTCCATTTTCTGGGCTTTCACCTTTTTGGGTGTCGGAACACAAACCGAGGTGGCGCAGGCCGAAGGCCGACGAGATCATGAGCAGGCAACCAAGGTCGCCTCGCTGGCTTCGATTATGGCTGCGGGAATTGGTACCGCTTTGATGTTGCTCATGCTTCCGTTCCTGGAAGAGATAGCTTTGTTGCTGGGTGGACAGGGGGAAGTCAACACACTCGCATGCGAATATATGCGCTATCGATTGCTTGGTGCGCCTGCGGTCTTGGTTACCCTTGCGTGTTTCGGTGCTCTTCGTGGTGTACAGGATATGCGTACCCCGTTGTATGTTGCTGTGGGCATCAATGTGATTAATATCCTTTTGGATTGGGTATTGATTTTTGGGCATATGGGGTTACCCGCGATGGGGGTTGCCGGTGCGGCGTTGGCGAGTACCATCAGTCAATGGATAGGCAGTGG
The DNA here is from genome assembly GCF_900217235.1 of Pseudodesulfovibrio profundus. Taxonomy (NCBI): domain Bacteria; kingdom Pseudomonadati; phylum Thermodesulfobacteriota; class Desulfovibrionia; order Desulfovibrionales; family Desulfovibrionaceae; genus Pseudodesulfovibrio; species Pseudodesulfovibrio profundus. The sequence continues at coordinate 900,215 of NZ_LT907975.1, read as the reverse complement.
CTGGGCGTTATGGGTTCTGTCTCGTAAGCTTGGTTTTACTTTCAATATCCATGGGGCGGGCATTGCCAAGCTTGTCCGAATCGGTGGTGACCTTTTCATACGAACAGGCTCAGTACTGCTCTTTCTGTCCTTATGCACACGCATAGCCAATCTGGCAGGGCCGAATGAAGGAGCTGCCTATCAGGCAATACGTCAGTTTTTCATCTTTTCTGCACTGTTTCTGGATGCCTTTGCACTGACCGGACAGAGTCTTATAGGCTATTTCCTGGGAGCCGATGACAAGCATACAGCACGAAAGGTAGCCGGATTGGTCTGTTTTTGGAGTGTGGTGACGGGATGCATCTTATGCATTGGAATGCTTGTTGGGCAGGATGAGGTGGTGTGGTTGCTCGTTCCTGAACAGGCAGTGGCCGTCTTCATTCCTGCATGGTGGGTGGTGGCTTTGACACAACCTGTCGGGTCCTTGTCTTTTGCAACAGATGGTGTTCATTGGGGAACAGGGGATTTCCGTTATTTGCGCAATGCCATGCTCATAGCTTCTGCCATTGCTGCGACAATAGTCGTTTTCATTGGTTCGATTCGAGCTGATGATGTGTTGGTGTATATATGGCTTGCTACAGCTCTATGGACATGCATTCGTGCTGGACTGGGATTGGTCCGAATATGGCCTGGGGTAGGTATTGCCCCCCTTGGTAAGCAGAATGGTCAAGGTGTTTGATTTTAGTGCTCGGCAAGAAAGGTGAACATAAAAGCATAGGCATCCTGAATCTCTGATTCCAAGGTGTCAATCAGTGACTGCGCTTCAGTCATATCTTGATTTTTGGAAGCGTTTTCCAGCAGCAGACAGCAGTCTCTGACTCCTGTGACCCCCATGGTAGCTGCTCCCCCCTTGAGAGCATGAGCAAGGTGTCTCAGTTTTTCCATGTCCCTGTCTTCGATCGCCTGTCGAATTTCCCCGATACGCTTAGGTTCTTGGGAGATGAAAACAGTGAACATGCGCTTGAGGAAAGGGTGTTTACCTTCCATGGATTCGAGAAATTGATTGTCGACAGCTTGCTTTACCGACATGATCTATCCGCCTATATTGTATTGAGTATTTTGCTTTTGTTTCAAATCAATTTGTAACTGTTGTGTAAATATTCAGCAAGATTTTTGACACAAAAATGACATCCTGCGAATTATACGGAATATCAACAGATAAAGAACCACATCAATGGATTGTTTTGATCCAGAGAGTGGATGATGAGTCGACATTAAAGGGATAAAAAAAGGGAAGGCCAAAGACCTTCCCTTTTGGATGTCGAGTTGCTGGTACTACATTCCGTAGAGTTCAGCACCAGGAATGATGGTGATGTTGTTCTTTTGCAGAATCTCAATTCCCTGTTCTGTCCGATCAAAACGGAAGATCAAAACAGCGGAGTCGCCGGACTGCTGTACGAAAGCGTACATGTATTCAACATTGATCCCTGCATCCTGAAGCATGCTGAGGATGTTGTGCAGTCCGCCCGGATCATCGGAAACCTCGACGGCGACAACTGAAGTGCGGCCCACGGTGAAGCCTTCTTCTTTCAGTTTTTCCTTGGCTTTATCAAAATCAGACACGATGAGTCTGAGGATGCCGAAATCGGAAGTGTCGGCCAGTGAAAGGGCGCGAATATTCACTTTGGCTTCGGAAAGGATACGGGTAACCTCGGCCAGTCGACCGGCACGGTTTTCCAGAAATATGGAGAGCTGATTAACTTTCATTCTATTCTCCTTGGTTGTTGGCGGTTAGCCTTCGTTTCGCTTGTCAATAATGCGTTTTGCCTTACCCATGGAGCGTTCGATCTCCTTGGGGTTGACCAGTCGGACTCTGGCTGTGACGCCGAGGAACTCCTTGATATTTTTCATTACCTTTGATTCCACGCGTTGTAAATTCTTAATCTCATCAGAGAACATGCTGTCACTGACTTCGACCTGAATTTCCAGGGTGTCAAGGTTGCCCTTACGCTCAACGATCAACTGGTAATGCGGTGTGAGGCCTTCCGTTTCGATCAGAATCGATTCGATCTGGGATGGGAAGACGTTGACACCGCGAATGATGAGCATGTCGTCGGAACGGCCTGTGACACGCTTCATACGGGCAGTTGTTCGACCACATTTACACGGCGTGGTGTCGAGGGTGGTCAGGTCGCGGGTGCGGTAACGAATGAGCGGAATGCCTTCCTTGGTCAATGTGGTGAAGACGAGTTCACCTTCTTCGCCCGGACCGACGGGTTCTCCCGTTTCCGGGTCAATGGTTTCGGCAAGGAAGTGATCTTCCTGAATGTGGAGGCCATTTTGTGCCTGCCAGCATTCAATGGCAACGCCGGGGCCCATGATCTCGGACAAGCCGTAGATGTCGATGGCGGTGATCCCAAGCCGCTTTTCAATCTGGAGTCGCATTTCATCGGTCCATGGTTCAGCGCCGAAAATTCCTATGCGAAGTGGCAGTTCCTTGATGTCGATCCCCATCTCTTCACCGGTTTCCGCAAGGAACAAGGCGTACGAGGGGGTGCAGCAAATGACATCTGGCGCAAAGTCTTTGAGCAGCATGACCTGGCGCCTTGTTGCTCCACCCGAAATGGGAATGACGGTAGCGCCTAGGGCCTCGGCTCCGTAATGCGCACCCAGACCACCGGTGAACAGACCATATCCGTAGGCGTTGTGAACGGAATCCGATGCAGTGGCGCCTGCCGCCATGAAGGAACGGGCCATGAGTTGGCCCCAGTTGTCGATGTCACGCTGTGTGTATCCGACGACAGTGGCTTTGCCTGTGGTGCCGGAAGAAGAGTGGATGCGAACAATCTGGTCCTTGGGAACGCTGAACATTCCAAAGGGGTACTGGTCGCGCAGGTCCTGCTTGACCGTGAACGGCAAGAGCGAAATGTCTTTCAGGCTCTGAATGTCGTGAGGTTTGACGCCCAGTTCATCGAACTTTTTCCTGTAGAAGGGGACGTTGGCGTAAACCCGTTCACACAGAGCCCTGAGCCGTTTCAACTGGAGCTTCTCCAAGTCCTCTCTTGGCATGGTCTCGTTTTTAATGTCGTAAATCATCCTCTCTCTCCTTATTGCAGGCCCTCAGCCTTCGTTTATCCAAAAAAAAGACCACGGTCCGGAAGCCCGTGGTCTTTTTGTAGTCAGCATTATGCGGTTTCCACGAACTTCCTAATGGAGGCTCATAAAAAAGAAACTGCGGTTGAATAGAGTAATTTGCATAGGCCGAAGATTGCCCCAAGTTGTCAGTTGCGTCAAGAGGATATCAGGATGGGTTGGCATTGTTGACCATAAAAAAGGCATTGGGAGGCTATATTTCACAACATGAAGTCTCTTTGCTTTTCGCGATATGGAGACATGTCGTTATTGGTGCTGCTTTTCAACGGTATTGTTTGTTTGGGATGGATGTTTATCTTTCACTGGGAACAAGATAACTGGTTGGTTTGCACACTTTGCTTACAACTCGTTCGAGCGCTGAGTTGATATTCATTCAAGGCTGTCGCGTCCGGGTTATATAGTGGGCGGTGAGCTAAATCCGCCGTTGCGGGTATTGGCAAACTCCTTTATGTATTGGCACTCAACATGGTGGAGACAATATGAAGTTCAAGGAATTGGTTGCGGCCAACAGATCCCGACGAAAGTTCGATCAGGCACGTCCAGTTGATGTGGGCACACTCGTCGAACTTGTCGATTTGGCACGACTTGCTCCATCCGGCATGAACAAACAGCCACTTAAATATATAGTAACTGCCGATCAGTCTCAGTGTGAGGATATCTTTCCGTTATTGGGATGGGCTGGCTATTTGAAGGAGTGGCAAGGGCCGGACCCCGGTGAGCGTCCAACCGGGTACATCATTATTTTATTGGACAAGACGATTGCCGACAAAGCCTTCAGTGACCATGGAATTGCTGCCCAGACAATGATGCTGGGGGCAGTGGAGAAGGGCTTGGGCGGATGTATGATAGGTACTATCAAGCGCCGGAAGTTAGCGGAGTTGCTCAAGCTGGATGAACAGTATGAAATTCTCCTGGTTCTTGCCTTGGGAGTGCCAAACGAAAAAGTGGTGATTGAACCACTTTCGACAGACAACAATATCGAGTACTGGCGTGATGCTGACAATATTCACCACGTTCCCAAAAGGGGAATGAGTGAAGTGGTATTGGCACAGTATCCAAAAGGATGATTCGATTAACCAAAATGAGTTGATATATGAAAAAAGAAAAGAAATTCGTTCAGATTCCCAGCGAAGAAAAAGCACGCATGGTGGCAGAGTGGCTCACCGACAAACAAGGTGAAAACATCGTTATCATGGATGTGTCGAAGATCAGTTCTGTGACGGATATGACGCTGATAGTCTCTGCCCGCGGCGTGAAGCACGCTCAGGCTCTGGCTAATCAGCTTCTGGAGAAAGCGGCAGAGAACAGCATCGAATTTCTGGGTATGGAAGGGCAGCAGACCGGTGAATGGATACTGGTGGATCTTAACGATGTACTTATTCACGTATTTATTGATGAACTGCGCGAATTCTACAACATTGAAGGCATGTGGGCTGAAGCCCCGCGGCTGGAAGCGTAACCTACCGAGGGACGAAGATGGCAGAACCTAAAAAGACTCTCCTGTTGATTCTTGATGGCTGGGGGATAGCTCCAGATGGGGAAGGCAATTGTGTAAGCAATGCAGCGACCCCGTATCTCGACAAAGTACTCGGCGCGTATCCTCATACGGAATTGAGGTGTTCGGGACGGGACGTCGGGTTACCTGATGGATTCATGGGGAACTCTGAGGTTGGCCACATGAATATCGGTGGTGGGCGCGTGATCTATCAGGACATGACCCGAATCGATATGGCTATTGAGCAGGGAGAGTTTGCAGGGAATCCGACTCTGGTAGAGCTGTTTCGCAAAACCAAAGCCGGTAGCGGCCGTCTTCATTTGATGGGGTTGGTTTCTGATGGTGGTGTTCATAGCCACCAGAATCACATTTATGCATTGCTTGAAGCCGCTAAGCAGTATGGGCTTGAAGAGGTTTTCATCCACGTCTTTCTGGACGGAAGAGATACGCCACCCACAAGTGGGCTTGGGTATACTCGTCAATTGATGGAAAAGATGGCTGAGTTGGGGATTGGTAAGATCGCAACAATCAGCGGTCGCTACTGGGCCATGGATCGGGATAATCGCTTTGAGCGTGTGGAAGTTGCCTATAAGGCAATGGTCGATGGCGAGGGTGTTCAGATGTCTGACCCCTTGACCGGTATCCAGGCGTCCTACGATGTCGGTGAGAACGACGAGTTCGTGAAGCCCGGCGTTGTCAGCGGTGTCGATGGAAGCATTGGTGATAATGACGGTGTGTTCTTTTTCAATTTCCGGGCTGATAGAGCGCGAGAAATCAGTCGAGCGTTGTTCGAGCCGGAGTTTGCTGAGTTTGCACGTAACCGCCGTCCGAAATTCGCTGAATTTGCGACTATGACGCAATACGAAAGCTCTTTCCCTCTCCCTAATGCTTTCCCGCCTGAGTCATACGATTCCACGCTTGGTGAAGTCGTTTCCGGATTGGGGATGAAGCAATTGCGGATTGCTGAAACCGAGAAGTACGCTCATGTGACCTATTTTCTCAATTGCGGCCGTGAAGAGCCATTCGAGAACGAAGATCGGGTTATGGTGCCTTCTCCTCGCGAGGTCGCAACTTATGACCAAAAGCCACAGATGAGTGCTGATGAAGTGGCTGATATACTTGTTGATAAGTTTGAAGAGTATGATCTTTGTGTCTGCAATCTTGCCAACTTGGATATGGTCGGCCATACCGGTATCATCAGTGCCGCGATGGAAGCGTGTGTGACTGTAGACGGATGTGTGAAGCGTATCGTTGAAACAGTGTTGGATAAAGGCGGTCGGGTTTTACTGACTGCAGATCATGGCAATGCAGAACAAATGATTGCCGAAGATGGCACTCCACATACAGCGCATTCCACTAATCCAGTTCCATTTGTATACATTGAGCAGGGATGTGAGGACGCAACCCTTGAGAAAGGGATTCTCGGTGACATTGCGCCAACGATTCTCGGGCTTTGGGGGGTAGATCAGCCTCAGGCCATGACTGGTAAACAACTGATCAAAAGGGGATAACCGTGGCTGGTAGCAAACCGTTAACACCTGTGAAACCCGCAGGTATGGAAATGATTTTTCTTTACCCATGCCCTCATTGCAGTAGAGAGGTTCCGCTTATCTCGCCGTCACGTCCTGCCATGGCACAATGTGACGCCTGTCGTGAGAACTTTCCTATTGTTCCAGTGGATGATCGAACTATTCGTTATATGAAAGTCATTTTAGCTGGAGGCAAGGCTGCCATTGATCCTGACTTCCTTTGATTGATGAGAGCTAAGCTCTTAAAGATTCGATAGATAAAAAGGGCGACGTACCTAAGGTACGTCGCCCTTTTGTTGTGCTTTGTATTTTGATTGGCCTCGCTCTTGCTATTCTCTTTCCCGATAATCATTTAGCAATGCGGGGGAGTTTTCGCGATGAAGTCCAAGAATTCCAATTTTTTTAGACTGTTGACGTTCAGTGTTTTTGTGATGATCGGTATGCTGGGCTGTGCTGATCAGGCTGTAGCCAGTGAAGAGAGTGTGACAATTCTGTCAGCAAAAGTTGAGTTGCTGACATGGTCACTGGTTGCTTTGGGTGGATGTTCCGTTTTGGGAATGGTTGGGGTGTGGTTGCTTGTGTCACGTAATAAATCAAATAAAATTAAAATTTTGTCAGATTACATGGAGTCGGTGGGCAATGGGTCTGGTAGCTGTGAATCATTAGCTTCCTTAGGTGACAAAATTGGCGAAGCTCGTGGTGGTATACACCATATTGTTAATTACATAGATGAGTTGGAAAAACGGATCAAATCCAACGAAACTGTCCTATTTGAATCAGAGCAAGCAAAGTCTCAAGCTCAAAAGCAAGAAAAAGAAGCGCGTGAAAAGGGTGAGGCTGCTCGTTGCGAAGGGTTGCTTTCAGCTTCCCGGACCCTTGATGTTTCAGTGCAGGGTATAAGTACCGAGGCCCGAAATTTAGGAGAATCCTCTGACCGTGCATTGACAGGAGCTATGGATCAGCAGCGTTATATCACGGAAGCAGTCTCCGCTATGGAAGAAATGAACTCCACTGTTTCAGAGACTGCTGCCAATGCTGAGGCCGCTGCTCAAGAAGCGGTTCAAACAATGGAAAATGCCGGGAATGGGGCAACTATAGTCAGTAAGACCCTTACATCCATCAGCAAGGTTTCTGGTGATTCTCAGGCTTTGACTGACCGGGTCGCCGGGCTTGGGGAGCAGGCGGAAGGGGTTGGCAAGATCATGGGTGTTATATCCGATATTGCTGATCAAACAAACCTGCTTGCGTTGAATGCTGCCATTGAAGCGGCCCGGGCCGGTGAAGCGGGACGAGGGTTTGCTGTCGTGGCCGATGAGGTCAGGAAGTTGGCTGAGAAGACAATGGATGCCACCAAGGATGTTGGGACGGCAATTGACGGTATTCAGGAGCAGGTTCACCTTACCATCAAGGGAGTGCGGGATATGACTGAGCTTGCTGATGGAGCCGCATCGCTTGCTCATGATTCCGGGGAGGCATTGGAAGAAATAGTCCATTTGGCAGAGAGCAGTGCTGATAGGATTCGTTCTATTGCGTCTGCCTCGTCCCAGCAGTCGATCGCCAGTGAAGAGGTGACGCGAACCATTACCGAGATTCATTCCATTTCACAAAATACAGGTGAGCAGATGGAGTCGGCCATGGCGGCCCTTGGTTCATTAACAGCCAGGGTGGACGAGCTTTCAACTATGACGGGTGTTTTTCGCATGGTAGGTAATGGGACCGTGCAGGATGTAATACGCAGGCTCGCTGCTTCACCGAAGATTCATTCCAAGGATCGTGCACAGCAGGAAGACGCCATGCGTAGTGCTTTACGTGCAAATGAATTCCTTGAACTCTTGTACCTTACCGATGCTGATGGAGTACAGACGGTTAGCAACATGGGAGGAAGAGTCACAGACTTTTCGGAAGACAAAATCGCATATGGTAAAAACTGGAAGGACAGAGCCTGGTTTTCCGGTGCAGTTGAAAACAAGACGTTTTATATATCTGAAGTCTATGTTTCTTCTGCTTCTGGAGATAATTGCATCACCGTATCAAGTCCTTTTTTTGATGAGAATGGACAGGTGAATGGTGTCATTGCGGCGGATGTGAGAGTCTAGACTCTCATTGTTATAATGATATTTCAAACGAGTGAGAGAGTAGGGTCTTGTTTGATGGAAGTTAGGCTCCTTTATATTGCATGAGGGCGTTTCCGATGACGATAAGACCCAGCCCTGTAAAAGTTGATGGCAAAATCGTTTCTCCGATGAGGAAGTGAATCAATATAAGCGGAGACCTCTGCGCATCCCCTTTTCGCGTCCGTGCCTTGCGCTCCGCACCCAATTTGATGTTCTGACCGCACCCCAGCTTGGGCTCATTCCCGGCCTTTTCCTGCCATTTCTGGCCGAAATGCCGGATTTTGGACGCACCTCTCCCTTCAGGCTCGCGCCAGTCGAACAGCTTTTTTCAAATTGAACGCCATGGCGAGGATGTGGAACTCTCCCTCCACCTTCTCACGACCCACGTATCGGGACCGAAAGAATGCGTAGCCACGTTTGAGTGTGCCGAAGGCCCGCTCGACTATTTGCCGAATGCTGCTGATGTCACGGTTGCGGGTCTTTTCGAAGTCTGTCAGCCTGCCGCCACGAGGCGTCTTGTCCATGGTTCCGTCCTCCAAATCGCGATCAAACAGAATGTCCCGGTTCTTCCCGCTGCAATAGCCCTTGTCCGCATAAACCCGTGCGCCGGGATCAAGGCCGACGCCATTCACGAGCCGCTCGAATTCGCCCGTGTCCGAATGGTTCGCGGGAGTGATGTGACCACAGAGCAGAAACCCGTCTCGACTGTCCGTCGCGGCATGGAGCTTGTAGCCGTAATAGGCCCGATTTCTCTTGCGGAGCCAGGCCGCCTCCTCGTCATCCGAATAGCTGACCCGGCAGTCCACCGGCCCATCCTGTTCTTCGGCGTCCTCGGAACGGTCCTCAGGCATCACGTCGATAACCTTGCGCGGCCGCCGCTGCGACTCGACTACCGAGGCGTCCACCACGGCTCCCTCACGGACAAGAAGCCCTTGTCCTTCAAGCTGGCGGTTAAGCATGTCGAGCAAGGAGTCCAGCACCTTCAGGCGGATCAAACCGTTACGGAAACGGCATATGGTGGTCTCGTCCGGCACGTCGTCCTCGATGGAAAAACCGGTAAATCTGACAAAGGAGAGCCGGTCGAGCAGCGCCTGCTCCACGCCCGGATCACTCAGGTTGTACCAACGCTGCAAGAGCAGAATCTTGAACATCGCCAGAGGCGGATAGGCGGGATTGCCCACGGCGTTGGCCTTGCGCCTGATCTTCTTGCACAGAAAGGCGTTGATGGGCTGCCAGTCGATGAGTTCGTTGATCTCATCCAGAAATGTGGTCTTGGTTCTGCGGTGCCCCAGGAAGTAATCACCCAACCGAGGTCCTTTCTGCCGAATAGCCATGCCTTCCTCCTTTGGATGGAGAAATAATAGCATAATAAATCAAATAGTTAAAGAGTAAAAGTGTGGGATTTGCCGTGCAGAGGTCTCAAGCGACAAAAAAGGTGACAGGAAAATAAGATTCGCTATCCGTGCTGTCCCTCCACCATCAGGTTTGGCTGCATACTTCATGGCGGTGAGCCAGAGTACGAAAGTGATTCCCATCTCGAAAAGCCCTACGTAGGCGCCTCCTGCAATAGCTTCAAGTGTCAGCGTCGGCATTTGGGAGTATATTAGTGTCGCTATGAATATGAGCGGCAGGGCTGTTGAGAAGTTGAGGAAGAGCCCGACAATGGGGTCAATTATACTTTTCGTGTTTCCTATCCAGTACAAAGCCCAGATGATCGTCGATGTCAGGGCGAGTGTTACTCCCATGGGGTTGGAAAAGTTGAGAGAAAGAATCTGGCCGTGCGTTGATATGATCAGCACCCCTGCATAACTGATCAAGATGGCAACGACCTCTTTGAACCGTAGTTTCTGGCCGAGCAGTGGGACTGACAGAATCGAAAGAGTAATGGCCCAGGTGTAGTTGAGTGGTTGAGCTTCCTGGGCGGGAAGCAAGTCATATGCTTTGAACAAAATAATGTAATACAGGAATGGGTTGAGTACTCCCATACCGGCTGCAAACAGATATTGTCTTGCAGAAAGATGGCGTAGGGCGGTGATTTTCCCCTGAACAATAATTATGGAACCCAGGACCAACAGTGACACTGTGCAGGCGCACAGCAGCAGTTGGATTGGATCAAGATGGCGTAGGGATATCTTGAAGGCTGAGGCGACAGTGGACCAGATGCCCACTGTCGCCAAGCCGTATAATAAGGCTTTTGTGCTGTTGGTCACACTAAATAATTACATGCTTCTTGATGTGGCTGACCACTTCATCCGGGTCATCGGTGACCTTGAAAAGATCCAGGTCATCTTCGTGGCAGAACGAGTTGGTAACAAGCTGATCCTTGAACCAGTCGACAAGGCCACCCCAGAATTCGGAACCAAACAGGATAATGGGGAACGGCTTGATGCGATGTGTTTGAATAAGCACCAATGCTTCGGCCAACTCATCCAGAGTACCATAACCGCCAGGCAGGGCTACATATGCCATTGCGTACTTGATGAACATCAGCTTACGAATGAAAAAGTACCTGAAATCACTGCGGATATGCAGGTATGGGTTGTTGTGCTGCTCCATCGGCAGGTGGATGTGGAGTCCGATGGACTCTCCTCCATTTTCGAACGCTCCTTTATTTCCAGCTTCCATAAGGCCTGGGCCGCCGCCCGTGATCACTGAGTAGCCGGCTTGAGAGAGTTTTTTGGAGATTTCCACGGTCTTTTCGTAAAGGGGTTCTTCCGGCTTGACTCTGGCCGAGCCAAACAGGGATACCGCCGGACCGATATCAGAAAGATTTTCGAAACCATCGACGATTTCGGACATGATTTTGAAAAGTCGCCACGATTCCTGAATGGAAAGGTCGTCGATGAGAAACTGTTTGGAGCGCTGGGTCATGGATATCTCCTTGGTGCGAGTTTGATTACATTATGCATCATGATAGATAGTTGATTGATCGTCGTTAATGATGCATGTAGTTTGAGGATGGATAATGGGTGATATCATCCCGTATGTTTCTCAATACACCGATTTTTTCCCTTTCGGAAGTGGATTATTGCACAGATGGTTGGAAGAATCGGATGAAAGGACGATTTATGAAGATTACCTTTATGGGCGCGGCCCGGACTGTCAGTGGATCCTGTTACATAATCGAATGCGCCGGAAAGCGGTTTGCCATTGATTGCGGGTTGCATCAGGGAAATAAGGAAATTGAAAAAAGAAACTGGAATTTTGATGCGTATGACGCAAAGAATCTTGATTTCATACTGATCACGCATGCGCATATAGACCATAGCGGCTATCTCCCCGCGCTTGTTTCCAAAGGGTATAAAAACCCCATCTACTGCACGGCCCCAACACGTGATCTTCTGGAGATAATGCTTCTTGATTCAGCACATATTCAGGAAATGGAAGCAGAGTGGAGCAACAGAAAGCGGCAGCGGGTGGGGATTCAAACCATTAAAGCCCTCTATACGATTAATGATGCGGAAAACACTATCCCCCTGTTGGCGACGACTGAGTATGATCAGGTCTTTGAACCTGCTCCCAATATCAAGGTAACGTTCAAGAACGCCGGACATATTCTGGGGTCAGCTTTTATCGAGATTGAAGCCATAGAAGATGGGAAAGTCGTTCGATCGGTATTCTCGGGTGACCTTGGACGGCCTGAACAGCTTATCGTTGAAAATCCGGATGATTTTGAAGCTGCTGACTATATATTTATCGAGTCGACCTATGGCAATCGCAACCACCCGGCAGAAGAGGAAAGTCTCGAACAGTTGGCCGCAGCTATTGAGTACAGTTACTCGAACAGAGAGAAAGTGGTCATCCCTGCCTTCGCTGTCGAGCGATCCCAACAAATAATCTATTCGCTGTTTCTTCTGAGCAAACAAGGGCGTTTGCCTGCTGATATGCCAGTGTACCTGGATAGTCCCTTGGCGATTCGTGCCACTGAAATATTTAGAAAACATCCTGAATTCTATGATGAGCAGACGCAGGAATTCATCAAGAATGGTGATCATCCCCTTGATCTTCCCAATCTGCATTTCACGGAAAGCAAGGAGCAGTCCCAGGCGATTAACGAATCCAAAGGCCCCGCCGTTGTTATTTCAGCCAGTGGCATGGCTAACGCTGGTCGCATAAAACACCACTTGCGTCATAATTTATGGAAAGCTGGTGCAAGCGTGGTTTTTGTTGGTTGGCAAGGGGTCGGAACTCCGGGCAGGAAGATTCTTGGCGGTGCTAAGAAAATTAGGATTTTTGGTGAGGAAGTGGCTATTAATGCCAAGGTTTTCACCATCAATGGATTTTCTGGTCACGCTGGACAGGATGATCTTATGGACTGGCTGGGTACCATGCGGGGCAAGTCGGTGAAGGTTTTTCTTGTCCATGGTGAGGCAGAGGTCCAGAAAGAATTTGGTGATCTCATCACCAGTCGTTTCGGATTCGAAGTACATATCCCTGAATACATGGAAGAGTTGGAGCTGGAGCCAGGCGTGGAACATGCTCCAGTCATCGACATGGAAGTGGCCCGGCCCCGTGTGGATTGGGAATACCTGCTCAAGGATTCCGAGTCGTTGTATGACGAACTTCGACAGCGGGTTAAGGATGTGGAGAATCGTCCATGGGTCGATCAGGTGGAGCTGCGTGATAAGCTGCTCGACGTTAACCGCGAGATCATCGCGCTGATTTCTGAGATGTAAATGCGTATTGTTGGTGGTTTATATAAAGGTCGGAAGCTAAAGACCTGTGAAGGACCGGGGTACCGACCTGCAACCATGAAAGTCAGGGAATCAATATTCTCCATGCTCATGGCGCGGGGCGTTTTCTTTGAAGACGTGCGCGTCATAGACATGTTTGCAGGGAGCGGTAGCCTCGGTATTGAATGTTTGAGCCGAGGGGCGGAGACAGCCTGGTTTGTTGAAAAAAACAAAAAAGCTGCGTCGCTGATCCGAAGCAACCTCAAAGAACTGAAAGTCCCTGCTCGCAATGCAAAGGTTGTTACAAAAGACCTGTTTTCCTTGTTGAGCAGCCAGCCTGAAAAACCTTTTGACTTAGTTTTCATTGACCCGCCATACGGTAAGGATTTATTGGTTCCCGCTTTGGAAAAAGCTTTGGCCAATGGATGGATAGCAGATGACGCTTTTGTGTTGGCCGAAGTCGAAAGTACAGTGAAGGCTCCTGATGAAGGAGCTGTAGCGAATATGGAACTTATAACCGACCGTGAATACGGCCAGACCAGGATATTGTTATGGCGGAAGTGAACCCCAAGTTGGCAGTCTATCCCGGAACGTTTGACCCTTTGACAATGGGACATGTCAGCCTCATTCGACGCGGGCTGAAAGTCTTTGATAAAGTTATATTGGCAGTGGCAGAGAGTACCCCCAAGAAAACGCTGTTTTCCATTGAGGAGCGACTGGAGCTTGCCAAGGAAGTGTTCAGAGATGAGCCCAACCTGACTATCGAGCCTTTTAACAACCTCTTGATTGATTACGTGGAGGATAAAGGCGCCGGTGTAATAATGAGAGGGCTGAGGGCTGTCTCGGACTTCGAGTACGAATTTCAGATGGCGTTGATGAACCGAAAACTCGAGCGAGAGATCGAGACGGTGTTCATGATGACCGACTTCAAATGGATGTACCTCAGTTCCACCATAGTCAAGGAAGTGGCTAAATATGGTGGCGATGTTTGCGGGCTTGTCCCCGGTCCTGTAGTTAAAGCTCTTCAGGTCAAATATGGCATGAAGTTTGGCTGTGGGTCCAAGGAGTAGTCCGAATGAGTGAGGCGCCGCCGATCGTTTGCATACTTGGCCCTACGGGGACAGGTAAGACTGCCGCAGCCATAGCTGTTTCTCGTCGCATACCTGCCAGCGTGATCAATTTCGATTCACGACAGGTCTATGCTGACTTCCCTCTTATCACCGCCCAGCCCGATGCAGAGGAGCAGGCAGCCTGTCCGCACTTGCTGTATGGTTTTCTTCCTACTGAGGAAAAAATGAATGCTGCCCGCTTCATCGATCTTGCCATGCGCACTATTGATGAAGTCCGAGCAGAGGGCCGTTTGCCGATACTGGTTGGTGGAACCGGGTTGTATTTGCGCTCGCTGTTGAGTGGCATTGCCCCAATTCCAGAAATACCGACAGATATTCGAGAGTCGGTCCTTGAAAGGGTACGGCTTGAGGGGCCGCAAAAGCTGCATGCCGAATTGGATTCGGTAGACCCTGATTATGCTGCAAAGATCCACCCGAATGACTCACAGCGAAATGCGAGAGCAGCTGAAGTGTATTTGGCAACCGGTCATACTATGACATGGTGGCACACAAATAGTGAACACAAGGCGGCGCCATATACCTCTTTGAAAATAGGTGTGAGCATCGAACTGAATACCCTGGAGCCGAAGCTGGCTCAACGGATAGATGCGATGATTGCCGGGGGTGCGCTTGATGAAGCCCGCTCTGCAATGGCAAGGAATGCTGATCCTGCCGCTCCCGGCTGGACAGGAATCGGATGTGCCGAAGTCCTGGGCTATTTGCGTGATGAGTATACCTTGGAAGAAGCCAAGAAGCTTTGGATCAAGAATACTCGAGCTTATGCCAAAAGACAGATCACATGGTTCAAGAAAGAAGAAAACATTAATTGGTTTTCTCCTGGCGAAAATGACGCCATAGCTGATCTAGTCGAAACCTGGATCAGGGACAGAGGTTAATCCTCGGCTATAAGGGCTAACTGTGAAGGGGAGAGCGCCCAGTTGAGTTGGCCCGCCTTTTCAGAAAAAGAATAATCAATCTGCATTAATCCGCCATTGGTGATGCTCAAGTTCATTTTATCGCTACCCACAAGAAGGTATGATGCGATTTGAGCGAGTGACGGCAGGTGTCCGGCAATGAAGATGGAATCCAAGCCATTGTATTCTCGTAAGAATGCAATGGCTTTCAATGGATCAGCCATTGCTTTGACGGAGTCCGAGATTTCAATGCGGCGTACTGGATATCCTGTGTGTTTTGCAATGATCTCGGCCGTCTGTTGAGAGCGTGTTTTGCGACTGGCGATAATCAGTTCAAATCTCAGGCCGAGAATCTTGGCTGCCTTTGCTGATTTGGTCACCTGCTCTCGCCCGAGGGGGCTGAGCGGCTGATGGGCATCGAGTTCCTTTGGTAATGAGGCTCCGTGCTGCATGAGGTGTATAAGCATACTCGCTCCCAATGATAGTGTTTGATAAAGACTAGCACTGCCGGAACGACACGGCAAGCCGCTTGCGGAAATCGGTCAAGCGCGATACATGAGGGCAGTTTTCCAAGTCATAGCAACCTTTTTTTGATTACCAAGGACCCTACATCATATGTCTTTGAGAATAATTCTTCTGTGTCTCGGTATAGTGCTTGCTTCTCCTGGTGTCGGGGTAGCCTTTGACGGCTACGTGCAAACATTTGAATCCAACGGGACTATCACATGGGGCAATGGCGCCATCACAGTGAAGCGGTCAATTGAGCAGCCGGAAACGGATGATGGGGAGGTAGCGGTTCTCGATCCTCTTGTTACTCGAAAAGCTGTTTCTTCTGCCAGAAAGCAGATGCTGGATATGATCCTGTCCACACGGATAGATGCCAAACAGACCGTTCACTCCTACCTGACTCAGGAGCCGGAATTGGCGACTGAAGTTCGTGGAGTAGTACAGAATTCTCCTCTTGAACGCCCTGCTGTTTTCGATGGGGTCGGCGAGGTAGTGGCTTCTGAGATTCTTCGAGGTCGTCTGGCCGATCTGGTGTTGCCCACGACCATTCCGTTTCAGAGCGGCATTCCCCCAAAGCTTGCCACTACATCGGAAGAAACTGATGCTGAAGGCGGCGAACTCCCCGAGGAAGCGGGTGGTGGAGCCGGTTTGTTTACTGGACTGATTATTGATGCTTCTCATCTTCAGATGACACCAAGCCTGACACCTGTTGTATATGGACAGGATGGAATTGGTGTGTATGGAGCTTTCATGGTGAGCCGGGCTAATGCCGTGGAAAAAGGGGTGGTTGCTTATTCTACCACTGCCGATCCGCTGGCTTTGAAGACTCGTGTTGGCAACAACCCACTCCTCATTCCCGCATCAAGTGCTTTTGGTTCCTGGCGAACCGATGTAATCATTCCCACTCCCATGGCACGATTGGCCCGGGCTATTTTGCAGTCGCATGAAGTTGTTGCAAATTGTCGTGTCGTCATTGTCATGCCTGTGCCTGAATCTTCTGAAGATCCCGAAGCTGTTGAAAATGTTCTGAAATCCGAGGATTTGCAATAAAATGAATTCGTTAAAATATGTTTTTTTCGCTTTAATCTTGAGCGTGGTTACGGTTTCAACAGCATCTGCGGGCGTTGTTGAAGTCTTTGTCCCGGCTGATCCTGAGACATCGGTTATGGCATTGAGAAACAAGGCCATGACAGAAGGGTTTGCCGAGGCCCTGTTGCAGGAAAGTTCACTTATTTTGCCCGGGATTATGAGTGAAGAGCGAGGGACTTTGTTCAAAGAGTACATGGTCACTCGATACAAGCCATATATTCAGGGATATAAAGTCGTATCAATGCATTCGGGTGAAGAGGGTGTTAACCTGACGCTTGATGTGCGCGTTAACAGGAACCTGCTGCGCTCAGCACTGCATAACATGGGGTTGTCTGTCACCTCCACTGAGCCCCTGGGTGCTTCTGTCTCTTTGCCTGAGTCCTTTTCGGAGGAGCAGATTTCAAGTGTTCAGGGATTCATGACTCTGACGGGTATTCGCAATACGCCTGACGCCTTTCCCGCTTTTTATTTTGAGCCTGGACCTGAAGGGACTTTCAAGGGGCGTTTTGAAACTGAAGACAAAGAGTGGACTGCCGTTAGCAAGGATATTTCCGTTGTCTGGTTTACTCTTTGGAGCCGTTATTTCAAGCAGCTTGCCGACAAGAGTGTCGCCAAGGACAAGGAAGTGCTTTCCGTGAACGGGTGGTTTTCCTCTGATGCAGCGCTGGAGTTTGATGCCCGGTTGCGTGGATGGGAAAACGCCGTGCAGGAAGTTGAGCTGGTTGAGTTGGACATGCTGCCGTCTGGAGTCGGTGGAACCTGGACGCTGCGCTATATTGATGCACAGAGGTTCCGTATGCTCTTGCAGTCTTATCTGCCGCAGCGCGGCTTGACCTATCAGTTGGCGGGAGATTCCGTAAAAGAATAGGAGTTGCCGTGGGGCGGGATGCTATTTGGACAGTTCCCAACATCCTTACGATAATCCGGATTCTTCTGACCCCGGTGTTCGTGATGGCTTATATCAGCGAGAACTTCACGCTTGCGTGGATCCTATTTCTGGTTGCAGGGCTGACAGATGCTCTGGATGGTTTTTTGGCCCGTATTTGGAACCAGCGTACGCAGTTGGGGGCCATGCTTGATCCTTTGGCGGACAAAGCTCTTCTTGTTACGACATTTATCTGCCTTGCCGTGAAAGGGTGGTTGCCAGCCTGGGTTGCCGTCCTTGTTGTCAGTAGGGATGCCATTATCATTGGCGGGCTTTCAGTCCTGAATTTTTGGGGAGTGGACGTCCGCAGCAGAATCAGGCCCATCTGGATCAGCAAATTCAACACGGTAGCTCAGATTTTCTTGGTGTTTTTCGTTATGGTCAGTCGTACCTTTGGATTCGATTCCCCGCTTTTTCTGTTTTTTCTCGTTTGGCTGACAGCACTGACCACGATTCTATCCGGAATTGCCTATGTTCGTCGCGGTTTTGAGCTGTTTGCTGAGAATTCACCAGAACCGAAATAACATCCCCATCACGATTTTTGGAAAAACAAAAAGCCCGGCTGCATGTGCAGTCGGGCTTCGATCTTTTTCATAAAGGGAAAGACTAGGCGTCTTCCTTCTTTTTTTCTTCTTCTTTTTTAGGAGTAACGTCGATCTCCTCGGGCTCGTTGGAGGCTTTTTTGAAGTTGCTGATAGCGCGGCCTACGCCATCGCCGATCTCGGGCAATTTCTTGGCACCGAAAATAACCAGGACTATAACAAGGATAATTAAGAGTTCCCAAACTCCGAATCCACCAATCATATATTGCCTCCAAAAGTAAAAGTCTTCATTTCATGAGTGATAGTGGCTATACACCTGACATAGTGTGAGGTCAAGAAGATGGCTCGTTTTGATTTGCCTAAAATTGCGAATGAAAAGGAAGCCGTCTGCCTTTACAATTACTGGTATGGGCTTTACATCTTCTAAGCAAAATCAACCACTATTCCGACTTTGCTCAAGAGTTGGCACATGGTTGGTCAAGGAAGTGTAATGGCTGAAATAGAGAAACTGCCGGGATTGGGATGTCGTCATTTTGCGGCAGGGCGCTGCCTGTATCAGGAGCACCTGAATCCTGGATACAACCAGAAGTGGCGATGTCGAGTCATTTCTCGTTGGGAAGCTGCCTTTGATTCTTTTGTGGAACGTGCCGAATGTTTCAACGTTTCGCAGGAGGCCGTGCCGGATTTGTGGCAGATGCGGTTCAGCCGTATGGCACGGGAAGTTTTGCAGTGTGAAGATTATGTATTCCACCAGGAAGGTGGGGTAGTTGATTGTACTCATGTACAAGATGATATTTGCGTGCTTTTGCTGCCTCTGTGCCAGGGGCGATGCCGCCATTATTCCCTCAATAAGCTCGAGGACTGAAGGAGTCTTATATGTTGCTGTCGTTTCCTTACATGCATTCGGTTCTGTTGTCGGATAATCTCCCTGATTCGCTGGTGGTATTTGACCCGGGCGTTTCCGAGGAAGAGGGTGCGTTTCGCCCTGCCAATCTCCCGCTGGAGAAAAAGGTAGCCATGGCCCTTATCAATGACTGCATCCGATTCGGTGAGCAGTTCAAGGATCCGAGTGAAATGGCGTATTTTGGCGCAGTGACTGCCGATGACTATTATGATGGGTCCTCCATGTCGATTCAGGCCCAACTGACTCGTCAGTTCGATGATGGGACTGGCTCCAAGCAAGAACGAGAATTGAAGGAAGCCACCTCGAAAGCACAGTTCGTTCTGTTGTTGGCGTGGTTTTTCGAAGAAAAAATGATTGAGTTGGCATCAATCGAAGATGGTGTCAGGAATTCATGGAAATCCATGGACAAAACTCTTGGCGTTGACGAAGATGATCGCATTGATGAGCGTGTCCTCGATCTCGGTAACCGTGAGAGCCACACCGGCGGAGCCTCGGACGAGCAAACTGTTCCTTTGCCGTGGAAGCGCATCGTTGAAGCACTGCCAGCTTTTATTTCTGAAGACACCACGCTGCTGTGTACGGATAGTCAGATTATTAGTGAATGGGATGATATGGAAATTTCATTTGCACCGGCAGACACGGTCGATGGGTTGCCGGAAGGGGCTGAAGTAGCCACTTGCCCGGCATGGGTTTTTGCAGGGCGCAGGCGTGAACCGGCTGATCTTCCCTTTGCGCTGAAAAATATTACTGTGGCGATAATTCGATAATTCAGGAGATTTCATGGCAATAGCCAATCAACTTATGAATACAAGCTTGCTCGAAGGACTGAAGTGTGTCGTCTTCGACTGTGATGGCGTTCTCATCGATTCGTTGCAGGCCAACATACATTATTACGGAAAGATCAAAGAGCAGCTTGGGTTGTCTCCGATCACTCCGAGCGAGATCGAGTATGTGCATATGCACACGCACAAGGATGCCATCATTCATATTGTGCCTGAGGATAAACTCGAAGAGGCATGGGAAGCGACCAGGAATTTCGACTCTTCGACGCTTGTTGAGTACCTCAAGCGTTCCGAAGGGGTTCGCGAGTTTGTGAGTTGGCTTCGCAGTGCCGGATTCAAAATGGCGGTTAATACCAGTCGAGGGGAAACCATCGACTTCATATTGAGTCTTATGGACCTGGAGGGCTTTTTCCATCCGGTCATCAACTCCACAAAAGTGGTGACCCCGAAACCGCACCCGGAAGGAATAAACACCATTTTGGGTGTTCATGGTTTGCGCCCGGATCAGGTGGCATATATTGGCGATTCCCTGGTGGATGAAAAGACGGCTCAAGCCTCTGGGGTTCGGTTCTGGGCATACAAGGATCAGAGACTTGATGCGGAAGTGCATATTGAAAGTTTCTGGGATATTAAGGCCGCAATGCAGCAATGCTATCACGGCGATCCTTGCGCGTTTTAGGACTTGATTATTGCACCTTGGTGTGCGAAATTACAATCATTGATATTACCGGCAGTGGGTTATGACCCATGCCTTCTGGAGGATTCATGGACTTGATTGTCCGCGCTATAGCGACTGTACTTGGTTTGGTTCTCAACGCCTATTTCTGGATTGTCATCATATCCGCGTTGCTTTCCTGGGTGAATCCTGATCCGTACAATCCCATCGTGCGCTTTTTGCGCGGTGTGACTGAACCGGTTTTCTACAAGATTCGCTCAATCATTCCTTTCGCCGTTGTGGGCGGCATAGATCTCTCGCCTGTGGTGGTCCTTCTGGCCATTAAGGTGTGTGAGATCGTTGTTGTCGGCAATCTCATGCGGCTTTCCTTTTCTTTGGGCACTGGCGTTCCAATGTAGTGATGCTTTACTTCAAAGAGGTTTCTCTTGAAGGAGGAAGACATGACCGTTTCCAAGATTGATTTACTCAATAAGCAGTTTTCCCGTCGCATGTTCGGGTATTCAACCACTGAAGTTGACCAGTTCATGCTTGAACTGGCTGAGGTTCTTGGTAGTGCCGCGGACATGCAAAAGGGCTTGCGCAAGAAGATCAAGCGGCTGGAAAGGGCTGTCAAAGAGTATCGCCAGAGGGATGAGACATTGCGGGACACCTTGATATCGACCCAGAAAATGGTGGATGATCTCAAGGTCTCGGCTGGCAAAGAAGCGCAACTCATCATTGATGAGGCGCGTGTCAAAGCTGACGCCGCTGTGCAGAGCGGTCACAACCGTATTGCTCAACTGCACGAGGAAATTGAATCCCTCAAAAGACAGAGATCACAGTTTGAGATTCAGTTGAAAGGGTTGCTCAAATCGCACATGGAGATGATTGAGTTGAGCAATGGCCCTGAAAAGGAAAAAACTGAAGAGTTGGAGTCGAAGCTCAAATACCTCAAAAAGGTAGAGTAGTGACCGTGAACGCTCTTGTTCGTCTGTGATAGTAAAAGGTTACAGATTATATTTGACGGATAAAGGTATGTCGAAGCACACTGGAAGTGGTTTAAGTCGGCATCAATTTTTTAATCGCTTTATTCGGAACGTGGTCAAATCATAAATCCAACAGTTTTTGTTGCATTTTTTTAGACGACGTTGAACAAAGAAAAAAGTCAGTTAGCATATACATGCCGATTTGAAGAGTCGGTGAAAGCATCTGACTTACAATAGTACGGACGCACTCGACTTCGCTGCTTTCGGGTGCGGCGGGAAGTCCGTAACAACCAGTAACAAAGGAGCGGTACATGGAAGCCCAAGACCTTGAACTGATTGAAAAGTACGAGGCAGAAGATCCCCAATTGAAGGCTCTGTGGGATCAGCACACTGCATACGAAAAGATGCTCGATAAGCTTGAATCCAAGTCTTATCTGTCTCCCACAGAGACCCAAGAGATCAAGGAACTCAAGAAGAAGAAGCTGGCTGGCAAGACTCAGTTGCAGACCATGCTCGATAAGTACCGTTCGGAGGACTAAATCATGAAATTGACCGGGGCCCAGATGCTGCTCAAGTGTCTGGAGGAGGAAGGAGTTGATGTGATGTTCGGGTTCCCTGGTGGAGCCGTCATCGACATCTATGATGAAATACCCCAATCATCCGTCGAGCATATCCTAGTTCGTCATGAACAGGGTGCCATACATGCTGCTGACGGGTATGCAAGAGCTACTGGCAAGGTTGGTGTATGCCTAGTTACCTCCGGCCCCGGTGCAACAAATGCTGTGACGGGTATTGCCACGGCCTATGCGGACTCTATCCCTGTGGTCATAATTACAGGGCAGGTTCCGAGACCGCTTATTGGCAATGACGCGTTTCAGGAAGTTGATATAGTCGGCATTACCAGGCCGTGCACGAAGCACAATTACCTGGTTCAGGACATCAAGGATTTAGCCGAGACGGTCAAGCAGGCCTTTTATCTGGCCCGCTCTGGCCGTCCCGGTCCTGTCCTGGTGGATTTGCCTAAAGACGTGCAAAATCAGATTGCGGAATTCCACTATCCAAAAGAAGTGGAGATGCGGAGCTACAAGCCGACCAAAAAACCGCATATCGGGCAAATCCGTAAAGTCGTTAAGCTGCTTAAAAAGGCAAAGCGACCTCTTTTCTATACTGGCGGTGGTGTTATTACTTCTGGAAGCCATGAAGAACTTACATGGCTTGGGAAGAAGATGCACATCCCGGTCACATCCACTCTCATGGGGCTTGGAGCTTTTCCAGGCGATGACGAGATGTTCCTCGGCATGCTGGGCATGCATGGAACCTACGCGGCAAATATGGCTGTGAACAATTGTGACCTGCTGCTGGCTGTTGGGGCCCGGTTTGATGACCGCGTCACGGGTAGAATTGATACGTTTGCTCCAAATGCAACCATTGTGCATATTGACGTTGATCCGACATCCATCCAAAAAAATGTTTCAGTCGACGTTCCTCTCGTAGCGGATTGTAAATCTGCTCTGGCTGCCCTGGTCCAGGAGACCGAAGCTTCCATCGATGACTTTGATTGGAAGGAAGCGCATGGAGAGTGGGTTGATCAGGTTCAGGAGTGGAGCACCACACATCCTCTGACCTATACCGATGATAGTGAAATCATCAAACCTCAGTTCGTGGTTGAGACAATCTATGACATCACCAAGGGTGATGCCATTATCGCCACTGAGGTCGGGCAGAATCAGATGTGGGCAGCGCAGTTCTACAAGTACAAAAAACCGAACACACTTCTCACCTCCGGCGGCCTAGGAACCATGGGCTATGGTTTCCCTGCTGCAATGGGTGCCCAGCGCGCGTTCCCTGACAAGCTGGTAATTGATATCGCCGGTGACGGGTCTATCCAGATGTGTATTCAGGAAATGATGACAGTTGTTTGCAATAAACTGCCAGTGAAGATCGTTATCCTGAACAATGGCTACCTCGGCATGGTTCGACAGTGGCAGGAATTGTTTTACGAAAAGAATTATTGTGAAACGTGCATGGATGCACAGCCTGATTTCGTGAAACTCGCAGAAGCTTATGGAGCGGCAGGCTACCGCGTCACAGAGAAGAAGGACGTTGAGTCGACTTTGCGTGAAGCATTTGCCATCGATAAGCCTGTTATTGTTGATATTCGCGTTGCCAAGGAAGAGAATGTGTACCCGATGGTTCCAGCTGGAGCCTCGTTGACAGAGATGCTGCTCGTTTAGGAGATTGACGATATGAGTAAACATACACTTTCCGTCATTGTCGAGAATGAGCCGGGCGTATTGTCACGTGTGGCGGGCCTCTTTAGTGGCCGTGGTTTTAATATTTATTCGCTCAATGTTGCTCCTACTCTTGAGAAAGGGGTGTCGTTGATGACAATCGTGGCTGAAGGTGATGACAACATCATCGAGCAGATTGTCAAACAGTTACGAAAATTGGTTCCTACCATAAAGGTCAAGGATTTTACGGAATTGAATTCAGTGGACCGTGAAATGGTTCTGCTGAAAGTCAATGCTGAGGATTCCAAGCGAGCCGAGATCCTGCGTATTGTTGACATCTTCCGGTGTAAGGTTGTAGATGTCAGCGCCGACGAGTTGACGATTGAGGTGACTGGCGATCAAGGTAAGATCAAGGCCATCGTCGAACTGCTGACTCGTTTTGGTATCAAGGAAATTGCCCGTACAGGCAATGTGGCCTTGAAGCGTTCCATGCAAATCGATCTATAGTTTGCAACCAAGCGATGCTCCGGGCCAGAGGTTTTACCTCTCGCCCGGTTTTGCGCATGTTTATATAATTTAGTAGATTGCGGCCACTTGTGGCGAAAAATATGAGGAGAGAATTCCCATGAAAGTGTATTATGAAGATGATGCGGACCTGAGTTTGTTGAAAGATAAAACCGTGGCCGTTGTCGGTTATGGTAGCCAGGGGCATGCCCATGCTCAGAACCTGCGCGATTCAGGTGTTAACGTCATCGTAGCCCAGCGTCCCGGTGGTCCCAACTATGATCTGGCCAAAGAGCATGGTTTTGAGCCCATGGCTGTTGCCGATGCTGCCAAGCAGGCTGATTTGATCATGATCCTGCTGCCCGATCAGCATCAGGCCCAAGTTTTCGCCAATGACATCCTGCCTCACCTTGAGGAAGGCAACGTCATTGCTTTCGGTCATGGCTTCAACGTTCATTTCCAGCAGATCGTTCCGCCCAAGGGTGTTGACTGCGTCATGATCGCACCCAAAGGCCCTGGTCATCTGGTACGCCGCACCTACACTGAAGGTGGAGCCGTTCCTTGTCTGGCTGCTGTTGCTGTTGATGCTTCCGGCAAAGCCATGGACATCGCCCTTGCATACGCCAAGGGTATTGGTGGAACTCGCTCCGGTGTCATCGAAACCACTTTCAAGGAAGAGACCGAAACCGACTTGTTCGGTGAGCAGGCTGTTCTTTGCGGCGGTTTGACTGAATTGTGCCAGGCTGGTTTCGATACCCTGGTTGAAGCTGGTTACCAGCCTGAAGTCGCATACTTCGAGTGCCTTCACGAACTCAAGCTGATCATCGACCTCATGTATGAAGGCGGCATGGCTAAAATGCGTTACTCCATCTCTGATACTGCAGAGTTTGGCGATTACGTAACCGGTCCCCGTATCATCACTGACGAGACTCGCGAAGAAATGCGTCGCGTATTGAAAGATATTCAAACTGGTAACTTTGCCCGCGATTTCATCCTGGACAACCAGGCTGGACAGGTGAAGCTGAAGACCATGCGTCGCATTGGTGCTGAATCCCAGATTGAAGAAGTTGGTGGCCGCCTCAGAGATATGATGAGCTGGTTGAAAAAGTAGTATGATACTTTGAACTGATTTGAAGGCGATCTCATTTGAGGTCGCCTTTTTTTATGGAGTTGATGATGGCTGGAGAAATGAAAGCGGAAATCTCTCGATCCTTTGTTCTTGAGCTTGCCAATAGTATCAGCAGTCTCGATTCTACTTTTGATGCTGAACACTTCCTGCAAATTCTAGATAATCAATGGATAGATCGTGAGTTGAAAGATCGAATATCCACTGTGGCTAAGGGGCTGGGGGAGGCATTCAACTCTTCCTATTCTGACAGTCTAGAGACTCTGTGTTTGGCAACAGAAGGGTGCTCCGGTCTGAAAGCTCTGACCTTTCCTGAATATGTCAGTCAATTCGGGTTAAATCACTGGCAAGAGTCCATGCATGCCTTGGAGCGTTTTACGTTGCTATGTTCATCCGAGTTTGCAGTGAGAATTTTCATTCGCGCTGATGAAAAGAAGATGATGAAGCAGCTTATGGCATGGGCCGACTCTTCAAATCATCACCTGCGAAGACTTGCTTCTGAAGGATGTCGTCCAAGGCTGCCATGGTCCCAACCTTTAAGACGGTTTATTGCAGATCCAAGCCCTGTCATTGATGTTCTAGAAAAATTGATTGAAGACGATGAAGAGTATGTTTGCCGGAGTGTCGCCAATAATCTTAATGACATATCAAAAGACCATCCTGAGCTGGCTTTGCAATTGGCGGAAAGGTGGATTGTCAAAAAAGGCAAGGCTGCGTGGATCGTCAAACACGGTCTTCGAACGCTCTTGAAAAAAGGTAACACGCAGGCCATGCGGTTGTTTGGTTTTGCTGACCCTTCCTCAATCGCGGTATCAGAGGTAGCCATCGGATCGGGAGTGGTGAGTATTGGTGATTCTGAAGATGTTGTAATTCGTTTCGATGTCGAAAGTTCAGAGCCGGAAAAATTGCGCGTTGAGTGCGCCGTCGGGTATTTGAAGGCAAATGGAAAGCATTCGGAAAAAGTGTTTCAGGTTGGCGAGTACCATCTGGGAAGAGGACAGTACTCCAAGACAAAGCGTCTATCCTTCAAGCAGATGACCACAAGAAAACATTACCCCGGTGAGCATTACATAGTCGCCATAATCAATGGGCAACGAAAAAAGCGTACTGAATTTGTCGTTGAGGAGACTGTGTGATCGGTCGAGCAAGGATTTGATATCCTGCTATTTGGGGATGTTGTCAGTTTAACTGGTCAATGAAGGATGACAGTGATGAGTTGAATGCTTCGGGCTCTTCATAAAAAGGAAGGTGACCACTGTTTTCCAGTACGACGAAACGTGAGCCTGGGATGGAGCCTGCAACAAATCTGCCTGTTGAAGGACCAAAACACATGTGTTTGGAGCGGCCATATATGACCAGTGATGGGATCGAAATACTTGGTAGGATCGGTGTTTGATCTCGGGTCACATAGTCTACGTAGATAGTTCTGGCTGTCTCGTTTGATACTGCGACTTGTTCGGAAAGCATCCATGAAAAGGCATGGGAAGGAGCTTCTCCAGACAAAAACATATTGTGAACGAAGCGAGCTCCAAATGATTCTCTATCGCAGGCCATTTGATCCATGTCAGCTTGCAAAGCCTGAATATTGTTGTTGCGATATGCGTGGATATTCCATGGCGCTGAGGCCATTGGGTATGGACCCGTTTCGACGAAACTGATGGCGGATAGGGCGTCCCCTCCATATTTCTGCCAGTACTCCATGGCAACTGAGCCGCCCATGGACCACCCCAATAGCAGAGCATCTCGGAGCCTGAGAGCTCGAATGACTTCGCGTACATCACGAGCATAGCGAGGAACTGTCTGTCCTCTGAGAGTCGATGGCGATTTGCCGTGCCCTCTGAAATCTATAGTAATGATTTGGTATCGGTTGCTCAGCGTCAATTGTCGTTTCCAGAACGCTGAACTCATTGTCCAACCGTGGAGCAGGATGATCGGCCGGCCTTTGCCGTAAACGTCAACCCAGATTTTTGCGGCATCGGTCGTCATAATCCAACCGCCGACGTGATTGTCGCTTTTTGTTTCTACCGCTTTAAATCTTTCCATTATGAATGAGGGGGCTCTTTGGGTTTTGATTTGATGTCTACCACAGGGGTTCCATCAATAACTTCGATGGGTTCGACAATCAAGTTGGAATTGTTATCAATTGCTTTAAGAGTAACCCTGTGGACACCAATAGGGTTGGGGCGAAAGGGTGAGCGGGTGGTGAAAACGCCACGCATCGGACGATCTTTTATTCCCCTGGGGTGCACCTTGAGAACTGAACGGTCAGCCTTGTGGAGCCACGTGAATATATCAAGTTCTGCTCCCGGCTCCATCTGGTCCAAGCCATCAATGTACGCTGGGTCCAACTCAATTGTAGCCTGAACAGCTCCCGGCTCATCTTCCATTTTGGGCGCTTCTTCCAAATTATCAATGGATGAACGGACATACCCAATAATGACCAACTCCTTGTCCATGGTAGCTCCTACTTGCTGAAATGATCAAAACCTTGAGCCGTGAATGGATGGCCATTGACGGTCAATCCGGGTGTTTGGGTCACATGGCCGATACGTGTGAATCCCGGTACTGACTCGGCCTTGCCTGCTTCAAATGGGGAAACCGTGCCCAACAGCGCGTAGTCTTCCCCTCCTAATATGGCGATTTCAAGTGGGTCGAGTCCGGTGTCTCGCGCATAGGCAATGACATTGCTATTCAGTTGGTCTGCAGAAAGTTGAATGTCGGCACCAAAATCCGGGCCGAGCAGTCGAGGAATGTCTCTTGCCAAGCCATCCGATAAGTCCATTAAACTGCTTACCCCGGCCGCATTGAGCAACGTACCGATGAGGACTTTGGGTTTGGGGCGAAGATGGGCTGCAACGGCCGCAGGGTATGTATCTCGAGCAGCCAGTCCATGTTCTTCCAATGCCAGCCGTCCGGTACGTGCCAGCCCCGTGTCGCCCACCAGGAACAGGATGTCTCCATGGTTGCAGTTCGTGCGGTGGATAAATCCTGTTGAGCCACTGACGCCAAAAATGGATATTGATACCCCCAGTTTATCAGCTCTGGAAATATCACCACCTGCAAGGACTATATCATTTTGGCGGGCAAGATTACCCATGGACTTGAAAAACTCATCCCAAAACGCATCATCAAGATCGGCTGGAGCCATAAGGTCCATGGTGAAGGCAACAGGCTTTGCACCCATACCAGCAATATCGCTTATGTTAACCGCAAGGGCCTTGTAACCGATATCGGCTGCAGAAAAGTACTTTCGGCGAAAATGATAATCTTCGAGAAACAGATCCGAGGAAACACAGTATTGATTTCCGGCTGCCAGAACAGCGCAATCGTCGCCTCGTCCAAGCTGGAGAAAGTCATGCTCGCGCACGAAATATGAGTCGATAAGGTCCAGGAATTGTTGCTCGTTCTTCATTGTCATTCACATGGGTTAGAGTAGTTCGAGGTAGTCGCCAATGATGGTTTTGATGCCAAAACCGGGAAAGTTGACTTTGTACTTGTTCGGTTCAGGTCGGGCTATGATCTTACCTTTGCCGAAAATCTTATGCTTGCAGAATCCGAGTTGTTTGGGGTCGGGTTTCGCGGCTGCATGGTTTTGTGTCGTACTGGATGGCTTCGAATAAGAGGGAGATGTGTACGAGTTTGAGGGGGCATGCCTCTTCTTCTCCAGCCCACCACCATAAGATTCGTTCAACTTGTCGAACACGTTGTTGGGCAGTTCGAGAATGAAGGGGCTTGGCAGGGTCGGATCAGACATGCCGCTTGCCCTGTTGTAAACAGAGCTTGGAACCATCATTTTCAGGCATTCCTTGGCTCTGGTACATGCAACATACATCAATCTTCGTTCTTCTTCGAGGTCTTCTGCTCGCTGCATGGCCTTGCGTGACGGGAAGCGGTCCTCGACAAGGTCAATAATGATTACAGCGCTCCATTCCAGTCCTTTGGCTGAATGGACGGTGGACAAAACTACTGCGTTTTCTTTGCGTTTTTCGTCTTCCGGGTCGCCGTCGAGACTGAGGTCACCGAGGAATTGCTCCATATCGGAATAGCTTGCCGCGATCTGATTCAATTGTTCGAGACCCGCTTGTCGCTTTGGATAATCATCAGGATATTTTTCAATCAATATGGGCTGATAGAATGCGGATATCCGTTCAAGAAGAGCTGCGGGACGGCGTTCGATGGACCGAAGTCCGTTCAGCTCGTTGAGCAATTCTCGAAGCGGTTCATGTTTCTTTGTAATCTTGGCCATATACTTTTCATCGCCGGAATGAATGGCCTGATAAATTTTGGCGACTGTTTTCGGTCCAACGCCCTTGATGTGATCCAAGGCTCGTTGCCAAGCAAGCAGATCATGTGGGTTAAGGACAAGTCGCAGGTAGGAGAGAACATCTTTGACATGGGCTGCTTCATGAAAGCGGATGCCTCCGTATTTTTGATAATCGATCCCTATGCGGGTGAGGGCCACCTCAAGTGGGAATGACTGGTATCCGGCTCTAAACAGGACTGCAATATCATGTAGCAGGTACTTTTTCTTTAACTCCAGGATTTGATCAACGACCAGTCGTGCCTGGGTTTGGTCACTCAAGGGGTAGACGACCTCGGGCAGCTTGTCGCTTTTGAGGTCGGAATAAAGATTCTTGTCAAATTTGGTTGCTGCCCCTGCAAGTATCTCGTTCGTAAGATCCAGAATAGGTTGCACAGAACGATAATTCTGCTCCAGACGAATCACTTTGCCACCATCGAAAATTTTGGGGAAATCCAGTATGTTTTGAACGTTGGCACCTCGGAACGCATAGATCGACTGCGCATCATCACCGACAGCCATGACATTGCCGTTCTTCCCAGCCAGTTGTTTGACTATACGCGCCTGAACAAGGTTGGTGTCCTGGTACTCATCCACCATGATATAACGGTAGCGAGCCTGCAATTGGTTACGAAGCGGTTCATTTTCTTCAAGGAGTTTATCCAGAAGGAAGAGCAGGTCGTCATAATCGACCAAGGCATGCTGCTTTTTGAAATGGGCGTAACCTGTCGCAATTTCGTTCATGTCATCAAGGTAAGGGCTCAAGTGGTACGCCTCTTTTTCCATGATCACTTCAATAGGGGCTTCCTTGTTTCGCGATTTGGTGATCATGTCGAGAAGGGTCCCTTTTTTGGGGTAGGAGCGATCACCCTTGCCAAGCTTCAGGTTGTCTTTGACTTCCTTGCAAATGTTCTCGCTGTCGGCGCGATCCATGAGGGTGAAGCCATTCTCGAACCCGATGTCGGCGGCATTTCGTCGAAGTGTGGCGTAGGCAAACGAGTGGAATGTTCCACCGCTTGTTCCTGTCAGTGGACGACCAAGAATCGTTTCAGCGCGATTGAGCATTTCCTGAGCAGCTTTTCGCGTGAAGGTGAGCAGCAGAATCTGTGCAGGGTCTACTCCTTGTTCAACAAGGTGTGCCAATCTATAGACGATTGTCCTTGTCTTACCCGATCCTGCACCGGCAATTACCAGAACCGGTCCTTCTGTTGTCTGAACTGCCTCACGCTGTGCTTCGTTCAGTTCGTTCTCAAAATCTATAGGCATGGATTATTGTTCCAATATGTTGAAATGGTTCAGAATGATTTTGCCTGTTTCGCGCATTCGTTCTGGAGTCGATCCTTCTGAGTCGTAAAAAACAGCTCCGTGGACAGTGTGCGTTCCTGTGCGCCCATGGTGACTGAAGATTTCTGATCTATCAAACTTTGCCTTGAGATCAAACCCGGGTCTGGTCTGGCAAATGAGGTCAGGCGTTTGAGGTGATGTTGATCCCGGGTAAAGCGTACACCCTGTATGCACCTCTTCCATGACGCGCTCTCCATTTAAGGTCAAGGTCATCAGGCCTTCGCGAATGGAGTCCATCAGTTGTGCCTTGTCGTTATCTGATACGCCTCCCCGGGCAAACCGCGAATCATGTATGTAGATTCGGCCTGGATCAAGAGCGAAAGCCTGGGAGGTTGGGGCGATTATTCGTGCATCCCATTCACTTGCCGGAGTGCCTTCTGTTTGAAGGTAGCCATTATGCTTGAGCCATGTATTGATGCAGACTTCACTCTTCAGCTCAGTGAAGCCATGGTCTGCCAGTACGAGCAACCGTTTGGGGGAGGGCAACTGCTCGAAGCGATCGAGAAAGTCGCCTATGGCATTATCCCAGTGGGCCAGAAATGCTATGCATTGAATGTGCTGCGGATGATCATCATGAAGCACAGCATCCATAAAAAAGTGAAACAGTCTGTCTGTTTCCGTGAAAACATGGATGAACAAATCCCATGAAAGGTCTGGCCACAACAAATCCAGCGCCTGCTTCCGTGATCGGAGTGTATCCCGTAACTCATTAAGCAGGAATGTGAGGTCGGAGCTTCCCCTGTTGGTGTCCGCCTCCAGTTTGTAGTCCAAGTCGGCAAGTTTACCCGCAAGGAATGGAGGATACGCGGCTTTTGCCAGATCATGGGATACGAACCCAGAAACCAACATTCCTTTCATCGGAGCAGCTGGATAGGTGTTGGGCAGATTAACGACCCGGGAAGTGATGCCTGCATCACCCAAATGATCAAAGATCGTTTTGCACTGGATAATGTCTCTGTCGGCTATTGATAATTCATAGGTCGCAGGATCAATGGATGAAAACCCAAACACCCCATGGCGCTCCGGGCCTTCCCCAGTGAAAAAGGAAGTCCAGTTGACCGGGGACAACTCTGGTATTTCTGCGAAAACACTCGTTGCGTTGCTGGCTATGCGATGAATATTGGGAAACGTCCTCCCCAATCGCTTGGCCAGTTTCAGAGACAATCCATCCAGTCCCAGTACAACAAGGCGTTTTCTGGTTGTGTTGGAAGACAGTAGAAGACTCATGATGATTACGTGATCGTGGCCTCGTATTTCTTGAGAAAGAAAGCCGGGTTGTACGAGAGTTTGGCCTTGCGTAAACCTGGATCGCCCAGATCCTGTTCGCGGTTGACGTTGGTATATTCAGCCGCTTCATTTTCCAGGAACATCTGGTTAATGGCCTGATAAACGCCCTTATGCCTGATGTCTCCCTTTTCAAAGTGGATGACGATCGAGTCGTCGCATAACGGCTCAGCAACTGTGTAGGCTATAACTTTGCCTTCTACTCGAAGCGTTGCGCCAAGCAATCCGTGAATTTGGTCAATGTGTTGAAGTACTCTCGTGATCGCGTGGTTTTCCGCTTTAAGCTCTTCTGAAGGATTGTTTTCTTCATACCACTTGTACCACTCATCCTGCATGTCCAAAACTTCCTCTACACACTCAGGAGCCATAGGTTCGTATTGGTAGAGGTACTTCTTCTTAAACTGATTCAGCAGGTTCTTTTTCTTGTGAAATTTCTTTCCTTTGAGGGCGATGAGTTCTTCGATGGAATATATGTAATCCCAGTGATCCCGGTTTTCGGTGAGCGTAATGTCGCCATTGAAGGCTTTTTCCCAGATTTTTGCTAATTCTTCAGGAATTCTGGTGAAGCGCCCGCTGTCACGCATGGCATTGCACATCTTCCAATCATACTCTTCCCATGCTCCGACCGGCGCCCAGTAAATAGTATCTGGTTTGGTCTGGCGTATGAAGCATAATCCTTTGTGAAAGGCCCACTCCAATCCATAGAAATCAGCCCAGCCGAAAATGTTTGCAAAGGAGAAGTCGCTTGTAAGGAGCTGTGGGCATCCTTCCAATGCGTCGTGGTATTCTTTTTGTCTGTCCAGTGTGATTGGTTCGAATTGTAATGTCATATCGTTTTCCCTGGTAAAGGAGTCGTTTTGGGGGTTCGGTTTTTGATCATAGCGAACCGCTGCCAATTTTTGAATGCATAAAAGTACAAAAGAACAGATGCTTGTACTATTTGTGAGCAGAACATGGCAATCCAGATGCCTTCGGCTTCCTGCATCCCGACGTGGCCCAATCCATAGGCCAACGGCAGGCGGATCAGCCACGTGGCCGCTCCCATGATGAACATGTTGTACATGGTGGCACCTGCGCCATTAAAAGCACCTGCCAATATCATACTAGTCAAGGTGAATGGTATCGCGAGCATATTCCACTTGAGATAGCTCACGGCTTGGGCCGCGACGGCTGCATCGCGAGTAAGCAGACCCACCCATGGGGTGATGAATTGCCATACGACAATGGAGAACATGCATATTGAAACAAGGCCCAGTACCAGTATCCTGTATCCAAAAAATTTGGCCTGATCAGGCTCGCGTGCGCCAAGATAGTGTCCTATGAGGATTGAAGCGGTCATGTTGAATGCAAAGGCCGGAAGGAAGAGCAGTGCTTCAATCCGTAAGCCAATGGCCATTCCTGCCAACGCATTAACTGCATTCCAGGGCAGGCTGGCGGTAATTGCATAGAGAACAAGATAACCGGAGTGCCAGACTACCTGCATCAGGCCTGCCGGCCATGCTACCTTGAGCAGGTATGGAAGGGCACGCTTCATCCAGCGCAGTGGAGCGAAGCTGACACGTCGCAGCAGCCCCTGCTTCGCCAGTATGGTCAGATTGAGCAGTGCGCCTGCTGTTACCGATCCGAAAGTGGCCCAGGCGAGTCCCTTAAAACCTATATTGGGCAGGCCGAACATGCCGAGTCCAAGGCCAATATCCAGAAATGTGTTAGCGACTGTAACCAGCATCATTGAGTACAGTGGGAACATGACCTGCTGACGTGCTCGAAATACGGCGTTGGTAATGATGAGAATGTAGTATGGCGGCAAAAGCAGCAGATATACTTCCAGGAAGTAGCTGGTTACAGGCCGCATGGCTTCAGGTACTTGCAATGCTGTGACGAGGAGGCCCTTGAAGGGGAGTCCCAGAATGAGGAAAACCCCACCCAGAAGGGCGGCAAGTATCAGACAAAGGCCCACGTACCGTTTTACACGCTTGTGCAGGCCTGCCCCCATGGACTGGCTGATTGCAGCAACAGAGCCATTGGCGACAGCTACTGCAACAACGAGCAGAAAGAAGAGTGACTGGGAGATGATACCGAGAGATGCCTGAACTTCACGATTGATATGTCCAGCAACCCACACATCAACGAGACCGATGAAAAAGTGAAACACCATCATGATAACCTGGGGCCATGCCAGATTCCAGATGGTGCGGTAGGGCGCTTGTGCCATGTTCGTGCTGAGATCGTTGTTCATGCTGTGAGAGGAGTTTCAGTCGGACCAAGAAGTGGACAGGTCGTTTTGATACAATATGTATCAGATAGCATTTGCCAAGGGGGAAATGATATTTTTTGCAAATTTATAAACTGAATGCGCATCCTTGCCCCTTCATGGTGGACATTGGCTGGTTTAATGCGACGCGTATTACTTTGGAAACATGTGGATTCTGGCTTGCTTGGGGTGCGAGAAGATCGTTAGTGCTGGTGAGGAACATCACCCTCTTCATGAACATGGGTATGCGTGTGAGGTTTGAGTTCCCCTTGGCGAATGTGCCCGTTTCTCATTGCCAGCAATTTGTTTGTTGTTGCGGCCAGAAAGTCCGGTTCGTGTGAAACAACAAGGCGAGCCATTTCCAGATTCTGTAGGATGTCGATCAACCGTTCCTTGGCTTCAGGCGACAGGCCTGTTGTTGGTTCATCAAGAATGAGCACCTCCGGCTCCATGGCAAGAATTGTTGCCAGCGCAACCAGTTTCTTCTCGCCTCCGGACAGTCGGTATGGGACACGATCCTCGAACCCTTTCAGCCCGACACAGCTTAAGGCTTCAGTGGCTTTGCTTTTCGCTTCATCAGCAGATAACCCCTGATTGAGAGGGCCAAATGCGACATCATCGAGAACTGTAGGGCAGAACAGTTGATCATCGGAGTGCTGAAAGAGGAATCCGATCTTCAGCCGGGCCTCGTCAAAACACTTTTTTGAGTCCGATAGGGTACCAAAAAGTCGTACTTCACCTTTCTGGGGCTTGATCAAGCCCATGAGAATGTGAAGCATAGTTGATTTCCCTGCCCCGTTAGGGCCGAATAATCCGACCTGCTCCCCCGGGAAGAGTGAGAAGCTTAGATTTTCCAATGCGTTGTTTCTATTTGGAAAGTGGTACGTTATATCCCGTAGCTCTATTATTGGAGCGGTCATACAAAGACTCTCTTGAAAATATCATTTGTGTGAACAGCGATGATCATCACCATGCAGCCCATTAAAAAGCAATAGTCAGTCACACTGGTAGTGAATGAAGCCAGTGAATAAAATTTCCCCTTGAAACCACGACACATCATGGCTCCATGTACCCGTTCGGCGCGGTCCCAGCTTTTAACCAGAAGCATCCCCACGAGCCAGGCATAGGTTCGATATGTGTGTGTGTTGGTTGTCGGACAAAAACCGCGGGCAGACATGGCCTGGCGCATGGTCTGATACTCTTGGTGAATGACGAAAATATAGCGATACGTGAAGACAAGCAGATGACAGAGCTTGTCCGGTACCTTGAGGGACTGCATGGCTGGACCGAGGTCCTGTACTTTGATGGTCCCCAGCAGCGCTATAAGGGTCAGGATAATGGCATTTGATTTGAGTGTGACAAGCGTGGAAAGCACAAGACCTTCATGCGTCACAGTCAGCGGGCCAATGGTGCCAATAGGGGATCCGGGAGTTGAAAAGGGGATAAATAGCCAGAGGAACGCAATGAATGTATTAACGATCGCCAGTCGGCTCAATACTCTTGCTGGCGATAGTTGTGCGGTCCCGATCAGAACTACGCCAAGTATCAGCATGGCTATCGATTGATCGATTCGTAGCAGCAATGCTGTCGGTACGGTCAGCAGAGTTGCGCATATCAATCGGATGCGGGGATCTATCCCGTGTATCAGAGATTCGCCATGGGCGAACGGTTCTCCCAACGTCGGCACAATTAATCCTTTCTATACAAAGAAATCATGTCTTTCTTCAGTACAATAGGGAGTAGTACATATCACTTGATCTCGCAACATCTGCTGGTCGTTGAGCACGCTACTCGGCTGTTAGCCCTACATTGGGCGCAATGGCAGTTATGGAGGCTATGGCGATTTGAAGAAATTCAGTCAACTCAATACCGAGCTTGTCACACTCACGAATACAGTCGCGATTAACACTGGCTGCAAAGGCCTTGTCTTTCATTTTCTTCTTCAGGCTCTTTGGTTTCATCCCATCTATCTTTGTCGGGCGCACAAGCGCTGCAGCATGAATGAGGCCGGTAACAGTCTCACCGCATCGAAGGGCAAAATCCATTTGTGTGCTGGGTTCTTCAGCCCCATTCATTTCACAGGCATGTCTCCTGATCGCGTTGAGTGCTTCTTCAGGAAGTTTTCCTTCAAGCATATCAACAGTATCCAGCCCATGGCGATCATGATCTTCTTTTGTTGTTGCATAATCGAGATCATGCAACAGACCGCTGATACCCCACAGTTCTTCGTCCTGCCCTAATTTTTCAGCCAGCCCACGCATGACAGCTTCAGACTCAAGAGCGTGGCAGATCAAGTTGTGTT
This sequence comes from Pseudodesulfovibrio profundus, assembly GCF_900217235.1. Classification (NCBI taxonomy): domain Bacteria; kingdom Pseudomonadati; phylum Thermodesulfobacteriota; class Desulfovibrionia; order Desulfovibrionales; family Desulfovibrionaceae; genus Pseudodesulfovibrio; species Pseudodesulfovibrio profundus. The sequence goes on along the minus strand of NZ_LT907975.1, from coordinate 863,517 downwards.
CGTTGTTTTTTGCATGCAGTAATTGCAGCGCTTCTTCTCTGGAAATCATAGCGGCTCCACCTGTTTGATCTATTACAAAATGTGATTGGCCTCTTTCGACAAAAGGCATGTTAGTTGTCTACTGAAAGATAATATAGGAACAGATATGGGGAAAAATGGCATAACAGATTTAATAAAGCCAGCAGGCAACCTCGGTGTCCGCTCCCATTTTTTTGGGTTTCGGTCGCGCGTTGGGGCATTTATCAAAAGCCTCGGGACACCGAGGGTGAAAAGGGCAGCCAGTTGGGGGATTCATGGGGCTTGGCAATTCTCCAGTAAGTGGAATCGGCTCAGCCTGCATTGTCGGGTCAGCATGAAGCACTGATGATAGCAGTGCTTTAGTATATGGGTGTTTAGGATTACTAAACAGCGTGTTTGACGGCCCTGATTCCATGATTCGTCCCAGATACATGACAGCCACGCGGTCCGCCACATGGCTGACCACAGAGAGATCGTGAGAAATGAAAACGTATGTCAGATCAAACTCTTTTTGGAGTTGTTTCAGCAGCTTGATAACCTGTGCCTGGACAGAGACATCCAAGGCTGAGACTGGCTCGTCGCAAACGATGAGTTGAGGATTGAGAGCCAAAGCGCGGGCTACCGCGATTCGTTGCCTTTGACCGCCTGAAAACTCATGCGGATAGCGACTTCCGTGTTCCTCTCGCAATCCGACAAGTGTCAGCAGTTCGTTGCTTCGAGCTTTTCGGTCATACGAAGATCCAATACCGTGGATATCCAGTCCTTCACGGATAATTGAATGGATTTTTTGGCGAGGATTGAGTGAAGAGTATGGATCCTGAAAAACCATCTGCATATTGCGTCGCAGATCCTTTTCGTCCCACGCACTCAATGACTTGCCATTAAAAAGTATATCCCCGGAAGTCATTGGTTCAAGGCCCATCATACACTTTGCCAGTGTAGACTTGCCGCAACCGGATTCTCCGACCAAGCCCAAAGTCTCGCCTCGTTTAACCGTTAAATCCACTCCATCAACAGCTTTAACCCAGTCGGTTTTAAGACCAAGCACTCCGCTTGTAACTTTGTAATATTTTTTGACGTTGATGATTTCCATCAGTGCAGACATACAGATTATTCCTTCTCATGAAGCCAGCAGCGAACGAATCGTCCCGGTTCCGGTTCGGTTAAAGGCGGCAGGATCAATGAACACTTGGAAAATGCATGAGGGCATCGTGGGTGGAATCTACAGCCTTGCGGAAGGTCGAAAATGGACGGAACAATGCCAGGGATGGGGATGAGCTCGGACTTGTCTCCCATAGTGGGGACAGAAGCGAGTAATCCCTCAGTGTATGGATGCAACGGGTTTGAAAAGAGTTGATCCCTATGGGCCAGTTCAACAATTTTCCCTGAATACATGACCGCTATTCGTTGCGCCATTCGTGCAACGACTCCAAGGTCATGGGTGATGAGCATGAGTGAACCATCCATTCGTTCCTTGAGTTCGTTCATGAGATCAAGGATTTGGGCCTGTATGGTTACATCGAGGGCAGTGGTTGGCTCATCTGCAATAAGTAGATCGGGATTACATGAAAGCGCCATGGCAATCATGACGCGCTGACGCATGCCGCCTGACAGCTCGTGCGGATAGGCTTTCGCGACTTTTTGGGGATTGGCGATTCCGACCAGCTGAAGTGAATCCACTGCTTTTGCCAGAGCTTCTTTTTTGGTAAGGTTCTGATGAAGAACCAGTGGCTCGGCAAGTTGTTCATTAATGCGGAACACCGGATTCAGAGCAGTCATTGGCTCCTGAAAGATCATGGAAATGCTGTTGCCGCGAACTGATCGTAGTTCTGATTCATCCATTTCCAGAAGGTCTTCCCCTTTATAGAGTATGGTTCCTTCCGTAATTCGACCGGGCGGGTCCGGGATGAGTCCAAGGATGGAGAGTGCAAGAACTGTTTTCCCGCAGCCGGATTCACCGACTACGGCAAGGGTTTCTCCTTGCATAAAGGATAGGCTGACGGTATCCACCGCCTTGGCTATACCTTGGGGTGATGTAAAGCATGTTGTCAGCTTGCGTATGTCGAGAAGAGGTGTGGACATCATAATACCACGGCTTATAATTTTTTTTATTCTTTATACGGGATAATACTGCAAACGTAAACGAAATCGGGGATATGAAATGCCAAAGGTTATCATAGTTGGAGGAGGCTTGGCCGGAGTGGATTGCGCTTGGCAATTGGCCAACGCCGGTGTTGAGGTAGAGCTGTATGAAATGAAGCCTCACAAGCACTCCGAAGCCCATTCTGAGGACGGTTTGGCTGAGCTTGTATGCTCGAATTCCTTCAGGGCAACTGGTAGCGCTGCGGCTATCGGTTTACTCAAAGAAGAAATGGAAGCGCTCGGCAGTCTGGTCATGGAAGCAGCCTTTGCCACACAGGTTCCCGCCGGTGGTGCGCTGGCCGTGGACCGAACTCTGTTCTCCGAATACGTCACACAGAAATTGGAAGATGCGCCCAATGTTACTGTCATCAGAAAGGAAATTACCTCTCTGGATGCGGAGGAACTGGCCGGGGCTGATGGTGTCGTCATTGCCGCAGGTCCCATGGCGAGTGAAGAGTTGACCCAGAGCCTCATGCAAGTAGTCGGTGATCAACGGTTGTACTTTTACGATGCAATAGCTCCTATTGTGTCCCGGGACTCGATTGATTTTGATAAGGTTTTTTGGGGATCACGTTGGAAGCCCGAAGATGATGATTACCTGAACTGTCCCATGAACGAAGAGGAATACAAGACCTTTGTTGCCGCCTTGGTGGAAGGGGAGAAGGTCAAGCCTCGGGATTTTGAGAAGGAAGTACATTTTGAAGCATGTCTTCCGGTGGAAGCCATGGCAGAGCGCGGGGAAATGACCCTTGCTTTTGGGCCGCTGAAACCCGTTGGCTTTGTCGATCCCAAAACCGGTGAACGACCCTTTGCTATCGTTCAGTTGCGCACTGAGAACAAAGATAAGACCGCGTTCAATCTCGTAGGGTTTCAGACTAAACTCAAATACCCGGAACAAAAACGCGTATTTCGAATGATTCCAGGCCTGGAACAGGCAGAGTTTTTGCGTCTTGGTTCAATTCATCGCAACACATACGTTAATGCTCCCGACGTATTGGATGGTGAGTTGCAATTGAAGGCTCGGCCTGGTTTTTACTTGGCAGGCCAAATCACAGGCGTTGAGGGGTATCTCGAATCTGCCGCTTCCGGTCTGTGGTTGGGGCTGTCTCTGGCTACAAAATTCGAGGGTAAATCCTTGAAGCCTCTTCCGTCGGAGACTGCTTTGGGAGCCTTGCTTGGTCATTTGTCTACTCGTTCTGACAAAGATTTCCAGCCTTCCAATATCAACTTTGGTTTGATGCCGGGGTTGGAAAAGAAAATGAAAAAGAAGTTGCGCAAGGAAGCCTACGGTAAACGGGCTCAGGAAGCGTTCGCCAAATGGATGGAAGCGGTCAAGGCTGAATCCGATTAGCATTTGATGGTGTGATGAGTGTTATAAAAAGACCCTATGAGTACGGGGTTGCTTATTCAATACGTTTTGCGCATGTTACTAAGTATGAATATTTGTATGAGCCGAATTTGTAACAAGGGAGCTAGTCATGGCTGAAAAAACGTACGGACCACAGACACAGGCTCTGCACGCAGGGCATGCCCCGGATACCGATACCGGGTCACGTGCTGTGCCTATCCACTATACAACCGCATACTTGTTTAAGGACGCGGATCATGCCGCCAACCTCTTCTCACTCAAAGAGCCGGGGTACATATATACACGTATTATGAACCCGACGACCTCTGTGCTGGAAGAGCGGCTTGCCGCTTTGCACGGCGGGCTGGGCGCTTTGGCGGTCTCTTCCGGCATGGCTGCTATTTTCTATTCCATCGTCAACATAACGTCTGCGGGGCAGAATATTGTCACCGGCTCCAACCTCTATGGTGGTACGCAGACCTTGTTCGAGCACACCCTGAAACGGTTTGGTATTGAAGCCCGTTTTGTGGATTCCTCCGATCCTGCGAATTTTGAAGCGGCCATTGATGAGAATACCCGACTTGTTTACAGCGAATCAATCGGTAACCCGAGCTGTAATGTGGATAATATTCAGGGTATTGCCGATGTCGCACATACGTACGGTCTGCCTTTCATTCTGGATGCCACAGTGTCGCCTCCGCCGATGTTCAATGCGTTTGAATATGGTGCCGATATAGTTGTTCATTCTTTGACCAAGATCATAGGTGGACATGGTGTGGCAATGGGGGGTGCCATTGTAGAAAAGGGTGATTTCGATTGGGGTGCCAACCAACGGTTCCCAGAATTTACTACCCCTGACCCCACTTATAACAATGTGAATCTGTGGGAGGCTCTTGGAGGTGCTGATGGTAACCCGTGTCCTATCTTTACAGTCAAAGCTCGGATTGGGCTGTTGCGAGATACAGGGGCAGCCATATCACCAGCAAATAGCTTTCAGATAATCCAAGGCATGGAGACACTGCCGCTTCGTGTACAGAAGCATTGTGAAAACGCCCAGAAGGTCGCTGAATTTCTGGACACTCATTATGCCGTGGAATGGGTTAATTACGCAGGTCTGAAAAATCATAAGGACCACGAACGAGCCAAGAACCTGTTCCCTCACGGGCCTGGAGCCGTTTTCGGCTTCGGTGTCAAAGGTGGGCTGGAAGCCGGCCGGACATTCATTAATTCCGTTCAGCTATGCTCGCATCTTGCAAATATTCTCGATGCAAAAACCCTGGTGGTACATCCGGCATCGACCACTCATGGTCAATCCACGCGAGAAGAGCGTTTGGCCGCGGGGGTTCCCGATGATCTCGTTCGTATCTCAGTCGGGCTCGAAGATGTTGAAGATATAATAGAAGATCTTGATCGCGCTTTGATCGCCTCTCAAAAATAATCCAACCCAGGTCGACCAGCACTTTGCTGGTCGACCTTCTTAATACCTCATAGAATATAGGCGTTGCTTTTTTTGCTCGTTTTGTCTACCTCAGTTGGAGTTTCTCTGCTGGGGTTGTCTTTTGTTCTTTTTTTATGAGCAGAATGACTGTTTTTGTTGATGATACGAGCATAATGGAGTCGACGTGAAGAGGGTTCTGCTGGTTGCTGTCTGCATGATGGGGCTATTGATTTCAGTTGGTTGTAAGAAGACAACCACATCCGGTGATATCGGATATTCGTTTTTGTACACTCCCGGGGATCATTTGGAGGAACTGGTTGAAGCTAAAAAGTATGATGAAGCTTCAATGGTTTATAATTCCGAGGAGATGTGGTTTGTGGAGCGCCAGGATGATCAAGAGATCATGTCCCTGTTGCAGGTTGTGTATAAAGAGCTTGATGCTAAATATTTAACCCCACTTGAACAAGAGACTAGCCGAGTTGCAGCGATTCAGTGGCCAGTTGAAAGAAATCAATGGAAAGCCACAAAGAAGACTCTGGACGCATTTTACGTAGATATTCAAAAGTCGGCTTCCATTCGTCTGTTTCAAGCTCCTGGCTTTAAGAGTGATACCATAGATAAAGCCAAGACTACGTTGGCATCCAAGCGTAAGCAGTTAATCGAATATGCACCCACTGCGCTGGGCAAGTATCAGTTAACTACGGATGAGTGTTTTTTTGAAGCATACCCCGTCGAGGTAAATGGTGAGCAGTTTGTCGAGGTCCACGCTGTAGTTTTTCAAGAAACCATTACTAAAGCGAAAGGGAAAGAACTGCTCCATATTAATGAGAAGTATGTCGACTATCTGACCTCGGACCTCAAAACGCTCTTGGCAGATGAGTATTTTTCCGCTCATTGTCCTTCTCCGGAAAAGGCAGACCTCAAGCAGCTTATGGCCGCCTATTCAAAGGTGAACGAAGCTGGCTTGGAAATTGATTCTGTGCCGGGGGTGAAAATTTCATTTCTCGAAGTAACTAGTGAGACACTGAAAGATAAGGGCGTGATCGAGTTTCCGGTGGGAGTCGAGATGGACATGCCTTTTTCCGCTACGAGCGCAGGGCTTAGTAAAGGGTTTGAGCATAAAGATGTGAAGAGTGCCGATATCGTCATTCTTTTCAATTTGGCCTCAACGAAAACCTTTCGACGGGTGGACAGCAGCAACTACGTCAAATCCAAGTTCCTGGCTGGGCATAAACAAGTCAATAACCCTGAGTGGGATGTGCTGCAGGTGGAACTGCAGCAAGCCAACATGGAGATCATGACCAACTCCGGCGGCAGGCTGAGCACAAGCACTGCTAATCCGTATACAAACCTTGGCAATGCACTTGCTAACCTTGGACGAGATCTTCAGATAAATGAAGCCAAGGACAAGGTTGAGGAGTTGAAGGAGAAGTTCAGAAATACCCCTCGGTACATTGATGAGCCCGTGTATGAACCGTATCACTTCCAACGAGTGGAGATGGAAGTCGAAAAGACAGGTACGGTTCAGTATTACGTCATCGATCAGCGTAGAAAGACGTATTATACTGATTTCTTCGACATCCATTCACAGGAGTTTTTCACCGTCGCCTACAATGTTTTGGATGAGGACCCTGATAAGGAAAAGCATCAGACCACAAACGTAACAGAGGTTGTGGTCGATGAATTCGAGGGTGAAGCCATTTCGGTGAAAATTTCCGAATTACTCGACCATTACTCCAAGAACAAAGCGAACCATAAACGGTACGCATCGCTGAGCACCATTCGGAAGGATGTGGTTAAGAATCGTAATGTTGCCGTGGCAAAGGCCAAAGAGAAAGAATACGGATTTGACAAGAAAAAAGATAAGCGTTTTGAAAGTGTGGTGGTCGTTCAGGCTTCCAACTCTTTGGGGACAGGGTTCTACGTTACAAGCAACCTTGTTTTGACCAATTATCATGTGGTGGAAGAACAGAAATTCGTCGAGCTTAAAAAGTGGGATGAAATTGAAACCTTTGGAAAAGTGATAGCCAAAGATGTTCGCTTGGATCTTGCCTTGATCAAGGTTCAGGACAGAGGACTTCCCGTGACATTCTATTCTAAAAAGAAATTACCTGTAGGCGAGACTGTTGAAGCAATTGGTCATCCCAAGGGGCACCTCTTTACACTGACTCGGGGAGTCATCAGCACGATTCGAAAGCATGAGACTGTCATGGGAGTGAAGGGTAAACCGGTAATGTTTGTGCAAACAGATACACCCATTAATAGCGGTAACTCGGGAGGCCCTTTGTTTCTTGGCAATCAGGTTGTCGGGGTAAATGATTGGGGGCTTAGCAAACAGATTTCTGAAGGATTGAACTTTAGTATTCATTATTCAGAAGTGTTTACTTTCCTTGATGATAATAATGTTGACTACCGAAAAGGAAAATAAAATGTTCACTAGATTCAAATATATAGTCTGTGTTGTTTTGGTTTCAATGGTGCTGGCTTCATGTACTGCATCCAAAAGCCGACTGGGGATGGTGCAGAGTCCGGATGGTCTGATGTATGGGTCAGCAATGGATAGGCAGTTTATCGTGGACTCCAGTCTCTTTGTTAACAACAAGATTAAACTGAGAATCCGCAACACGTCTGGTGATCCGGCTTTCAATCTTTATGAGTTCAAAAATCGCCTGGAAAACGCCTACGCTGCACAAGGGTATGAGCCTACGGATGGAAATGATTTTGGTATTCTGCTGGATATCAACGTAAACTACTCCGGCCAAATACAAGAAGACATGCGTGGTGAAGGGCTGTTGGCCGGTGGAGCATTGGGTGGTGTGGCTGGTGCCTATGATCCCATAACAACCGGTTCCGGTAATACATGGGCCAAAGGAACTGCTGGAGCGGTTGTCGGTGCAACAGTTGGCTATATTCTTGGTAGTTACGTGACGGACGACACATATATCATTCGTTCAGACATAACTTTAGCTACTATCGCTCCTAGAGAAGAGAACGATGGTACGACTATCGTCTTCGGAAAGAGTGAGAAGATAAGCCGCAAAAAGAATAACTTCAGGGGCTTTCGTCAGCGTGAGAAAGTTACTTTGGCAGTATATGCTGGTGGCCGAAATGTTGATCAGTCAGAGATTACATCAGGCGTTCAGCAGAGAATGCTGAGAATTTTGACCGATGTAATTTAAAAGCACTGATTCACCTGTGCGATCACTTTCTCTATTGGTGAAAGTAAGATGGTAATTGGAAGCTGGAGTATAGGAAGTGCGTTGTCGCTTTTATGCTGAGTTGTCGAGTTGAAAGCTTAGAAATGCGAAAGCCCCGTTCTAAACGGGGCTTTCGTTGTTTTAATCACCTAGAAAAGTATTTTGTCAGCAGGACGGCGTTCCGGAACTACTTCTTTTTCAATGGTTCCTTCATTGTACTCTTTGCTGACATATAAAGCACAGAAGCAAGCACCGTATTCTTTGATGTCTTCTTCTCTGTAGGTGCAGGGGCAAATGATATCTTTGTCTGCTTCGATCTCGCCGTTGGCAAGACGGCAAGGACAAGCCATGTAACCCAACCGCTCTTTGTTGGTAAGGAGTGATTCAATAAGCGGCATGGTCATTTCCATGTCTTTATTGAAGTAATAGCCTTTGGGCTCTTGAATTTTTTTCAGCGCATCATACAGTTGTTCAGCGTTCATTGATTACTCTGCCTTTTTAAGCGCTTTGTCGATCTTGTCCTTGTGGTATCCGACAACCACTGTGTCCTTTATGACGATAGTCGGAAAAGAAACAGCCGGATTGTGGTCCTTGAGTTCTTTGACGACTTCTTTTCGCTCTTCTCCTTTGAGCTCATCGACATGCACGCAGCTGTATTTTATGCCACATTCATCAAGATATTTTTTTGCATTTCTGCAATGAATACAAGTGGAAAGAGCGTATACTTTCACATCGTCCATCTAGGCCTCCAAGTCAAGCGGTTCACTTTGTCTCTGTCGCAGATATGCATATCAACCATGTCTACCAACGCGACGAGGATGTAAAATTCATTGTGTAAGACCCCACGCTAATTCCTTTGCAAAACAAGTTCAAGTTTTCTGATAGCTATTGAGCAGAGAAATGTCAGGACAAAGTACATGATGAATACCGTAGTCCATATCTCAAAGCTCCTATAGGTTGTGGTCATTATCTGTTGTGCCTGGAAAGTGAGTTCTTCGATGGAGATGACTGACACAATTGCAGAGTCCTTGATAATGGATATAAACTGACCGGCCAATGCGGGGAGCATGCGCTGAAGGGCTTGAGGAAGGATGACGTACCGCAGGCACTGGCTACGGCGCATCCCAAGAGCTGTGGAGGCTTCCCATTGCCCGGTTTCAACGGATTGAACTCCTGCTCGCACAATCTCAGCTATATAGGCTGCTTCAAAAAGAGCCAGGGTCAGGACTGCGGAAAAGAACTGAGGAGCACGGTTAATTGGGCCGATGAAAAAAGATAGTGCTGACTTGTATTCAGTTGGCAAACCATCAATGAAAGTTTCAAGGTTGATGGCCTTCATGATCTGGTCGCCAATGAAGAAATAGAAAATGAAGATAAGTACCAATGGGGGCGTATTTCTGATCAGGCCGATATATGTCGTAGCGATCTGACGCTTGAATAGGGATGGGCTCACACGAAATAGTCCAAAAATGATCCCCACAATGAGCGCCAGGATCGTGCCCCAAATGGAAAGGCGCAGGGTGGTGTAGAGTCCCTGTAGTAGCAGCCCGGCTTCCCAACTGCCGGAGGCATCGTCAAACCGTAGGATATACTGAGGGATTATCTCCCATTTCCAGTGATAATTCAGGCCGGTGGCTGCTTTGAAGACAAGATAAAAGACAGCCCCCGCCAGAGCTGCCAGTATGGCAGCATCCAGCAGGGTAATCTTTAATTTTTTACGATGGTGAGGGTAAGACAAGGTCTACTGCTTACTGAATCTGGTTTTCCCATTCTTTGGAAAAGAACCAATAGTCGTAACGATTTTGCAACCACCCCTTGCTCATGTTGACTCTGACCCAATTGTCCAACCAGTTCAGGAAGTCGTGATCACCTTTGCGTACAGCAAACGAGATTGGCTCTTTGGTGAAGTCTTCGTCCAGAGGGAGGTACAGTTGCTCTGCATACTCTTTTGCCAGATTGAAGGGCAGAGGGTTGGATGCGACCAGGGCGTGAACACGATTGTTCAGCAGTTCCTGGATGGTCTGCGATTCTTCGGCAAAGTACAGCTTTTCTGCTTTGGGAAGAAAGTTCTTGGCTGCTTCGGCAGCAGTTGTCCCAAGTCGCACGGCAATCTTGGTGTCTGGAGTATTGAAGTCTGCAAGAGTTGATCTGTCCCCAGCCTTGGATTTGCTGGCAACGATGGACATCCCCGAGAATTCGTAGGGAATGGAAAAGTTAACCTTGAGATTACGCTGTGGGGTGATGGACATGCCACCGATGATGATATCGAATTTGCCGGTGAGAAGGGCAGGAATGATGCCGGACCATTGTGTGGGAACAAACTCGACTTTGACTCCCATGTCCTCGGCCAGTTTTTTGGCAACTTCGATTTCAAAACCGATATAATCGCCTTTTTTATCTTTCATTGCCCATGGCTTGAATGTGTCGAAGCCGACCTTGATGGTGCCGCGTTTAAGGATGGTTTCAAGCTGGCTTTGATTGCTTTCACTTGCTTGAGCGGTGGTGACGCTGAAAGAAAATGCGAAAATGCAGAGAATGAAAAACAGGAATGTTAATCGGATGGATTTCATACGTAATCTCCTTGGACCAATGTGGTCGATATTATTAAAGTTATGCTTTGCAGGACTCTTGAGCGAAGGTGACATGGGATACTCCCAAAATCGCAATCATGGTTCCTTCTCCCGTGTTGATTGCACGCCAAATGGTCATTTTATACTCCATGTGGTTGGGGTTAAAGCGAAATGCTTTTGGTGCGCCGCTCCATAAAATTGACCAGGCCAGACAGTGTCGTGGTTATGACCAGATATATGGCGGCAACCGTAAACCATATTTCAAAAGTTAAGAATGTTTCCGCATCGATCATCCTGCCTCGCTGTGTCAGATCAAGGATAGCCACCGTAGATACAAGCGCAGAATCTTTGATTAAAGATATTGCCTGACTTGTCAGTGGAGGAAGTACCCGTCTGATTGCCTGTGGCAGGATAATATGTCGATACATCTCCAGCGGGGGCATGCCGAGACTCTTGGCCGCTTCCCACTGGCCTTTGTCTATGGATGTGATTCCAGCGCGGAAAATTTCCGAAGCATATGCCCCCTCAAAAAGCGAGAGCGCAAGGACTGCTGCCCAAAAACCGGACATATCCATGATAGGGGCTATAACAAAATAGATGAAAAAGAGCTGAATAAGGAGTGGCGAATTGCGGATCAACTCCATGTAAAACCGAGCGAGACCTTGTCCCACCCAGGAATTGGACATGCGCAGAAGGGCCGTGGTCAGACCAAACAGCAGCATGAAAACCATTGATATGGCGGTTATCTGCAGGGTGACACCGAGTCCTTGCATAAGTGGCCCCCAGGAGAGACCTCCCTCAGTCATCGTAAAGATATACTGAGGAACCCGGTACCATTGCCAGTTGTATCCAAGCTGATTGGTTCCAAGTAGAACAAACCAGAAAATCACTCCGAGGAGTGCTATGAACTTGAATGTATCCCAAATGGATGAAATGGGAACTCGTTGGAGTAATGGCGGTTTTTCCGAATGCTGCAACGTCATGAATCTGTGGTGTTTATTGATTGGCTACGACCTGTCGAGCTTGTTTGCATAACATAACAGATTCAATCAAATAATCCAGTAACTATTCCTTTTGCAGCGACTCGGCAGCTTTATCATGGCTTGGGAAAGCTTCAATCAGTGACTTGATGCCATCGAATACTTCATCTGGCGTACCGTTGGCGCTGATGGATTTGATCCTGTCCTTGTTCAGTGCAGCCCAGGTCTGGTAGCCCTCGCGGATTCGGTTGTGAAACGAAATGTGTTCAGCTTCAAACCGGCCCTCTTCCTTGGCTTTACCTTCTTCCAGGTTGCGAAGGGTAGCGCGCTTCAATCCGATTTCGGGATCAATATCGAGGAGTATGGTCAGGTCTGGCCACATCGAATCCACGGCAACCTCATTCAGGTGCTGTAACGTGGCTGTGTCTATGCCTCGACCGTATCCCTGATAGACGACTGTTGAGTCGGCAAATCGATCGCACAGTACGACCTTGCCTTCTTCCAGGGCAGGGCGAATTACTTGTGCCACGTGTTGCGCTCTGTCGGCGAGATACAGAAAGAGTTCTGTTATGGGCGTGATATCATCATTGTCGACATGGAGAAGCATTTTTCTAAGCTCCTGCCCAATGCGACTTCCCCCAGGTTCGAGCGTGAGTAACACCTCGCGCCCTTTGGATTCAAAGTACTCTTTGACTTTTAATATCTGCGTCGATTTCCCGGTGCCTTCTATGCCTTCAAAGGTAATAAACATTGGTTCTCCGGCTTGTCGTTTTTCTTTTTCCCCATATCGGGGGTCACGGTCGGACGGAAGACGCTTCGTTCGAGGAATCTGAGGTAAGGCGACCATTGCTGATCAGTTTTTTCCATATCCTCGTACGCCTGATCGATAATGTTGAGTTTGGCGTCCATGTTGTCAGCAAAATGAAGAACAAATGCTTCGGGCGTATTGGGGCGCACAGGGGAGCCGAACTCGTGTTCACCATGATGGCTGGTGATCAAATGCCGAAAATGCAACTTGAGTCCATCATCAAGGGATTTGGATCGCTTGAGAAATGGCTCCAGTTTTTCCTGACCGAGTTGTATGTGACCGAGAAGTCTGCCTTCGTCGGTGTAGTCGTTTGCAAGACCACCGGTGAGTTCCCACGCTTTGCCAAGGTCATGAAAGATTGCTCCGGCCAACAGTGTCTGTCGATCCAGATCTCGGTATACATTGCATATTGCCATGCACGACTGAGCCACGCGGAGCGAATGTTCTAGTAATCCACCGATATATGCATGGTGGACTGTTTTGGCACCAGGAGCCGTCAGCAGCCGATTTCTGATATCATCGTTGCTCAGTACTTTGCGGCAGAACGACTTCCATGGAGCGTATTTCATATGCTCCGTAATCAAGTCTTCGACTTGTTCTAGCAACTCAGTAGGCGGTGTTTTTGATGTCGGAAGGTAATCGGCCAAATCTATTGAAGGCTGGTCTGCACTGACAAGTTCAAGGTGATCAACTTTGAGTTGATTCTTGTCCCTGTAGCTTTCGACAAATCCTTGAACACGAGTTATTTGTCCCGCAACGAGTGAAGGGTATTCTTGGCTTTTAGGGCTCCATATCTTACCATCCACTTTGCCGGTCGCATCTTGAAACGTCAGGTTCCAGTACGGGCCGTTTCGTGACTGAGCCAGACTCGCTGCGCTCAGCATGAAATAGTCATTAACCGGTATGCCGGGGGTCAGGTCTTGAATATATTGCGACTTTTGGGTCACGAATCTTGCTATCTCTTTAGTGTTGAGGTACCTCGCCCATAACCTTAGCCGAAGTGAGCGATGTGAAATGCGGATTGTCCGCTTCAAGGTTAGAAACCCGATTTCACTTGGATTGTCAAATCTAATACCACGGGGTGATCATGAATATACTACTTGCCAACGACGATGGAATCCAGGCCATTGGCTTGCGTTCGCTTTACTTTGCACTTGTTGAAGCCGGACATACGGTTCGAGTGGTCGCTCCCGTGACCGAGCAATCTGCTGTTGGTCACGCCGTAACGCTCTTCATGCCCATCAAAGTCAAAGATTTCCGTGAAAACGGATTTGTTGGGCAAGGAGTACATGGAACACCTGTTGATTGCGTCAAACTCGGCCTTTCAACCTTGCTTGATAAAGCTCCGGACCTCGTTCTTTCCGGTATAAATGCGGGTGCCAATGTCGGGGTCGACATCCTGTATTCGGGTACAGTTTCCGCTGCGACGGAAGGGGCCTTGATGGATATTCCGGCAATGGCTGTATCCATGGATTGCTTCAAACCGACAGACTTGGTCGGACAAGCTCGGTACACCGCAGAACTTCTCGATAAAATCCCTTGGGACAGTTTGGCTCCTAAATGTGTTCTGAATCTCAATTTCCCCAACTGTCCCATCGAAGAGGCCAAGGAAATGGTGGTTTGCGCTCATACTCGCGCGTCATATACAGACTATTATGATACACGTCAGGATCCCAGAGGAAGTGACTACTACTGGCTGAATGGTGCGATTCCACCTGAGAGGATCAGTGCAGATAGGGATAGAGCCTTGTTGACGAAAGGGCATATCACGATGACGCCGTTGCATTTTGACTTCACCGAACGTGAAACAATGCAAGTGCTCAGCGAAAAACTATTATGATGGTTGACGAAAAAATATTTCAGGGCGTATTGTAATTCGTCTTCCTAGGCATTTGTAAAAATAACACAGCACACCAAGTGAGGAGGAAGCTGTATGGCTGTTAAGATCGGTTTGAACGGATTCGGAAGAATTGGCAGATACTTGGCTCGACTAATTGCAGAGAATGATGATCTGGAGTTGGCTGCTGTAAACGCTCGAGCTTCTAATGAAGATCTGGCTCATCTTCTGAAATATGACTCTGTCCACGGTCGCTTCATGGATGTGGAGCCGACAGAAGACGGTTTCGTCATGAATGGAAAACCCGTTACCGTGACCCGTAAAGCTCCCGGCGAGTGGATTTGGGGTGACTTGGGCTGCGATATTGTTGTTGAATCCACTGGTAGCTTCCGTGATAGGGAAAGCTGCGAGAAGATGATTGCATGTGGCGCCAAGAAAGTTCTTATCTCCGCCCCCGGCTCTGACCCTGATTTGACTGTTGTCATGGGTGTTAATGACGAGCTCATCAAGCCGGAGCACAACATTATTTCCAATGCTTCCTGCACAACGAACTGCCTGGCTCCTGTGGCCAAGGTCATCAATGACAAGTATGGGATCAAGCATGGTAATATGACCACTGTGCACTCCTACACAATGAGCCAGCGTATCCTTGATGGTTCCCATAAGGACATGCGTCGTGCTCGTGCTTGCGCTGTCAATATGGTGCCGACCACAACTGGTGCTGCAAAAGCTGTAGGGTTGGTCATCCCTGAGTTGAACGGTGTTCTGGATGGCATGGCTATCCGTGTCCCGACCCCCAACGTTTCCCTCGTGGACTTGGTTTGCGAGTTGGAAAAGCCGGTTACCGCTGAAGAGGTCAATGCGACTTTGAAGGCTGCTGCCAACGACTCCATGGGCTACACCGAAGAGCCTCTGGTTTCGGTAGACTTCATGGGTTCCACCTTTGGTGGCGTGGTCGACAGTTCCCTGACTCGCGTCATGGGCGATACGCAGCTCAAACTTATCATTTGGTACGACAACGAAGCCGGGTTCACGAACCAGTTGCTTCGCTTGACCAAGAAAGTGGCAGGCATGCTCTAATTTGAGAGGATGTCGAGCCGGAAGGCGCTGCTTTTAGCGCTTTCAACGACGTAGATTGGATCCCCCTGTTTCTTATGCAGCAGGGGGATTTTTTTTGGCATTGTGCAAAAAAAGAGACGCCCTTGGAAGAGGGCGTCCCAGTTGTGACATATCTGTATCAGCTCAGGTGTTACGCTTGTGAAGCCCTGACGTCATCACGGAACAACTTGTAGTTGATCGCATCAACGACCGCCTGCCAACTTGCTTCGATAATGTTGTGCGAAACCCCCATAGTGGTCCATCGCTCGTTCTTGTCTCCCGTTTCAATGAGGACGCGAACAAATGATGCTGTTCCACCAGTGTCTCTCACGGCACCGGAAAGAACTCGAACCTTGAAGTCCAACAGTCGTACTTCCTTGAGTTTGGGGTAGAATCGCTCCAATCCTTTTCTGAGCGCTCTGTCCAGGGCGTTAACAGGTCCCATGCCGGTTGCGGCCGTGTGTTCCTGTTGTCCCTTCACGTCGAGGATAACTGTGGCTTCCGTGAACGGTTCCGGGTCTTCTTCTCGCTTGGCGTCCACGACAAAGAAGTTCTTGAAACTGAAGTAGTTCAACTCCTTGCCCATTGCCTGCTGAAGAATCAATTCAAAAGAAGCATCGGCAACAGAGTATTCATACCCCATGCTTTCTTTAAGCTTAAGCTCCTTGAGAAGTCGGTCAACTGTCGGATCATCTTTCCCTAACTCATAGCCCAGTTCTTTGGCTTTGAAGAGGATGTTCGATTTACCCGCCTGATCAGACAGCAGTACGCGCTGCTCATTACCTACAGATTCGGGGGTAATATGCTCATAGGTCTTTGAATCCTTGAGAATCGCGGAAACATGAATGCCCCCCTTATGCGCAAATGCGGATGCGCCAACGTAAGGCTGTCGCATGAAGGGGCGAAGGTTTGCTGTTTCACTTACAAAGTGTGAAGTGACCAGGAGTCGTTTCAGGTTTTCGCGACCGATGGTTTCAATATCCATCTTCAATTCAAGGTTGGGGATAACGGAGCAGAGATTGGCATTGCCGCACCGTTCCCCGTAGCCATTGATTGTCCCCTGAACCTGACTGGCTCCCATTCTCACGGCTTCAACCGCATTGGCGACAGCAAGTTCGGAATCATTGTGCGTGTGAATCCCGAATTCGGCATCAGGAAGAGTCTCCTTGACCGCTTCGATGATCTCAGACAGCCGGTGCGGCATGGTGCCGCCATTGGTGTCGCAAAGAATCAGCTTGTCGGCGCCAGCTTCATAGGCTGTCCTGAGTACTTCCAATGCGTAGTCTGCATTGTTGATATAACCATCGAAAAAATGTTCGGCATCAAAGAACACTTCATCGGTGCGTTCCTTGATGTACCGGACACTGTTACCTATGAGTTCCAGGTTGCGTTCCAGGGGAACACCGAGAGCAATGGTTGCGTGCAGGTCCCAGCTTTTACCGAAAATGGTGATAACCGGAGTTTCAGCTTCCAGAAGAGCTGCAAGATTGGGATCGTTTTCAGGCGTCTTTTTGGCAAAGTGTGTGGAGCCAAAAGCAGCCAGTTTTGCGTTTTCGAAGGTGTGCTTCTTGATATCCTCAAAAAAACGCTTGTCCGTTGGATTGGAGCCGGGCCAGCCGGCTTCAATATAATGGATGCCCAGTTCGTCCAGCTTGTGGGCGATTCTGATCTTGTCTTCGGTAGTCAGGTTCAGTTCTTCGGCCTGGGCACCATCTCGCAACGTCGTGTCATATATGCTTACTTTTCTCATAATGTCTCTAATGGTTCGCCTTCATCAAGATGGAAGGCTTTGTGAAGAGTGCGCACCGCTAATTCGGTGTATTTGTCGTCGATCAGGCATGTGACCTTGATCTCGGACGTGCTGATCATCAGGATATTGATATTCTCATCGGCAAGCGCTCGGAATGCGTGTGAAGCGACTCCGGAGTGGTTACGCATGCCGACGCCGATAATCGAAACCTTCGAGACATTGAGGTTTGAGTTTAGCTCTTCATATCCAATTTCATATTTTAGTTTTTCCAGTGTCTTAATAGTCTGATCTACGTCTGCCCTTGGTACGGTAAACGTCATATCGGTTTTACCGTCCTTGCTCGGATTCTGAACGATCATATCGACAAGGATTTTCTTTTCAGCAAGAGGGGAAAAAATTTGTGCGGACACGCCAGGGGTATCTTTGACGTGTACGAGAGTAATTCGGGCCTGATCCTTATCGTATGCGATTCCGGAAACAAGTACGGATTCCATGGTTTCATCCTCCTGCGTGACTATGGTGCCCGGCTCATCAGCGAAAGTGGAGCGGACGTGAACGGTTACATTGTATTTTTTTGCGAACTCAACGGAACGAATCTGTAGGACTTTAGCGCCCATGCTGGCCATCTCCAGCATCTCGTCATATGCGATCTTGTCCATTTTGCGTGCTTTGGAGCATACATTGGGGTCTGTGGTGAATACTCCCGGGACATCTGTATAGATTTCACAAACATCCGCTTTGATGGCTGCAGCCAGAGCCACAGCTGAGGTGTCTGACCCACCTCGTCCGAGAGTGGTGATACGTTGTCCGTGGTCGCATCCCTGAAATCCGGCAACAACGAGTATGTCGTACTCCTTGAGCATGCCTTTGAGCTTGTTCTCGTCAATATTGACGATACGAGCCTGACCGTACGAGTCATCCGTTTCGACTGGAGCCTGAAAGCCAAGCACCGAGCGGGCTTTGACGCCTTGCTGTTTCAGCAGCATTGCAAAAAGGGCACAGGAAACCTGTTCACCGGTGGAGACTAGGGAATCAGCCTCTGCCGGGTCCGGGTTGTCTGACCATTCATTGACCAAATCCAATAGGCGATTGGTTTCTCCCGCCATTGCGGAAAGAACGACGATGACTTTGTTGCCTGCTCGATAGGGACGGAGCACCTTCTGCATAACTTGACGCTGGCATTCAAGGTTGCGTACCGAGGTTCCGCCAAATTTCTGTACGACGATGTTCATGTTAGCTCTGTGTTCTACTTGATTTTAAATTGATCCGGTAAGGATCGGGCTATATCTAAAGCCGCTCCACTTGTTGCGTGAATAGTCACATTGCGCCCCGTCTTTGACGGAGTCCATATCAAGTGGAGAGCGTTACTAGGCCACTCTTCTTTGTCGAGGAATTGAATCCACTCAACGATTGTCAGCATCAGCGGATTATCAAAACACTCGAACAGCGCGTCATCCGGTGGCATTCCTTCCAATCGGTAGAGGTCGAAATGGGCCACTGGAGGCGTTGTGGGATAGAGGTTGAAAATATTAAAACTCGGACTTGATACTTCCGCCTGGTCTGCCCCCGGCAAAGACTCCACTAATCCGCGCACAAGGGTGGTCTTTCCCGATCCGAGATCTCCCTGCAGAAGCAGGGCGGGAGGACAACTGGTAGCCGCGAAATGCTTTGCCAGTTCTTTTCCAAGGGCAACGGTCGCAGTGCTGTCTGGAAGATGAAGTGCCAATGAGTCCAAAGCGATACCTAGCTCTGCAGCAGCGTTTTCAGAACGTCTTCTTTACCCACCACACCAACAAGGGCTTCATCCTCGATGACGGGCAGCGTATAGAGCTTTTCATTGGCCATCATGGTTGCAATGTCATCAATCTTAGTTGCAGGCGAGATAAATGTCGGGGTCGGAGTCATGGCCTCGGCAACTGTCAGTGCAGAAATCTTGGACATTTCTTTTTCCAACTCCTCATGAGAGGAGATGGGGAAAACTCCATCCAGCAGAGTGAAGAATGAAGGCAGGGTGATTTTCTTTTGCTGAGCCACGAGATCGGATTGGCACAAGATACCAACAACTTTTCCTTCATCAATAACCGGAGCGCCGTTAATCTTGTTTTCCAGCAAGGTCTTTGCAGCGGTTGCAATGTCGGTTTCAGGAGTCAATGTGATGCAATCGGTGGTCATGATATCTTTAGCTGTAAGCATGGTGTAAACTCCTATAGTTCTTGTTGTACTGCTTTGGGCAGTGAGTTGGCTATGTCTAATGCCAGATTGCCTCTGGCTGGAAAATTCTTCTTTAGCAAACGGCCTGTGGCTCCGTGCCAGTAGACGCCAATGCAGGCAGCATCCCGGGGAGTGTGTCCCTGTGCCAACATGGTTCCTATAACACCCGCCAGTACATCTCCAGAGCCTCCGACTGAGAGGTTGGGCTCGCTGAATGGGCTGAGACAGGTCACATCTTGATCGGTAACAATGGTCCCGGCTCCCTTGAGAATCAAGACTGATTTGCATGCCGTAACAAATTGTTGCGCCACGTTCAGCCGATTTCTCTGGATTTCCTCAGTCGTCGAGTTGATAAGTTTCGCCATCTCACCAGGATGTGGAGTGAGTATGGTGTCGTTTCTCAGTTCAGATAGCAACTGCGGATGTTGAGCCAAGGCGTATAATCCATCTGCATCAATAATTGTTCGCGCTGGACACTTTGCAACAAAAGACTTGAGGAAATCAACTGTTTTCCTTGCTCTGCCAAGACCCGGGCCTATGACGACAGAGTCGTATTCAGGGACTTTTTCGAGCAGGATTTCCGCCATGGAAACTTCCCATTCTGATCCACTCCCAAGAGGAAAAGTCATGATATCCGGCGAGTTGGCCTTTACTGATTCACATACTCCCATAGGGCATGTCACCGTGACGAGGCCTGCACCACTCCGTAACGCCCCAATAGCTGTCAGGTGGGGAGCACCGGTTAGCCCCTCGGAGCCTCCGATAACAAGTACTTTGCCTGCCGTTCCTTTATGCATATCCTGTTGAGGAGTGCGCACAGATTGCAACGCATGATCGGATATCAAATAGTGGCGTGTTGAGTGTTTACTCTGTATTTGCTTGGGAATGCCTATGTTGCAAGTGTGGAGGCAACCGACATGCTTCGTTGCTGATGGGAGGCACAATCCCAGCTTTGGCGCCTGGAAGGTCGCCGTAGCATTGGCGTAAACAGCTTCAGGCTGGGCTACCCCATTTAAGCCGTTGAGGCCGGATGGGATGTCTATCGCCAGCACAAAGCTTCTCCTTCCTAATCGATTGATCTCCCTTACGATAGAAAGTGTGGATTCGCGCAGTGTGTCTTTGAAACCAGTTCCGAGTAGGCCATCTATGATGATATCGGGCTGGGGAAGGGGAGCTTGGATGCTGGGCAGGTGAACCATCGAAATGGATAGCTTTTGTGCCCATTTGAGATTGGTGCGCGCATCTCCACGGTATTGCTTTTTCGGTTTTGTGTGAAATACCGAGACCTCAGCCCCAAGATCAATCAGTATGCGGGCCATGGCGAAAGCATCGCCACCGTTATTGCCCGACCCGGCAAAACAGAAGACTTTTTTCCCAGAGACCGAACCATATTCAGAAAGCAGAACATGGACAGCCTCTCGACTTGCGCTTTCCATGAGCGTCAAGCCGGGAATTCCGATGTCACGAATGGTCCTGTTGTCCCATTCTGCCATTTCAGCCGGGGTGGGCAAAGGTTTCAGCATGTTACTCTCTCATGAACTACGATTGTGTTCCTTCCAATATGACTGTGGCGGCTGCCATGTCGCGAGAATGCGTTATGGTGAGATGCACGTTAGTCACTCCCATTGAGCGACACTTGTTCAGCCCTGCCCCAAGGAAGGTGAGGTAGGGTTTTCCGTTGGAAGAATGGAGAATCTCTACACATTTGAAGTGAATGCCTTCTGCAAAACCTGTCCCCAGTGCCTTTACAGCAGCCTCTTTTGAAGCGAACAGGGCTGCCAGCCGGGGGACCGGATGTTTGGGCAATTCAGCTATCTCTTTGTCCGTCAGAATCTTTTGAGCGAATTTTTCGCCGTAAGTATCCCAATTGGACTGAATTCGGGGAATCTCTGTAATGTCCATCCCCAGACCGATAATCATGGCTCTCCTTAGTCAGAGAAGGTTCGAATTGTCTCAACCATATCACGAACGGCTCTATCGAGTCCGACATAGATGGCCTTGGCCATAATTGCATGCCCGATGGAGTACTCTTTGATGCCGGGGACATCTTTAAAAGCCAGAATGTTTCTGTAGTTGAGGCCATGTCCGAGGTTTACTTTAAGCCCTATGCCCTGAGCAAGTTTGATTCCCTGGATGATCTTTTCGAGTTCTGCATTTCGGGCATTTATTTCTTTTGCATCGGCAAAATGGCCCGTGTGGATTTCAATGTATTCTGTACCGATGGCTCGTGCTGATTCGATTTGCTTGGGGTCGGCGTCGATGAAGAGGCTCGAACGAATGCCTTTTTCATGCAGTGGAGCCAGATAGTCGGAGAGTTCTTGTTCACGACCGATGCAGTTGAGACCGCCTTCAGTGGTGAGCTCTTCACGTTTCTCAGGAACCAGACATACGAACTCCGGGTCAGTTTTTAGCGCGATACCCTGCATTTCTTTGGTTGCAGCCATTTCCAGATGCAAACGGGTGTTGCAGGTCTGCTTGATGAGTTCTACGTCCCTGTCCTGAATATGACGGCGATCTTCCCGAAGGTGAACGATAATGCCTGTGGCGCCAGCAAGCTCGGCCATGTAGGCGGCAGTAACAGGTTCTGGTTCTATTCCCATACGAGCTTGTCTGAGTGTAGCAACATGATCGACATTAACAGAAAGTACCGGCATATATTCCTCCGAGATACGTATTAGATTGATATCCGTATTGGTTAAGCCTTCTTGATGCGCTTGGCAACCGTCTAGAATCAGGCTTGTGACTCTTTATCTATTTTTACTTCGAGTTGACACGAAAAGCGAACACAATGTATCCGCATGACCTGATTGAGTACAAAACCTCTATTTCGGAGAAAGACATATGAATGTTTGTATAGTTGGCACTGGGTATGTGGGATTGGTTTCTGCTGCCTGCTTTGCCGAGATGGGAAATAATATTTTTTGTGTGGATGTGAATCCGAAGGTTGTTGAAACTCTCGAAGCCGGCAAAGTGCACATCTATGAGCCGGGTCTGGAAGACCTGGTAAAGCGTAATACGGCGCAGGGACGTTTGAATTTCACCACGAGCCTTGAAGAAGGAATGGCGGATTGCCAGGTCATTTTCATCACCGTGGGAACGCCTAGCCTGCCTGATGGACGCTGCGATCTCAAATATGTTGATGCAGTTGCTCGAGAAATCGGCCAGAAGATGACTGGACCGAAAATCGTCGTTGATAAATCCACAGTCCCTGTCGGTACGGCTGATCGTGTCCGTGGTATTATCAACGAAGAGTTGGAAAAGCGCGGAGAATCAATACCTTTCGATGTAGTTTCCAATCCTGAGTTCCTGAAAGAAGGTGACGCGGTCAATGACTTCATGAAGCCTGACCGGGTTGTCGTTGGAACTGAGAATGCCGAATCCGCAGCCGTTTTGCAGCAGTTGTACGGTCCCTTTGCTCGCAGCCGTGAGAAGCTGATCGTTATGGGAGTGCGTTCTGCAGAGATGACCAAGTATGCCGCCAACTGCATGCTTGCCACCAAGATTTCTTTCATCAACGAAGTGGCCAATATTTGTGAACGCGTCGGAGCGAATGTCACCGAGGTTCGCGCTGGAATCGGCTCTGATAGCCGAATTGGCTACAGCTTTATTTATCCCGGTGTTGGTTATGGTGGTTCTTGTTTTCCCAAGGATGTCAAAGCACTCATCGATACGGCGAAGGATTACGGCTACGAAGCTCGTCTTATTCAGTCCGTGGACAGCGTCAACAACGCCCAAAAGCATGTACTCGCTGATAAGATCAAAGAATACTTCGAGCCTCAGGGTGGGGTGAAGGGACGCACCTTGGCATTGTGGGGAATTGCTTTTAAGGCCAACACTGATGATATTCGTGAGGCATCTGCTACGGAAATCATTAAAGATCTGACAGCGCTTGGAATGAAAGTACGCGCTTACGACCCTGTGGCCAACGAAAGGGCTCGCGAAGAAATCGGAGACATTGAGGGATTGGAGATCATTGACGATCAGAATGCGGTGCTCGAAGACGCCGATGCCCTGGCCGTTGTGACCGATTGGAATCAGTTCCGTGATCCCGATTTTGATAACATCAAGCGTCAATTGAAAGCGCCCATCGTTTTCGACGGTCGCAACCTTTATCAGCCTGAACGTATGGGAGAAGCCGGTTTTGCTTACTTCAGCATCGGTCGACAGCCTGTAAAGTAAATGTACTGAGCCGTCCTGAAATAGGTTGACGGTTTTTGAAGGTTTCAATCAGGCTGTGGGGCTAGCCCCACAGCCTGATTCGTGTACATCGTTTGGCGTTCTCATTCCTAGGCTGAGATGTGGCCGTTGTGAATTGTATATCTCAACGGATTCCCTCACCAGGGTATTGAGCTCTGCAAAGTCGTTGCATTTGGTGACCATGAACTCTTGCTTCAGAATTCCATTCATCCGTTCCGCCAAGGCATTTTGATAGCAGTCATAGCCATCTGTCATGGAAGGAACCATGCCGGATTCCTGGAGTTTTCTCTGGTAGACCGAAGAAGCGTATTGGAGTCCTCGATCTGAATGGTGAATTGTATTCACCCTCCTTCGCTTGTTTTCAACTGCCGCGTCCAGCGCTTTGGTTGTGCTTTCCGCACTGAGATCCCGGCTCACGTTGTATCCCATTATCTTCCGGCTGAATGCATCTGTCACCAGCGACAGATAGCATGTTTGCTCACGTGTATTCACGTAGGTAATGTCGCTTACGAACACCTGCTCAGGACATCTCGGTTGAACATCTTTCAACAAGTTGGGATGCTTTTTTAGCCAATGCTTCGAGTTGGTTGTCTTTGTATAGTTTTTCCGTCGCTTGATGAGCATATGCTCTCGCCGCAGCAGGGAAAACAACCCATCACGTCCGAGCCTGATTCCCTTTGCGGAAAATGCGTCCTTCAACAGGTGGTACAGCTTTCGAGTCCCAAGGCGGGGCATCCTGGTCCGCACGTTCAGGACCATGGCCTTTGCCTCCTGATACATGGCTTCCCGTGCATCATGGCGCTTTTCAGCCTGATACACGGACTGCCGACTGACCCCGAGCTGCCTGCAACAAGCAGACAAGCTTATTTGTCTTTCTCTCTGAAGACTTCGTGCAGCTCGGGGGTAAGCTTTTTTCTTATAGAAGTCCCAAACTCGCGGTCGGAAATCTCAATCATTTTATTGAGAAGCGCGGTCTTGATCTTTTCTTCCTCAAGCTCTTTCTCCAGCCGTTTGATCTTCTGGACCGGTGTTTCTCTGGCTTTTGGGTCTTTTCGGGAATGTACCATGGACTTGCTCCAATCAAGGGTGCCGTGCTTCCTGAGCCACTTCAGCACAGTGCTTCGCCCTTGAATACCATAAAGAGCCTGAGCCTGCTTGTACGTCATCTCGCCCTTTTCCACCTGTGCCACAACCGACAATTTAAAGGCCATCGTGTAATCGCGTTGGGTGCGTCTAACTCGCTGTTTGGATTTGTCTTCCATAAATAGGTCCTCTGGGTGTCAACCTATTTCAGGACGGGACATACCTACAAAAAAAGCCCCCGCTCATATGAGCGGGGGCTTTTTTTGTGTGATTTGGTAAGAGCTAGAATTGCCCTTTGTAGCAGGTTCGGTATTGTAACTCTTGCAGGATGACGCGTTCATATTCCGGGTTGTATTCCAGGTCCAACTGCTCATCCTGATCCAGCAATTTGGCAAGCTGCTGGGTTTCTTCCCAAAAGTCCAAAAGCTCTTCGTCCGCCAGGTTTTTGACCTGTTCTTCGATAGAGGCATGATCGGTGAAGGAAGCGTATTGACCCATATGGTGCGGTCCATCCTTTTTTGTAAAAATTCAAAGAAAATCAGGCGTGTACGCCATTTGTGGTGCCTAAGTTATTCCTTTATCTCCTGTGCGTCAACTCCCTATCGACAACATTGTGTGAGAAGCCATTCAACAGATATGTTTTATTGGAAAAAAAAATGACTGCTTTGCATGGGCGATGGGTATTTCATGCAGCTTCATGGGGACTGAGTGTGTTCCGGGTTTTTAATTGACAAAGATGAGTGTGGTTGACACATTGATGGCGTTGAAATTCGGGATGTTTTTGATAACGTCTGCAAGAGGTGTTCATGAGCGTTGAATACGATGATGCTGTTGATGCTGAAGAGGTAGAGGCGGATCAGAATTTGATCCAGCTGGTAACTTTCAGCATTGGCGAAGAAGAATTTGGTGTAAATATCCTTCAGGTGCAGGAGATTATCCGCACCATGGAAATTACCAATGTCCCGCGTGCGCCGGAATTTGTCGAAGGCGTGATTAATCTGCGAGGCAAGGTGATTCCTATTGTTGACATGCGCAGCCGGTTCGGACTTGAATCGAAAGAGCACGATAAATACACACGTATCATAGTTGTTGAAATCGGCATGATCATTGTTGGATTTGTCGTTGATTCTGTCTCCGAAGTGCTCCGTATTCCTGCCAGTTCCGTACAGCCTCCGCCGCCGGTCGTTGCTGGTATGGATTCCGACTATATTGACGGTGTCGGTAAACTTGAAGACAGACTCCTTATCTTGCTTGATCTCGATTCCCTCATCGATAACGAGGAAATGGAAGCGTTAGGCGCGGTGTAGCCGAAAGGTATTTATAGGTGACAATCCGCCTTTCTCCCGTTAGGGAGGAGGCGGTTTTCTTATTGTATATCCAAACCCGGCCCAGTTCCGGTGCTAATCCATGACGACAAAGCTTCCCCCAGCAATTAACGATTTTATCACAGGATCCAGCGATGTGGTCCGGGTCTTCAAAAGTGGGCCTGCAACCCAAGCGTTTCTTGGAACCTACCTCCTTTCCAAAGGGAAGAGTCCCGTCATTGTCTTGCCTGGAGCGGCTGAATTCAAACAGATGCAAGCACTGCTGGCACTGTTTTCCGGTTCAGATCAATCTTTGTCACCCGTATGGGAGCATGATTGGATTGCTTTCCCTCCCTACCTCGCCCAACAGCCCGACGCGGTTGCTTGGAGTCAGCGTTGGGCTGCGTTGTATGCTCTCCATTATGGTAAAAAGCCATGCGGACTGATTATGACTGTGGACAATCTGTTGCCGCACTGGCCTGCGGCGGAAGTCCTACAGGAAAACTGGGTGACCTTGAACAAGGGCGAGGAGATGTCGCCCGAGATTCTATTGGAGCAGTTGGTCTCGTGGGGCTATACACGGCGTAAGATTGTCACTGGTCCAGGTGATATGGCCATGCGTGGTGATATTCTCGATTTGCATGCCCCGGGTTATGACTTGCCATTGAGATTGGAGTTCTTTGGAGACTTCCTGGAAGAGATTCGGTTGTTCGATGGTGCGACTCAGCGATCGAAAGCTGACCTCGCAGAGGCGGTGCTTTTGCCAGTGGCGCCCGGGATCACCACTGACAGTTACACAGACCAAGCTCGGAGTGTTTGGAAGCGACTGAGAACGACTGGTGAAATGTCCGCTTCTGAAGAGCACGCGTTGACTGAGCGGCTCGAGTCCAATGATGGCTTTGTATGGCCGGGGATGTACTACGAGGAACCGGTAGGACTGGAGGCGCATTTCTTAAAAGACTCAGTGTTTTTGCTTTCATCAGGGAGCACGTTACGAGCTAGGTTGGAAGATCAGGATCAGGCCTGGCGGGACTACGTTGATGAGCAATACCGTCAGCACAGTGTGCGTTGGCCCTTGCGATTTTTTGGACGATCCCACGAGGGGGCTCGTCAGGTATGGCAGGGTTCCCGGCAAATAGTATTTGAAGAATTGACTATTGGTCGCGAGAAAAACGGTATTGATCTGGCTGAGTCCCCGTACAGCGACTTTACCGATTTATTCTGGAAACCCGAAGCCTCCAGACGTCCCTGGTCGGCTCTTATGGCTGGCATTAAAGAGTGGCACCGTACGCAATTTCAGACCATTTTGAGTTTCCGTTCTGAGCGTTCGCGTAAGAAATTTCTTAAACTGGCCGAGCAGGAACACCTGCCCATCTCCCTTGATTATTCGCCGCGAGCACAAGGCATCTTCGCGCTGGTTTCTCCATTGCGAAAAGGAATGGAGTTGGTCTGGAACCAAACCAGAATCTTGGGCGAGGAAGTTCTTCAGCCTGAGCCACCAAGAGCCCATGGTGGCCGAGACAAGGCGTTCAAGGGGCTGGAAAAGTATGATGATCTGAGTGAGGGAGACCTCCTCGTTCACAGAGATTACGGTCTTGCTCAGTTTGGTGGCCTACACAGCATGAAGCTGGGAGATGCTGCCAACGATTACCTGTTGTTGTTCTTTTCCGGTGATGACAAGCTGTATCTGCCGGTTGACCGTCTGAAACTTGTTCAGCGTTTCAAAGGGCCTGAAGGTGCCAAACAACCATCTTTGGATAAGCTGGGCGGCACAAGGTGGGCTAAAACCACCGCTCGTGTTCGTAAAGCCATTGAAAAGATCGCTCATGAACTTGTGGAAATGTACGCTTTCCGTCGTGTCGCAAAAGGGTTTCAATATGGGCCGCTGGATGAAATGTACGCCGACTTTGAAGCGACATTCGGTTTTGAAGAGACCCCGGATCAGGACAAAGCCGTAAAAGATGTATTTCGTGACATGGAAAAGCCTGAGCCCATGGACCGTCTTGTATGTGGTGATGTCGGATTTGGCAAAACTGAAGTTGCGTTGCGTGCGGCATTTCGGGCCGCACTTGAAGGGCTGCAAACAGCACTCTTGTGTCCGACAACGGTCTTGGCCGAGCAGCATTACCAGACATTCATGAAGCGAATGGAAGGCTTCCCTGTCAGGATAGGTCTTTTGAGTCGTTTCGTATCGAGGAAGCGTCAGAAAACAGTTCTCGAAGCTGCGAGCAGGGGGGAAATTGATATACTTATTGGTACCCACCGACTTCTCTCCAAAGATGTCGAGTTGCCGAATCTGGGATTGTTGATTCTGGACGAAGAACAGCGATTCGGGGTCAAGCATAAAGAAAAACTGAAGCAATTCAGAAACAATATTGACGTCTTGACGTTGACAGCCACCCCGATTCCGAGAACGTTGCAACTGTCTCTTTCCGGTATTCGTGGCCTTTCCGTCATTGAAACTCCGCCAGTGGACCGTAAGCCGGTAGAAACGGCTATCAGTGAACGTGACAAATTGGCTCTGCAGGGAATTCTTCGTCGAGAGCTTGATCGTGGTGGTCAGGTCTACTGGGTGTATAACCGTGTGAACGGGCTTGAGCGCGTGGCGGATTTTGTTCGCGAGTTGGCTCCTGACGCCAAAGTCGGGATGGCCCACGGTAAAATGACCGAAAAAGGACTTGAGGAAACCATGCGAGGCTTCTGGCATGGAGAAATCGATGTGCTGGTCTGTACGGCCATTGTCGAGTCCGGGCTTGATTTTCCCAATGCCAACACGCTTATAGTTGATCAGGCGCAGTTATTTGGCCTTGGGCAACTCTACCAATTACGTGGCCGAGTGGGACGTAGCGACAGGCAGGCGTATGCGTATTTTGTTGTTCCAAACGTGGAAGATCTTTCGGAAGTTGTCAGAAAACGCCTTCGCATAATATTGGATATGGATTACTTGGGCGCAGGGTTCAAGATTGCCATGGAAGACTTGCGTCTGCGCGGTGCGGGTAATATCCTTGGTGAAGCTCAGTCTGGTCAGATTGCCAAAATCGGCCTTGATCTATTTTTGGAAATGCTTGAGGAAGAGGTACGGCGTGTGCGAGGAGAGTCTTCGGCGCGAGTCTCGGAACCTGAACTCAACTTCATTTTTGAGGCTCATATTCCAAGCAGCTTCATTCCTGATGCTAAAGAAAGGCTCCGTTACTACAAGGCGTTGTCTGCGGCTGACGACGAATATTCCCTCAGAGAATTGGAGGCGGAGATCAAGGATCGCTTCGGTCACTTACCCGAGCCCGTTGAATCCTTCTTGGGAGTCCTTCGAATCAAGCAGGTTCTGTCGCACCTTCAAGCCGATAGGGCAGAATTGTACCCCGGTAGAATTGTTGTCTCCTGGGGGGACAATGCAGCCTCTACAGATCCACAGGTCCTTTTGAAATGGGTGGATGAACGCAACGACAGAGCCAAGTTGCTGCCTCCGGCCAAACTTGAACTTCGGTACAAAGTGACGGAGTCAATGCGAGTTGCACTTGAAGATGCCGCCCTTGAATTGGAATTGTTGCAGGAGACTCCTGCCGAAGCGGTGAAACAATAATAGTATAGTAGTGAGTCAGAATATGGTGCGGAACATACTTATAGTGGCTGCATTCGTCTTGTTGTTCGGATGTGCCAATGATGCCGATGATATGGGGATTATTGCCAGAGTGAATGGCGATCCCATCTACCTTTCATTGCTTGAGTTTCAGCATGATCAGTTCCAGTCGGATGTGGCCGGTGCATACGTGCCGAGCGTACAGAAACTAAAAGATGAGTATGGCGAAATATTAAGCGACCTGATCGTACATGAACTAGTAGTTCAGGAGTTGGCGCATCGGGATCTGCCTGTTTCGGACCATGAACTGTTGAAAGCTGAAGAGCAGGTTCGAGCCGATTACCCGGAAGGGGCTTTCGATCAGATGCTTGTCGAAGAATATATTGATTTGAAGGCCTGGCGATTGCAGCTTCGCAACCATCTGGCCATGAAAAAATTCTACCAGCAGGTACTTCGTCCTCAAATTAAAATTGATTACAAGGAAGCAGAGCAGTACTACCGAAACCATATTTCCGATTTCTACCTGCCTGAAACCTTACGTATTCTTGTGGTTCGTGGCCCCAGCCGGGGCATTGTCGGCAAAGCTGTAGACAAGTACATGAAGGAGCGCGATTACGTCAGCCTGGAAACAGCGTTTGGTGAAGTGGAAACCCGTGAGGTGGTTATCCATGAAGGGCGACTTTCTGCGGCGTGGAAAAACGCTATATCGGGTCTGGATGTCGGTGAATCGAGTGGGATCTTGACCGATCGTTTCGGGTTCGAGTCCCTGGTGTTGCTCGAACGCAGTCCTGCCAAGGTGCTTGAGCCTGCACAGGCCTATCCATTAGTTGAAAAAGCATTGTTGGAAAAGAAATTGCGGACGGCCTTCCAGAACTGGCTTGATGGTGCAGTCCAAACTGCCAACATTACTGTGAGCAGCCATTTGCTCCCGGATAATGATAAGCTGGAAGATGTGCCTGCAGCAGAAGAGCAGGTCCAGCCTATGGACATGAATGACATAGAGAAAGAGTTGGAAGGCGTCAGTTCTGAAAATGAAGGCTAAATGGGCCATTCCGTTGCATACTTTTCATAAACAGACTAAGATTCGTCAAAAATAATGAGAGCCCCCTTTGGCGGGGAGCTAAGGAGCTGTACGTGGTTCGTTTTTTAGCAATATGGTTTGTTCTGCTGGTTTTCCCTCTGGGGGCAACGGCAAGTGATGCAGTTTATGATCGTATCCTCGTAAAAATTAACGAGGATATAATTACACAATATGATCTTGATGAAGCGATGCAGCCGGTGCTGAAACAAATTGGTGATCGAGAGTTGAGTGCCGCTCAACAGGAACAGGTTGCCGTTTTACGCAAGCAGGCTTTGGAAAAACTCGTTAACGATACGTTGATAGCCCAGGAGATTGAACGATACGGCATTGAGATTTCCAGTGATGCCATCGATAAGGAGATCGAAGCGCTCAAAAGAAACGAAGGGTTAAGCGACGACGAGTTTCTGGAAGTTGTTAAAAGTGACGGGATGACAATTGAAGAGTTTCGTGACCAGTTGAAATCAATTATCGAAAAGCGTGAACTGCTTGGTTATGCCGTGCATAGCAAGGTATTGGTCACTGACACTGAGATCAAGGAAGAATACGAAGCCCGGCGTTCTGCTTATTCCATGGGCAAGATTGTTGAACTTGGAATAATCATGCTTCCGCCTGATGTTGCTGCTCAAGAGGTAAAAAAGCGTATTGAAGACGGTGAATTGACTTTTACAGAAGCTGTTGCAAAATATAGTATTGGCCCGGCCAAGGATTCGGGCGGATCAATCGGAGAAGTCGCTTGGGCGGATCTTGCCGATGATTGGCGCGACTCAATCAACGGCGTTGAAGAAGGGGAAGTTGGCGAACCGCTTACTGTCCGGGGTAACGAATCCTTGTTGTCTCCGATCAAGATCATTGAAGATCAAATGATCCCCCTTGAGGATGTTCGCGACGATATCTTTGAAGATTTGATGGATGAGAAACGGGAAACTGTTTTTAAAGATTATTTTGATAAATTAAAACAACGATCTGTCATTGTTTATATGGATTAAAACAAATTGACATCAACGGAGATCGATATGGATTTTCAGGAGCTCGGGTTAACGCTGAAGCGTGAACGGGAAAATAAAGGGCTGACAATTGAAATGGTCATGGAAGCGACTAAAATCAGTCGCTCCAATATTGTGGCCATGGAAAACGGCGATCGTGCCTCATTGCCTCATCCTGTCTACGCCAAAGGGTTCGTCAAAAGTTATGCACGGTACCTGGGGATGGACGCTGAAGAGCTTTCCCTGGTTGTCGATCAGGAATATCAGGATCAGGCCAATGGACCGGAAGAGCATATTTACGAGGTTTCTCCGGCCGCAGAAAAGGCTTTTCAGGATGGCGGGGAGATGGATTCCAAGCGGAAGTCCAAGTGGCCTACGCTCCTCATCCTGGTTTTGTTGCTGATCGGTGCTGCTATTTTTTTCTTCAATATGAATGGAATGGATGAGCAACAGGATCAGACTCCCGAAGTGAGCATGGAGCAACAAAACGAAAATGTTGCTCCGCAGATGGAGCAACCTGAGCCTGTGGCGCCGGCAGAGGAAATTGCTTCGGAAGAAGTTGTTTCCGATGAAGAGTTTGGTGTTGATGCGTCGGCAGAAGCTGATGTCACCCCTAATGCGTCTGATGAACAGGCTGTAGTTGAGGATGAAGAGCAGGTGGTAGCCGCGACTGAACCTGACCGGTCTGCAGTTGAGGTACAGGAGGATGCTGCGCCTGCTCAGACTGCAGCAACGCCTGCTGAACCTGCGCAGAGAGAGGTCGTGGAAGCTGAAGATCCCAAGTATGCCCATGTGTTGGTTGTCCAGGCTACCACGGATAAAGGTTGCTGGGTTGGCGTGTGGAAGGGAGATGAAGCACGTATGTCTCGCGACTTTGTTTTGCAGAAGGGCGAACCTCTTCGGTTGATGTTCAATACCCCCAGACGCATCCGTATTGGTAATGTTGCCGGAGTCACGGTTACATACAACGGTGCACCATACGAACTCAATAAGTCTAAAAGCAACATCCAGACGTTACGATTTGGACAATAGATATCTTTTCGACCTGCGCATTGGGAGTTGGGCATGAATGCCACTGAAAGAGCGTTGGTTCTGAAGATTGGTCGTTTTCGCGAAGCTGATGTTTGGGTCCGTATGCTGACGCCCAATCGTGGCGTTTTCAATGCATTTGCTTTTGGTGGTAGCAGGAGCCGCCGCCGTTTTGTTGGGTGTCTCGACCCTCTATCTCACGTTTTGTTCACTTTAGGGACCAGCAGGCGCGGTGATTACACTGTGCTGGAAGAAGGCTCTCTGCTGAACAACTTCTCTGAAATTCGGAAGGATTCTGTAAGAACCGGTATTGCTGTCAATTGCATGCGGTTTGTTGAGGCTGTTGAGGTTAACCCTGACGACGCCGGTATAGCGTATGATCTGCTTCTTGAAACGTTGACCATGCTCGATGAGAGTCAGGCCAATCCGGAATTTGTACCGTGGTTGTTCAGGGCGAAGTATGCGTTCGAGTCAGGCTTCACTCCCGACTTTATGGCATGTGGTGCCTGTGGGAAGCCTGTGGGGATGGAAAGTGGGTACAAGTTTGGCATTGAAAGGGGTATGATTGCCTGTCCGACTTGTCTTTCAGCCGGGAAACCGTTAGATGGACTTGCTCGACCAATTTCTACAGGCGCTCTTCGTGCTCTCGACTGGATTCAGCAAAGCACTCCATCAGACTGGGCTACTACAGTCATGGATAGTGAAGTTCGGCGCCAGTGCAGTCAGTTGGTTGAACTGTTTGTAGCCTATCACCTGGGGCTCTCCTGGGATAATGGTATGTATAAAAAGGTATAGTTGGAGAATCTGATGAATTTTCAGGATGTTATATTAAATCTTCAAAATTTTTGGGCCAATTACGGATGTGCCGTTGTTCAGCCGATGGATATCGAGTGTGGAGCAGGTACGTTCAATCCGTCCACTTTCTTTCGCGTAATAGGGCCTGAGCCCTGGAAAACCGCCTATGTGGAACCTTCCCGCCGTCCTACTGATGGTCGGTATGGTGAAAATCCCAACAGGCTGCAGCATTACTATCAGTTTCAGGTAATTTTGAAACCCTCGCCTGATAATGTTCAGGAGCTATACCTCGAGAGTCTTGCGACGCTTGGCATTGATGCCAAGGCGCACGATATTCGCTTTGTTGAGGATGATTGGGAATCTCCGACTCTTGGTGCATGGGGACTTGGTTGGGAAGTGTGGCTCAACGGCATGGAAGTCACTCAGTTCACCTATTTTCAACAGGTGGGCGGTATTGATCTGAAGCCGGTTTCCGTTGAGTTGACATATGGACTTGAGCGTATCTGCATGTACCTTCAGGAAAAAGAATCCGTTTATGATCTGATGTGGAATGACGAGATCACATACGGGCATGTTTTTCACCAAAATGAAGTTGAGATGTCCAAGTACAACTTTGAGTTGTCCAACCCAGAGATGCTCTTTGACCTTTTCAACAAGTTTGAAGCGGAGTGCTTGAACTTGTGTGAAGAGGGGCTGCCTTGGCCTGCATACGATTGTTGTCTCAAGTGTTCCCATTCTTTCAACATGCTTGATGCTCGGGGAGCTATTTCCATTACGGAACGTGCTTCATACATCGGCCGGGTGCGAAATCTGGCTTCCAAGATAGCTCGCCTCTACGCAGATCAGCGTGAGGAAATGGGTTATCCCATGTTGAAGAAATAGTGATATAAATCAGTAGATCAGGAAAGAGAAATATCATGGCCGAATTCGTACTTGAGATCGGAACCGAGGAAATGCCAGCTCGTTTCGTTCCGAAACTGGCAGCAGAACTCAAAGGGGCTTTTACCAAGCTGCTTGATGATGCGATGTTGGAGAACGACGGGGTAGAGACTTATGCTACGCCAAGAAGAATCACCGCTCATATTCCCGCATTAGCGGATAGCCAGCGCAAGGAAGAAGAAACCGTTACCGGGCCTCCTGTGCGGATTGCTTACGATGAGGATGGCAATCTGACTAAAGCTGGTGCAGGCTTTGCCAAAACGCAGGGTGTTGAGGAAAGCGCATTGTTCTCCATGGACACGGGCAAAGGTGAGTACCTTGCTGCAAAAAAGGTTGTCGGTGGTGGGAGCGCTTCGGATATTTTGCCAGAGCTTTGTATCAAGGCAATAGAGTCACTGTCCTTCCCGAAGAAAATGCGTTGGGGTGGATATAACTTCGCTTTCGGACGCCCTGTCCGTTGGCTTCTCGCGCTTCTGGATGAGAACGTTGTAGACTTCACCATTGAAAATCTGCAGTCAGGCCGTTCCACTCGTGGGCATCGTGTAATGGGGCATGGTCCATTTTCCATCGAAAATGCCGCTTCCTACTTCGCTGTGGTTAAAAATGACTGTAAGGTCATCATTGATCCTGAAGAGCGTAAACGGATGATTTTGGAAGATGGAAACCGTCAGGCTGAAGCTCTGGGTGGCGAAGTTGTCTGGAATGACGCTTTGCTTGACGAGGTCGCTAACCTCGTTGAGTATCCTCGGCCTTTGATCGGTGACATTGATGAATTATATTTGGAGCTGCCTCGTGAGGTTTTGTTGACCTCCATGCAGTCGCACCAGAAATCCTTTGGAGTCCAGGGTGCCGATGGAAAGCTGTTGGCACACTTCCTGACCACACTTAACCTTGATCCCACTGATGTACAGTTGGTGAAAAAAGGGTGGGAACGTGTCCTTAAGGCGCGCCTTGAAGATGCTCGTTTCTTCTGGGAAGCTGACTGCAAAGTTGATTTGAATACATGGATCAAAAAGCTTGAGAACGTCGTATTTCTGGGGCCGCTTGGCTCTGTTGGCGACAAGGCTCGTCGTATCGAGGTGCTGTGTACAGAGTTGGCCGAGCGCATTGCCGACAAAAAGAAGATTCTCCCTGGAGAAGTTCAGAAGTATGCAGAGGCCGGTCGATTGGCAAAAGCTGATCTCGTTTCCGAGATGGTC
Source organism: Pseudodesulfovibrio profundus (assembly GCF_900217235.1). Classification (NCBI taxonomy): domain Bacteria; kingdom Pseudomonadati; phylum Thermodesulfobacteriota; class Desulfovibrionia; order Desulfovibrionales; family Desulfovibrionaceae; genus Pseudodesulfovibrio; species Pseudodesulfovibrio profundus. The sequence continues at coordinate 827,933 of NZ_LT907975.1, read as the reverse complement.
ATTGAGTTCGATTCCTTGCAGGGTAAAATGGGTGGTATTTATGCGGCTCGGGCTGGCAAGGGTGAGATAGTTTCCCAAGGCATATATGAACAGTATCTGCCTGCTGGACCCGAAACTCCTGTGCCATCAAGTCTGTCTGGTGCCTTGGTCTCCATGGCTGACAAGGCTGATACACTTGCCGGTTGTTTCGGCCTGGGTAAAAAGCCCACTGGAGCAAATGATCCGTTTGCCCTTCGTCGTTGCGCCCTGGGCATTGCCAGGATCATTATGGAGCATGAGCTTGATATCAACCTCAAAGACTTCCTCGCTGCTGCACAGAATGCATACAGCAAGGATATCAAGTGGAAGGTTGCTCAGGACGAGTCTCTGGAAAACCTCCTCGAATTCTTTGCTCAGCGCCTGAGGGCATTGTTCATTGGGCAAGGATTTGATACTCGAGCTGTTGATGCCGCCATTGGCGCAGGATATGACAATGTCCGTACCTTAAAGGCTCGCCTTGAGGCATTGAGTGCATTCACGAAGGAAGATGACTTTGAACAGGCCGTCCTTACCTTCAAGCGTGCAGCCAATATCATTCGCAAGCAGGGTGCTGAAGCTGGTCAGACCTTGACCGGAGCATATGATCCGGAGCTGTTCCAGGATGAAGCTGAAACTGCTTTTGGTACAAAGTTGGAGACTGTAGCTCCGCACTTTGATGAATTATGGGAAAAAGACGACTTTGCCGGATTGCTTGGTTTGCTTCGCGAGCTGCGTCCGTCTGTAGATGCGTTTTTTGATAATGTTATGGTCATGTGCGATGACAGTGATGTTCGATTCAACCGACTGAACCTCTTGAAGGCTTTGGTCGATCGATTGGGCAGACTTGCTGACTTTAACGCACTGCAAGTCTAAAAAGGCTTGACATCAGGGGGAGAGTCCGTATAAAAGGCCCTCCCTTTGGGGAATAAATGCAATCAATAGCTTTTTAATGCGATAATAAATTGATCAGGAGAAATTACCTTGGCTAATCACAAATCCGCCTTGAAAAGGCACCGTCAGAGCTTGAAGCGTCGTGCACGTAACCGTATTTCCAAGACCCGTATCAAGAACAGCGTGAAGGCTGTTCGTGCTGCTATCGAGGAAAAAGATCTCGCAAAGGCAAATGAGGCCCTTGTTGAGGCTACCTCTGTTCTTGATAAAGCTGCTCGCAAGAATGTTATCCACGCCTCTCAGGCCAAGCGTCGCATTTCTCGCTTGCAGACCGCTGTCAACAAGATTGAAGCGTAGTTAGCTGCAGCTGATTTAGCTACCAATGTAGCCCGCCACACATTTGTGTGGCGGGCTTTTTGCGTTGGGGGATTGCGCATAGTGTCAGAGTGTTAGCAAGAATTAAGTCTTTATGAGCATAATGGTATCGTGTTAGAGAGTCGAAATTGTTTTCGTAATTCCAAAGGAGTAAAAAATGAAAAAAGTTCTCTGTTTTGCGATGGCATTCATGCTGCTGACAAGCATGGCATATGCCTCAGATGCCCCTTGTAAGGCGACGTATGGAAGTAGCGACACCGTCTATAAAGTAGCGACTGGTAGCCCCGGCGAGCTCGGTCTGCTTGAAGTGCTGGCTGAAGCATTTAATGCTGAGCATGGTGTGACTATGTGTTGGGTAAAGGCTGGTTCAGGAAAATCTTTGAAGCTCCTCAAGGCCGGTAAAGTGGACGCATGCATGGTGCATGCTCCGGCAGCTGAAAAGCAGGCTATGAAGGACGGCTGGGCTGTTGGCAGAACACTGATTGGTTCAAATGAGTTTTATATTGTTGGCCCTGCAAATGATCCGGCTGGAATTGCGAATGCTTCCAGTGTTGCTGAAGCCTATGGCAAAATTGCAAAAGCCAAAGCAACCTTCCTGTCCCGTGGCGACAATTCCGGAACACACAAAAAAGAGTTGGCAATCTGGAAAAAAGCGGGTGTCTCTCCGAGTGGTGACTGGTATGTCATTACCAAGGATTTCATGATGACTACGCTTAAGCAGGCTAATGATGTAAAGGGTTACTTCATGACGGACAGCTCCACCTGGGTTGCCGGTATGAAGAATATGGACAATTTGAAGGTGTTGTTCCGTGGCGATCCGATGCTGATCAATACCTATCATGCCCTGGCAATGCCTGAAGGAGCCCCCAAACACGAGCTGGCCGTGAAGTTTATTGAGTTCCTTGGCTCCGAGAAGGGACAGTCGATTATCAGAGACTATGGCAAAGATATGTATGGTGAAGCCATGTATAATGACGCCGAATACGCCAAGCAATATGACCACTAAAAACTAGTAGAGCTTTACGCAGTGAGGGGAATAGTCAGACGACTGTTCCCCTCTTTTGTTATCGACCTTCATTTGCAAGTGTCTCTAGTCTGTTTCGATCAATTATCGTGATTTCCTTACCATCGATTTCAATAATTTCATCTTCAGTAAGACGTTTGAATATGCGTGATAAAGTCTCTTGAATTGTTCCGAGATAAAACGCGATTTGTCCCTTGGGTAAATCAAGTTTGAATGTATCCGAATCCTGTGACGAGCGAAGTAACAGTAAATACGATGCTACACGTGAAGGGGCTTCTTTGAGGCTCAGCTCATCAATTTTATTGACGAGGATTCTAAGGCGTTGGGAAAGCATTGCCATCATTTTCATGGCAAGGTCCGGGTCATCCTTGATCATTTTTTCAAAATCATTTCGTGGGAAGAACAATGCTTTGCACTTCTCGATAGCCTGTCCGTGAGCTGGAAAAGTTCCTCCCTCAAAAACCGGAACCTCCCCAAATGCTTCACCGGGACCAAAGATATGCAGAATCTGCTCTTTGCCAGAAGGGGAGGTGCGAAAAATCTTAACTCGTCCGGTTATGGGCGCAAAAAAACCATGTGCATGGACATCGGCTTCAAAAAGAAGTTCACCCTTGTTGAAAGTTTTTATGTGAGAAATTTCTGCAAGCTTTTTAAATTTTTCATTGGGCAAGCCTTCGAAAAAATTTATCATTTTTACTGCTGATAGTTTATCCATAGCAAAAAAATACTCCTGTATAGTGGAATTCTTCGCTTAAGTTGACCTAAGTCATGGGTATCGTCAAAAAAAAAGTCCATTCTTTGCTCACGGAGACACGGAAATGAATCGAATACTACTATCCATACCCATCCTCGCTTTGATCCTTTTGGGCGCACATGAGTTGCGACAGGGGGACTACGGACTTGCTGCTTCTTTAATTCTATTTCCAACGCTGTTTGTAACACAGCAGTCCTGGCTTCGATTGGCGACTATCGCTGTTTTGGTTTGGGGAGGACTTGAGTGGGCGCAGACAACCGTCAGTTTCATCAGCTTCCGTCAGGCGATGGGTGCTCCTTGGACTCGGTTGGCTACAATCATGGGTGGAGTCATTCTGTTTAATTGTCTTGGGTTGTGGGTGCTGCTGACTAATACGTGCCGCTCTTTCTTCTTGAAAGACTCTGATCAGGGCACTACACGAGCTGCCATGTTTATTTTGACGGTGGTCGGCCTTGCTGCTGCACGTGCTAATGTCTCTTTTCCCATTCTTTTAGCTGATCGGTACTTTATGGGGTGGGGCTGGCTGGAAATATTTTTGCTCGGATTTTATGCCCAGTGGATAGGTGGAAAGATGCTTTCTCCCAAAGGGCACAGAACGAATCGTCCTAGAATTTGGGGCCTGTTTTCAGCAGTGTTTTTCGGTCAATTGGTTTTGGGGCTTATTGGAATGGAGCGTATGTTGATGACTGGAACGCTCCACCTGCCAGTCCCGGCTCTTATCGTCGCTGGCCCGTTGTTTCGCGGAGATGGTTTTTTCATGATCATACTGTTTACAGTCACTGTTCTGCTTGTGGGACCGGCTTGGTGCAGCCATTTGTGTTACATTGGTGCATGGGATGATGCCATGAGTCGAGTGGGGCAACGTCCTGCTCCCTCCAAGCGGATTCGCCGGTATAGCATTTGGGGGCGCTTGGGGACCTTGATTCTAGTGGTCGTTATGGCAGTTGTTTTGAGGCTTTTCGGAGTTTCTGGAGTCAATGCAGTTTTGATTGCAGCAGTTTTTGGTGCAGTTGGATTAGCGGTCATGCTGGTTATATCCCGCAAGGCTGGATTGATGGTACATTGCACGACCTATTGTCCGATGGGCATTGTTGCAAACGTGCTGAGCAAGGTTACTCCATGGCGGATACGAATAGGTGACGGCTGTACTCAGTGCGGAGCATGTTTGACCCGTTGCCGCTATAATGCATTGGACGAAGAGAGCCTTGGCAGAGGCAAACCGGCTATTTCCTGCACCATGTGCGGAGATTGTGTATCGGCATGTCGGCACAGTCAGATTTCATATAATTTTCCGGGCTTGGATGCGGGAAAGGCTCGCACCTTGTTCATAACCCTGATTGTAAGTCTCCATGCCATTTTCCTTGGTGTGGCAAGAATTTAATATACGAAAATAAAATGAGGTAGTTATCATGATTAGCAAGAGAAAAATGATCACCATTGATGAAGAGCTTTGTAACGGTTGTGGCGAATGTGTTCCTGCATGCGAAGAAGGGGCTCTTGCCATTGTTGACGGCAAGGCCAAGCTCGTGAAGGAAATCTATTGTGACGGCCTTGGCGCCTGTCTCGGAGATTGCCCGACCGGCGCTTTGAAGGTGGAAGTCCGTGAAGCTGAAGACTTTGATCCTAATGCTGTTGCAGAACACCTCAAGGCGCAGGGACGGTCTGTGCCTGATCATATGCCCAGCCCTGAAAGCCTTCGTATTAATGAACAAGCTCCTGGTGGTCCTCGCCCAATGGGTGGATGCCCAGGATCTGCTGTACAGTCTCTTTCTCCGTGCGGACAGGCAAACATTCCAACGCAAAATACAGGAGGAGCTTCCGCTCTTACCCATTGGCCTGTCCAGTTGCGTTTGGTTCCGCCCACAGCGCCTTTCTTGAAGGGAGCCGACCTGTTGCTGACCGCCGACTGCGTTCCGGTCGCCATGCCTTCCTATCATAGCGAGTTCCTGAATGGGCGCGTGGTGGTCATGGGGTGTCCCAAGTTTGACAACCAGATGGAGTATGTTGAGAAGCTGGCTGCTATTCTGAGCGAAAGCAAGTTGAACTCCATCACTGTCATGGAGATGGAGGTTCCTTGTTGTGCCTCCATGAGCGCAATCCTTGCTGAGGCTGTGAAACGTTCCGGGAAGCAAGTTGATACCAATCGAGTGACGGTATCACGTACAGGACAAGTCATAGCTGATGTTAAGCTGCAATTTTAAGCCAAGGAGATAAATATGAAGAAGATAGAATTATTCAATGAACATGGATTTAAGGATTTGACCTTTTCCAATTATCTGGTTCATGAGTCTGAGTTTATGAAGGTAATCAATTTCAACTTCAAGGCTGGACAACAACTCCCGGTTCATTCCCATGATCTTGAGGGAGAGTTGACATTGACCATCCTTGAAGGTGAAGGAGAGTTCCTTGGCGAGAATGGCGCTACGATTCCAGCACATACTGGTGATGTCCTGGTTTCGGAAATCGCCGAGCCTCATGGAGTCAGGGCAATCACTGATATGCGTGTGCTGGTCACTATTGCTCCTCCTATCTAAATCGCAAACTCATTATTGGAACAGATAAACATGAGCACTGATAAACTAATCGCCTCATTACCCGCGGGAGCTTGTCGCTCCCGCGGAGAGGGCATTTATTCGATAATGGCTCGCACACCTCTTGGCGATGTTTCAGCGGAAAAACTCAATATCATCAATTCGGTAGTGCAGGATTTCCACTTGCCGGGCGTTCGCGTCACTGGGCGTCAGCGAGTTCAATTGCTTGGTATCAAGGAAGAAGACCTCCAGGCAGTGGTGGAGCGCTTAGGTCAGGTTGGGGAAGTCTGCAAGTATTTTGTCCAAGCATGTGTGGGTAATACTGCATGCCGGTTTGGAATGCAGAATTCTCTGGCCATGGGCGCTGACTTGGAAGCTTTCCTCAATACAACTAACCTCCCTGCAAAACTGAAGAGCGGGGTCTCTGGCTGTTCCATGTCTTGTGCGGAAAGCTACGTACGTGACGTGGGAATGGTGGGTAAGAAAAGTGGTTGGACCATTTTATTTGGTGGCAATGCCGGTAAGCAGGTCCGAAAGGCTGATGTCCTGGCTGAGAGCGTATCTGCAGAAGAAGGGCTGAAAATAATCGGCAAAGCACTTGATTTTTACAGCGAAAACGCCAAGAAGAAGGAGCGCACGGCACGTTTTGTCGAGCGTGTCGGTTTTGAAGCGGTCAGAAAGGCCGTGTTCGACAGATAACTATCTTTTTCAGGAGTTTTCTCATGACGGCAAATGATACGCCCAAAGGGGCTATTCTTCAACGTGACAAGAAGACATATGCCATTGTTCCCCGCACACCGGTAGGCTTGGTAACCCCCGAAATACTGGAAGCACTGGCCAGGGTGGGAAAAAAATATGAAATTCCCATCATGAAGATCACATCTGGTCAGCGTATAGCTCTGGTCGGCCTGGAGCAGGATCAGGTTGATGCTGTATGGGAAGATCTGAAAATGGACGTTGGTCCGGCCGTCGGGCTCTGCGTTCACTATGTCCAAGCTTGTCCTGGCACGGAAGTGTGCAAGTTCGGCGTGAGAGATTCTCTTGGTCTGGGCATCGAGCTGGAGGAAATGTTCGTCGGCAAAGAGTTGCCTGCGAAAATGAAGGTCGGTGTTTCCGGTTGCCCAATGTGTTGTGCGGAGAGTTATGTGCGCGACATCGGCCTCATCGGTAAAAAGAAAGGGTGGACCGTTGTAGTGGGTGGAAATGCTTCCGGAAAACCTCGTATTGCTGATACGTTGGTGGAAAATATCACTCGATCTGAAGCTGTGGACGTTGTTGGACGTTTCATGGATTTCTACAGAGATAATGCGACAAAACGTAGTCGTTCTTCCATGCTTCTCAAGAAGGTCGGGATTGACGCAGTTAAAGCTGCCATTCTTTAGTCCTTTGTCCCATCAGAATCTTTGTGAGTGAATCTAGTTAAGGTTCACTCACATTTTGTTTTTCTTATAAAGAGGTTAGCCGTTTTTTTGCTGGTGTTGCGCATACAGTAAAAGACAGGTACAACCCTTGAGTTGTGCATTTCCCAATGCAAGGAGAAGAGCTTTGCGTATCATTATCATTGGTGCCGGTGAGGTTGGATATCATATCGCACGTCGTTTGGCAGTGGAGAACAAGGAAGTCGTCGTTATCGATACGAGTTCCGAAGCTCTACGCAAGCTTGCAGAAGCATCCGATGTTCAGACCATACGAGGGTCCGGCTCCAGTCCTAAAGTTTTGGAAGACGCAGGGATAGCTCGCGCAGATATTTTCCTGGCGGTGACTGATAGTGATGAGATAAATCTCATTGCCTGTTTTTTTGCCAATATGTTGGGTGGTGAGAAGGTTACCAAGCTGGCCCGTATTCGGGGCAGTATGTACACCAATTACAAGGGCCTGCTTATGGATAAGGGGGCAGGTATCACTAAAATCATCAACCCCGATGAAGAAGTCGTCAACTCGGTACTGCGGCTCATGAGTGTGCCCGGTGCAGTGGAAATCAACGAGTTTGCCGGTGGCAAGATTCGTCTTATCGGCATGAAACTGCCCGAGGATAGCCCTATCGTGGGAATGCAGCTGATGCATCTTCGGGACAGGATCGGCGAAGATTTGGGCCTTGTGATTGCGGCACTTGTTCGCGACGGAGAACTGATCATCCCCAGTGGTCTCGATGAGGTCAAAAAAGGGGACATCGTCTATTTTGTTTGTGACATCCGGGATCAGGATCAGATTGTTGAGCGATTGGGTATCGATACAGAGCCTGTTCGTGAGGTTATGATTATCGGTGGCGGTAATATTGGCTACAAACTCGCCAAAGCGCTCGATAACAAATTTTATCATACTCGTTTGTTGGAAAACAGGGAAAAGCGCTGTCGTTTTCTCTCCGAGCGCCTGGACAGACCTATTGTGCTGATGGGCGACTCCACGGATCAGGATATTCTGCGCGAAGAGAATATTCAGGATATGGATATGGTTATTGCCGTAACCGGGGACGAGGAAACAAATATTCTTACGTGTCTGCTTGCCAAAAGTCTGGGAGCAAAACGAACTGTCACCCGAGTGAATAACTTTGGTTATATGCCGCTCATTGAACCCATTGGTATTGATTATGTTGTGTGTCCGAGACAGTCTGCCATCAACTCCTTACTTCATTTCATTCGTCGTGGTCGAATTATCTCTTCGGTTAATATTCGAGGTGAAGAGGCCGAAGCGCTTGAAGTCATCGCTGTGGAAGGCTCTCCGATAGTTGGCAAAGAAGTTAAAGATATCAACTTCCCACGAGGTTGTCTGATCCTTTGTTTCCAGCGAGGGGATGAAGTTGTCATTCCCCGAGGCGATACCGTTATTGAACCGGAAGATAAGCTCATTATTATCTCGACACGACAGAATATTCCCAAGGTCGAAAAAGTGCTGACGACATCGGTGGAGTTTTTCTAAATGCGCTGGAAGTACGTGCTTCACGTCATAGGTGCTCTTGTTGCCTGCATCGGGTTGACCATGATTTTCCCGCTTGCATGGGGAGCATATTACGGAGATGGTTCTGCCAAGCCATTGTCGTATGCAATGTTTCTTACAGTTGTTTCCGGCGTTGTTTTGTTCTTTGCCTTCCGGGACCCGGAAGCATCCAAAGCCTCTTCCGTAATGACCCACCGGGAGGGGATGGCGATTGTCGCTCTGGGGTGGTTTGCCGCAGGTTTTTTTGGTGGATTACCGTTCTATCTGGCTGGAACATTCGAGTCTGTTGTCGATTGTGTTTTTGAGTCTCTTTCCGGCTTTTCCACCACTGGTGCATCGGTACTCAGCAACATTGAAGCTGTTCCAAGAGGAATCCTATTCTGGCGAAGCCTGACCCATTGGCTGGGAGGCATGGGTATTATTGTATTGTCTCTTGCCATACTGCCGTTTCTGGGCGTTGGAGGCATGCAGTTGTACAAGGCTGAGGTGCCGGGACCCGTCCCTGACAAGCTCAAGCCGCGCATCAAAGATACCGCCATGACACTTTGGAAAGTGTATGTCATGTTCAGTGTGCTGGAAACCATCCTGCTTATGTTTGGCGGCATGGATTTGTTCGATGCGCTCTGTCACACATTCGGAACCATGGCCACTGGCGGGTTCTCCACCATGAACAGTTCGGTGGCAGCGTTTGACAGCGCGTATATCGACTATGTCATCACGGCTTTCATGCTCATAGCCGGTATCAACTTCACATTGCACTATATGCTGCTGAAGGGGCGTTTCGATTCAATAATCAAGGACCCTGAATTTAGAGTCTTTGCTGGTATGGTTGTACTGGCAATAATTGTGATCACGGTTGCCGTCTACCAGGGGCAAAACTACGATAACGTCCCTGATGCGGTTCGGTATACTTCTTTTCAGGTCGCATCCATACTGACCACTACCGGATATGCAACCGCAGACTATGAAATGTGGCCTGGTATTGCTCAGGCAATATTGCTCTTTTTCATGTTTGTCGGTGGCTGTGCCGGGTCAACTGGTGGCGGAATGAAAGTCATGCGTATCATGCTCCTCGTAAAGCACTCATACAAAGAACTGTTTCGACTCATTCATCCCCGTTCTGTCAACCATGTCAAAATGGGAAAGACAGTTGTTCAGGATGATGTAATCAGTGGTGTTTGGGGCTTTTTCATTCTCTGGATCGGGTTGTTTGTACTGGCGGCTTTTATTGTGGCAGGAACCGGGGTGGACGTGGTTACATCCTTTGCCGCATCCCTTGCATGTATTGGTAATATCGGGCCGGGAATCGGCGGGGTAGGACCGACGGATAACTTTGCATGGCTTCCTGACACGGCTAAATGGGTTCTGACCTTTTGCATGGTACTTGGCCGCCTTGAAATCTATACTGTCATCATCCTTTTCGTTCCCGAGTTCTGGCGAAAGTAGTCATGAGCCACAGAACAGGTTAAGATCTCTTTTCACGGCTTACCAGTGAATGAGCGATTTACCGTTTTCTGTAGAATTTTGTAAAATTAAAAGTCTAGAGATTTACTAATAAATCTCTAGACTTTTAATTTTTTAGTATTATTCTAACCTGCTATGCAAGGCTGTGGATTGAGTGGGCACCCTCAGAGGGTTAGTCCACTCTGTAGTGGCATCCCTTGGTTTCTTTATTACGAAGAGCTGCCAAAGTGATAATATAGGCTGTCTGAGAACCGTGAAAAAGGTCAATGATCGGTTTGCTGAGTGGGGTCTGTTTGTAAAAGTCCTGTAAGTCCTTGGTCAGCTTGCGAAGGTCGGTGAATGCACGTGTCAGTCTGTGCTTAGTCCGTGATACTCCGACATAGTTCCACATGGTATTGCGGATATTTGCCCAGTCCTGAGCTACCAGCGCCGGATCTTCATTCTGTTTGTCTCCGTGGGGGACCCAGTCAGGAATGGAGTCATTGAGCTTGCGACTCAATTTTGATCGCGGGCTTGTCCTTTTGGCGATATCTTCACCTGCGCTGTAACCCCATAAGAGTCCCTCAAGCAGTGAAGTGCTGGCTAGGCGGTTAGCGCCATGCACCCCCGTGCAACTGCATTCCCCAGCAGCGTAAAGACGGTCAAGGGTGGTGCGTCCGTTGTTGTCCGCCAATACGCCACCGCAAAAATAGTGTGCAGCCGGAACAACAGGTACTGGGTCGCACTTCATGTCAACACCGATCTTTTGGCAACGATCATAAATGGTGGGAAATCTCTTTGCCACATCGTGCTTTACTTTAGAAACATCCAGGTAAACACAATCATCACCCGAGTGGAGCATTTCGTCCATGATGGCTCGCGTTACAATATCGCGTGGGGCAAGGTCAGCTCGGGAGTCATAGCGGGGCATGAAAGCGTCGCCCTTGCCGTTTATAAGAAACGCACCTTCGCCACGGACGGCTTCGGATACAAGAAAACGCTTTTCACCGCGTTTGGCACCCCCAAACAAGGCGGTAGGATGGAACTGGACATACTCGCAATTCATCAATTGCGCACCAGCTCGGGAAGCCATGGCCAAACCGGACCCTATTGAGCCAGGCGTATTGGTTGTGTGCAGATAAATCTGGCCAATGCCGCCGGTGGCGAGCAGGGTGAAGTTGGACACAATGGTCTCAACAGTCCCGGTTTTTTCATTGAAAACATATGCTCCGACACACTGGTTGGACAAGCTGTACTTGAAATCAAGGTGCTTCGCATGATGCTGTGTCGTCAGCAGGTCGACAGCAGTGCGCCTCGTCAAGACGCGGATATTGTCGTTTGCCTCCAAGGCTTCGCTCAGCACGTCCATTATATTGCGACCAGTATGATCATCGCAATACAATATGCGAGGAAGGCTATGGCCGCCTTCTTTGGTCAGATACCAGTCCCCAGGCTTCCGTTGGTTGAAAGGAATTTCATACTTGTCGAGGAAGATCTTTTGGAGAACCTCTGGTCCTTTACGACAAAGATACCGAACAGCTTTGCCGTAATTGTGTTCCCAGCCAGCCGTTTTTATATCTTTTTCAAGAATCCTGGGGTCATCATTTTCATTGCGATAAACGATTCCGCCTTGAGCCAGCGCAGTATTCCCATTGGCAATGGTATCGCTGGCAGTGATGAGTATTACATCAAGCCCTTTTTCTGCCAGAGTGAGGGCTGCGACAGCCCCGGCGATACCCGAGCCGATAATAAGAGCATCGCTTTGCAGACGGTAGTCGTTCATAGGTCAGATCACTTTGTTAAGAGCATGCTTTGAGCATCCGTTCGAGAGCCAGTTTTGCAGGTTCCTTGATGGAATCTTCTACTTCAACCGGTTGTATGTTTTCTATATTCTCAAGCAAAGCTGCGAGATTAACAAGGGTTATTTTTCCCATATCTTCACAGAGGCTCACAGACAAAGGCTTAATGGTCTTTTCGCCTTCAAACCGCTTGGCAAGTCGTTGGACCAGATTGTCTTCTGTTCCTATGTAGATTGTTGCCCCTGAAGGTGCCTCTTCTACGTATTTGATAAGAAATGTTGTAGACCCATTACCATCAGCAGCCTGGACCACTTTTGGGTCGCACTCAGGGTGAACGACGATCTGAGCCTCAGGCTCTTCCTGGCGGATGTGCTGGATGGTTTCAAGCTGAAATTCTTCATGGATGGGACAAAACCCCGGCCATATGATCAGATCTTTATCGGCGGCCTGGTCAGTAAAGACGTGCAGCTCCGGGTCGCTATCGATGACAGCATCGCTCAAGATGATCCGCTTGTCTTCGGGGATGCCCAGGGTGTTGGCCGTATTTCGGGCGAGGTGCTTGTCAGGAAGAAAGAGAACGGCATCTCCTTGACCCATGGCCCACTCGAGCATGGTCTTGGCGTTAGCAGAGGTGCAGACAGAGCCTCCGAAGCGTCCGACAACACCTTTAACGGCAGCAGAGGAATTTACATAGGTCAGAGGGATTATCTTGCGGCCGTCTTTCTGCAGGATGTTGAGAGTCTTTTCCACATTCTCAGCAATCGCCATATCTGCCATGGGGCAGGTAGCCTCAGTGTTCGGGATATGGATTTTTTGGCCTTCGCGCTGCAGGATTGCTGCGGATTCAGCCATGAAGTAAACTCCGCAAAAAACTATATATTCTGCATCAAGTCCGCTGATCCTACGGGAAAGCTCAAGAGAGTCTCCCCGAATATCCGTATACTGGATGACCTCATCGGATTGGTAGTGGTGTCCAAGAATGGCGAGCCTATCGCCCATGGCCTTTTTAATGGAAAGAATCGTGTCAGTTGCTTTGTTCACAGTGGTCTCCCTCTAGCTAATGGGCACGAATTGCATGCTGAAGTCGCTGGACGGAGCAGAGTGGGTTAGTTGGCCCACGGAAATGTAGTCCGGTCCAAGTTCAGCAACATCTTTTATATTGCTCAAAGTGATATTTCCGCTGATCTCGCTTTCGATGGAGTCAGGGATTAAGGCTAAAGCCTTGGTGACGGTCTCAGCGTCCATATTGTCGAGCATGATTCTTTGAATCTGGCACTTGCTCGCCTCTTCTACCTCTTCCAACGTGCGGCATTCCACCTCAATGGGAGGACAGGGATTGTGCGCATTGTGAAGGGCGGCGACAGCCTGCGTAATAGAACCGGCACGATCAATGTGGTTGTCTTTGAGCATGAGCATGTCCGACAGGGTAAGCCGGTGGTTTTTGGCGCCACCAGCCAGAACAGCGTATTTTTCGGGGAATCGAAGGCCTGGAAGTGTCTTGCGGGTATCCAGCAGTTGAGTATTGGTGCCTTCCAGAGCTTTGACAAAACGAGATGTCATGTTGGCAATGCCGGAAAGGTGACAGAGAAAATTCATGATAACGCGCTCGGCTTTGAGCAGCTGTATCGTTGATCCCTGAAGGGCTGCAACCATGGTGCCTTCCGATACACGTTCTCCTTCCTCAACATTGAGGTGGACCTGGCAGTCGGCTCCACCAAATTCAAGAACAAGTGGGATAATTGGAAGACCGGCCACAACAGTTTCCTGTTTGGCAACGATCATGGCTTGCGTCATGTCGTTTTCATTGAAAAGGCCCATTGAAGTCAGGTCTGAACCGTCTTCAGCCAGTGCAATCCGTATTGTCGCAAGCAGAAACATTCTGGCTTCTGCCTGGAAGAACTCATCGAAAATGTTGGTAGGCATGATAGTATCCCATATTATGTTTGTTGGTTGAAGCCAAGTAAAGCACGGTTTGGCATACGTCAAGGGCACTGCGTGTTGATGAAATATTTCACAAGTCTGCTCCCCGAAATAAGTCTGAATTCTTTGACCTTGGTATTGAATTAAGCTAGGAAATTTCCCCATGAGCGTAAAAGAGGAAATGCACATTAAAGGTGATGAATTGATTGATGGCCTGACAGCTGCCGAGCTTGAAGCTCAGCACCCGGCTGATGCCGCGGAGACCATTGAAGGTCTTGATATGTCGGATCAGGTTAAGTTCGTCAAACAGCTTCCAATCAAGGATGCTGCCGAGTCTATTGCGGAGATGGAATCCAATGACCAGATCGCGCTCATTCAGAATCTGAATAGAGGACTCGCTGCACGCATTGTTAACCAGATGTCGCCGGATGACGCGACTGATCTGTTGGAAGGACTGGACGAAGTCCTCCGTCAGGCTCTTCTTCAGCGAGTGCCTGCGGAAGAGCGAGCCGAACTCAAGACTCTGTTGACGTTTGGTCCTGATACTGCTGGTGGTGTCATGAATACGGAGGTCGTGATCCTTGATCAGGACCTTCATGTTGATGAGGCCATCACCAAATTACGTCAGGAAGTTGAAGATAAGGAAATACCATATTACGCCTACTTGACTGATGCCAAGGATCGACTGGTTGGAGTTGTCTCTTTACGAGAACTCCTGCTTGCCAAACGCGGTGTCAGGTTGAAGGATTTGGTTAAAACGCAGAATCTTATCTCTGTCGGCTATAATATCGACAAGGAAGAGGTTGCGCACCATATCGCAAAATATAACCTGCTTGCTCTGCCTGTTGTCGATTTTGGCAATCGCCTGCTCGGTGTCGTCACTGTTGATGATGTCATTGACATTATTCATGAAGAAGCCAGTGAAGATATGCAGACAATGGTTGGTGCTGGTGCTGATGAAACAACCGATTCGCCCGTTATCTTTTCAGTTAAAAAGCGTATTCCGTGGCTCATTATCAACGTGGCCAACTCGGCTATAGCCGCATATGTTGTCCATTTATTCGATGATACGATTGCAGCCATGGCAATCCTTGCAGCACTTATGCACATTGTTTCCAACCAGGCAGGTAATACGGGACAGCAAGCCTTGGCGGTCATGATTCGTCAGTTGGCAATGGAAAAATTTGATCGTAAAAAAGCGTGGTTCGCTGTTTTTCGTGAGATCAAGATTGGCCTGATCAACAGTGGCCTGATCTCTATGCTCGTGCTGTTGGCAATCATTGCATTTACCGGTGATTTCAAGCTGGCTGCGTGTATGGGAATAGCCTTGGTTATCGACATGTTGGTCGGTGCGTTGGCTGGCTCTTCCATTCCGCTTATTCTTAAGGAAATTGGCCGAGATCCAGCTCAGGCATCATCGATTTTCCTTACGACTATTACGGATGCCATAGGCTTTTGGAGTTTCCTGGGACTTGCAGGCATACTCCTTTTATAGGAGCCAAACATTTGATCAAAAAAAAGCCCGTCACATGCAGTGACGGGCTTTTTTTTGATTGGTGTCCCGTCCTGAAATAGGTTGACACCCAGAGGACCTATTTATGGAAGACAAATCCAAACAGCGAGTTAGACGCACCCAACGCGATTACACGATGGCCTTTAAATTGTCGGTTGTGGCACAGGTGGAAAAGGGCGAGATGACGTACAAGCAGGCTCAGGCTCTTTATGGTATTCAAGGGCGAAGCACTGTGCTGAAGTGGCTCAGGAAGCACGGCACCCTTGATTGGAGCAAGTCCATGGTACATTCCCGAAAAGACCCAAAAGCCAGAGAAACACCGGTCCAGAAGATCAAACGGCTGGAGAAAGAGCTTGAGGAAGAAAAGATCAAGACCGCGCTTCTCAATAAAATGATTGAGATTTCCGACCGCGAGTTTGGGACTTCTATAAGAAAAAAGCTTACCCCCGAGCTGCACGAAGTCTTCAGAGAGAAAGACAAATAAGCTTGTCTGCTTGTTGCAGGCAGCTCGGGGTCAGTCGGCAGTCCGTGTATCAGGCTGAAAAGCGCCATGATGCACGGGAAGCCATGTATCAGGAGGCAAAGGCCATGGTCCTGAACGTGCGGACCAGGATGCCCCGCCTTGGGACTCGAAAGCTGTACCACCTGTTGAAGGACGCATTTTCCGCAAAGGGAATCAGGCTCGGACGTGATGGGTTGTTTTCCCTGCTGCGGCGAGAGCATATGCTCATCAAGCGACGGAAAAACTATACAAAGACAACCAACTCGAAGCATTGGCTAAAAAAGCATCCCAACTTGTTGAAAGATGTTCAACCGAGATGTCCTGAGCAGGTGTTCGTAAGCGACATTACCTACGTGAATACACGTGAGCAAACATGCTATCTGTCGCTGGTGACAGATGCATTCAGCCGGAAGATAATGGGATACAACGTGAGCCGGGATCTCAGTGCGGAAAGCACAACCAAAGCGCTGGACGCGGCAGTTGAAAACAAGCGAAGGAGGGTGAATACAATTCACCATTCAGATCGAGGACTCCAATACGCTTCTTCGGTCTACCAGAGAAAACTCCAGGAATCCGGCATGGTTCCTTCCATGACAGATGGCTATGACTGCTATCAAAATGCCTTGGCGGAACGGATGAATGGAATTCTGAAGCAAGAGTTCATGGTCACCAAATGCAACGACTTTGCAGAGCTCAATACCCTGGTGAGGGAATCCGTTGAGATATACAATTCACAACGGCCACATCTCAGCCTAGGAATGAGAACGCCAAACGATGTACACGAATCAGGCTGTGGGGCTAGCCCCACAGCCTGATTGAAACCTTCAAAAACCGTCAACCTATTTCAGGACGGCTCATGGTACGTCTTTAATCAAGGCCGAGAGAGGCGAGGAGGTCATCTACATCATCCTGGTTTGTGTCGGCTGTTGGACCGGACAGGGTAGATGTTGCCTTGTTTTTAGCCTCTTCGGACAAGGATTCAAAATCTCGTTGTGGCTCTTCTTTCCGCTGTTTGATCATGAGACCTGTCGATAGCATGACTTCTCGGACGATTTTTTCCACCTGTCTGATGGAGTTGATGATGATCTTGATGCGTTGTCCGGTAAGGTCCTGGAAGCTAAGCGTGACCATGATGGTGGACAAATCATTACCAAGGGTGTTGTTGATCTCCTTGAGCGCCTCTCTGTCCTCTTTAGTTACGCCGCCGGACTCGAATCCCTTCACAATTGAAGCGACAGAGCCCTGTAGCTCCTGGAGGTTTTCCACGATCTCAATGATGTCCACTGCTGCTTTTTCCGTCGTCTGCAGTACGGCATCAAGCTGATCTGATGTTTCGCTGAACAGTTCTTCAGGATCGATATCGGCTTCAATAGACTTGATTTCAGATCCGCCCCGAGCGGCCTTTACTTCCCGATAGATTTGCTTGAGACCGCTTTGAAGGTCATCGTTGACTCGGCGATAGAACTCTCCTTCAAGGAGTGTTTGTGACAGATTCTCCGCTATTTCCTTTTCAACCGCCACACTAATGGCGTTTTTGAGCTTGTTTCCAAGGTCGGCGGAAACTTTATCCAATATCTCTTGAACGAGTTCTTCGTTGCCAGTCATACAATCACTCCTCAGGCAATCTAATATTTTGAATTGCGAATTTGTTCCCGTTGTTGTTTGAAGACATACTGGACGATTGCTTCCATGTCGGAACCTCGCAAGTCTACAAACTCGAAACGATAGAGGTTGGTTTCTTCTTCAATGCCCAACACACGCCCTTTGCTGCCGGCCATCCGGACAGGAACCTGGCTCAGAACTATGACGATCTCAAGTGCGCTATCCACTGCAAACTTCTGGGAAGACCTGATTTTAACACCTGCAGCAGACAACTCCATTATTTCAATGTCGTATGGGAAGTCATCCCTGAGGTTGTCCTTACTGAGTATGCCGAGTATCCGGTCCATCTTTCTATCCATCTGCAGTAGAAAGTTGGTGAGATCTTCAGGCAGTTTCGTATTTCGAAAGAGTTCCTCTCGGTTGGGTGCTTCTTCAACGGCATCCCCAGAGAATAGTTGAGAGGATTTCAATGAACGCATGGGACGGGCATACCCCTTCAGTCTGACTGGCACACGTGAAAAAGTTCGTTTTTCGTCGCTCATGCTTTCTCCGAAATGGTTAATTGTTGTCTTCGAGATCCAGTGTCATCGCTTTGACCGGACAAACTCGCGTACACATGCCACAAGCAGAACATTTCTCCACATCGAACAGGACTGTTCTGTCACTCATTTCCAGAATGAGAGCGTCAGTGGGGCACATTGCTGTGCACATACCACAATGAATGCAGGATTCTTCATCTCTGAAAATCTTATGTGCAACAGGGGTTATGCGAATTCCATTTTCCTTGAGGTAGGCAATGCCCTTATGAAAATCTTCCTCAAGACCGGTGAATTCCAGGGTCATGGTCCCTTCATGTCTTGGGCTGATGTCGGCCTTCAATATGTTGATATTCAGGTCAAACAAACGCGCAAGGTTGGACACGATAGGGCGTCCGGACGACTCTGGCGGAAAAGTAAGATATACTATTTTTCTAAAACCTTTAATCACTTCTTTCATTGGTTATCCTGTTTTATCAAATGTATGGCACAAGGAGCCCTGCTGTCGCAAGTGTCAGCAGGTTATTTGTTTTTTTCCAAAAACCGCTTCGCCTGGGTTGCTTCCACAGACTTGGGGAATTGGTTGATGACCTGTTCCATGCGAAGTTTGGCAAGTTCAGGCTTCTTCAAATAATCCCAGCAGTACCCGGCTTTCAAAAGGGCCGATTTGTATTTTGAACTCTTTTTGAACCGTTCAATGACGTCTTCAAAGAGGATGGCAGCCCGGGCGTAATCTTTGAGTTTGAAGTAGCACTGCCCCTGCCAAAAAAAGGCACTGGCAGAAAAAGGATGGCCCTTAAATGTATCTGTGAATTCAGCCCAGTAGGATCGAGCCTTTTCAAACTCGCCTTCCTTGTACAATGCGTATGCTTTGTCATAAAGGGCTTTAGCTGGATCAGCATCTTCTGCAGGCGGGGTAGTGGCAGGGACTGGAGTCGGTTCTCCAACTGTAACCTTTTCCGGGAGACCCTCGGGCGTGGTTTGACCAGGATTCGCCGCCGCTTCTTTTTTCACCTTGGCCATATCAACCTGGAGCTCATTTTCAAGTATGAAAACGATTTCATCCAATTGGCTGTCAAGTCCACCTAACGTCAGGTCAGACTGAGCCGGACCAACTTGTCTATCCAGTCTGATATTGAGCGTATCCACGTTTCCGCGAAGTTTCGCGATATCGGTACGCAGTCCCTGAAGCTCTGCCCACATATCGGCTGTGCGCTGGCGAACAGGTGTTTGTGATTGCTCAATCTCATCCTGCAGTAGGCTTTTGGTTTCAGCCAGCTCGTTTTCAAGCTGTTTGATACGGTTCAGGTCCTGTCGTCTTTCGAGTTGCAACGTTTCAAAGTCTGTTTTCGTGACGCAGCCAGCGACAGAAAAAATCAGTACAGGTAAAAGTAACGCACTAAAAACATTTATTTTTTTGGTCATGGATTTTTGCTCCCTCGTTTTCTTCCGATGAAAAGATACGCCAGTGAGCCTAATATTGGAACAAAAATGCATATTTGAATCCACAGGACTTTTTCATTCGTTGATTCAAATATACGCTTCCAGCAATCGAGTATGGACCACGCTGAAAAGGAAAAGCATAAAGAGACAATGGCAATAATGATGATCCACTGTGTGGAGGTTAGAGCGGAGAAGTCTGCAATCATCAAAAAAGCTCCTTAGGCAACGAAAATCAGCTCGTGGTGTCTCGATGCCGGTTGATAATCAATGAGAAGATGATGCACCCTGCGCCAACAGTGAGGGCGCAGTCGGCAATATTGAATGCAGGCCAGTGATAGTCCCCGACATAAAAGTCGAGGAAGTCGATTACTGAACCTGTACGGATTCGATCGATGAGGTTGCCCACAGCACCGCCTGCGATGAGCCCTAGCCCAGTAATGAGCCAGTTGTCATTTTTTTCAGCGGTTTTGAGCATGTAGAAAATGAAGCCAAGGGCTACAAACGTAATGGCAATGAAGAGCGGCCGCTGCCAACTGATGCTTTCACTGTTGAGAAAGCCCCACGCAGCGCCTCTATTGAGGACGTGGACAAGATTGAACAGGCCGGGAATGATTACCTTGCCTGTCCAAACTTCCATGGTTGAAGTCACCCATAGTTTGGTGGCCTGGTCGATTATGACCATAGCCACCGCCCATATGGATGCTTTGAGATACCGATTCATAGTTTTTACGACAGTGTCTTCAGAACCGCCGTGCAACGGGGGCATGCATCTGCGAATTCAGGATCAGGGCCAAGCTCTTCGCTGATTCGCCAGCACCGTTCGCATTTTTCGCCAGTTGCCGGTTCAACACCAACCTTGACATCTGCGACTTCTTCACGGGCAAATGCGTCTTCCGGCGCGCTTGCTAAATCTTCAAGCTTTACTTGAGAAACAATGAAGAACTCCATGCTGTCAACTTCATTGGATTCGACCATTTTACGAATCTTTTCAGTTGTGTACAGGGTGATGGATGCATCAAGGGATTTACCGACAACACCGTCTTTTCTTTTGGGTTCGATGGCCTTGTTGACCACACCGCGAACAGCGGCAAGCGTTTCCCATTTGGCGCGTTCGTCGCTGGTCATCTCAACAGAATCAGGAGTGAAGCGCAGGGCAAAAACGGTATCGTTTTGGTCAAGGCTTTCCTTGATGGTATTCGGCAGGTTTTGGAATGCCTCTTCTGCTGTAAAGGAAAGTACAGGAGCCATATCCTGAAGGAGCATCAGCAGGACCTGCCACAAGACTGTCTGGGCAGAGCGGCGCTTAAGGCCGTTCTCTTCTTCCACGTACAGGCGGTCTTTGATGATATCCAGGTAGAAGGACGACAGGTCTACGACGCACAGGTTGTGCAGGGTGTGGTAGACCTTGTGGAATTCAAAACCTTTGTATGCATTCTGGATGACATTGTGATGACGAGTGACCATGTCCAGTGCGTACTTGTCGATGGGCAGCATGTCTTCAGGCTTGACGCGATCTTTAGGATCAAAGTCGTTCAGATTGGACAGCAGGTAGCGACAGGTGTTGCGAATGCGGCGATATGCGTCAACCAGGCGATTGAGGGTTTCATCCGAGATACGGATATCTTCCTGATAGTTGGAAGCGGATACCCACATGCGGAGGATTTCAGCGCCATATTTGTCGATGATCTCTTGCGGAGCAATAACGTTGCCGATGGACTTGGACATCTTGCGGCCTTCCGCATCAACAACATATCCATGCGTGAGAACGGTTTTGTAAGGCGGAATGTCTCGGGTGCCTACGGAAGCGAGCAGGGAAGAGTGGAACCAACCTCTGTGCTGATCTGAACCTTCAAGGTAGAGATCTGCCGGGAATCGGGTTTCCTTGCGTTGCTCGACAACGGCCGCATAGGAGGTGCCGGAGTCAAACCAGACATCAAGGATGTCGGTTTCACGTTTCCAGTGCTGACCACCGCACTTGGCGCAGGTCAGTCCTTCCGGAACGATTTCCTCAATGGGAGCTTCAAACCAGTAGTCGCAACCGGTCTCGTGCTGAGCGTACTTGTCACAAATATCGTAGACCCACTGTGCGTCGAACCACGTTTCATCGCAGTCCTCACAGATGAGTGCGGAAATGGGGACACCCCAGTTTCTTTGGCGAGAGATACACCAGTCAGGTCTGTTGGCGACCATGTTGTAAATACGTTCTTCGCCCCAGGCGGGTACCCACTCAACCTGGTTGCGGATGGCGTCCAGGGAGCGCTTTCTCAGGTCGTTTTCGTCCATGCCGACAAACCATTGGGTTGTCGCACGGAAAATGACAGGCTCCTTACAGCGCCAGCAGTGGGGGTAGGAGTGAGAGATTTCTTCCGATGCAAGCAGGTTACCCAGTTCGGTGAGCTTCTCAATGACTTTGGGGTTGGCATCCCAAACATTCAGGCCTGCGAAATGCTCTACCTCAGGCAGGAATTCCCCTCGATCGTTCATGGGAGAGTAAACTTCCAGTCCATACTTGAGGCCGGTCTCAAAGTCCTCACGTCCGTGACCCGGCGCAGTGTGGACACAGCCAGTACCGCTTTCCAGCGTTACGTAATCAGCCAACACAACAGGAGATTCTCTGTCGTAAATCGGGTGCTTGGCTTTTAAGCCTTCAAGTTCAGCGCCTTTGACTGTTGCGACGGTCTTCGGAGCTTCCCACCCAAATTTCTGAGAGCATTCTTCAAGAAGGCCCTCGGCAAGAACGTAGAACTCGCCGCCAACTTCAACGATCACATAGTCAAAGTCGGGATGAACAGCTACAGCCATGTTGTCTGGGATGGTCCATGGGGTGGTGGTCCATATGGCGACATACAGTT
Source organism: Pseudodesulfovibrio profundus (assembly GCF_900217235.1). Classification (NCBI taxonomy): domain Bacteria; kingdom Pseudomonadati; phylum Thermodesulfobacteriota; class Desulfovibrionia; order Desulfovibrionales; family Desulfovibrionaceae; genus Pseudodesulfovibrio; species Pseudodesulfovibrio profundus. The sequence goes on along the minus strand of NZ_LT907975.1, from coordinate 805,796 downwards.
TGGAGACATCGATGTCCGCGATTTTGGCGGCGTTGTCGTCTGCCATGGGGAAGCGAACAAAAATGGAGGGGGATGAGTGGTCTTCGTACTCGACCTCCGCCTCAGCAAGAGCGGTACGACAGTCACAGCACCAGTAAATGGGCTTTTTGCCGCGAACCACACCCTCACGTTCCATGAATCGACCCAGTTCGCGAGCAGTAGCTGCTTCATATTCGGGATTCATGGTAAGATACGGTTCGTCCCATACTCCAAGAACGCCAAGGCGTTTAAATTCGTTCCGCTGGGTGTCCAGCCATTTGGAAGCGTAGGAGCGACAAATCTTACGGATAGTGAGTGTGTCGAGCTCTTTTTTCTTCTTTTTGAGTTCTTGTTCAACTTTGTGCTCAATAGGAAGACCATGACAATCCCAGCCGGGGACGTATTGCGCTTTCTCGTTCTGGAGGTTGCGCGATTTGACTACGATATCCTTCAGCACCTTGTTCAGGGCGGTGCCCATGTGAATGTGGCCGTTGGCATACGGCGGGCCGTCGTGCAGCACGTATTCGTTTTCATCGCTGCCAGCGGCAACCATTTTGTCATAAGCCTTGTTCTCTTCCCAAAATTTCAGCATCTCAGGCTCGCGCTGCTTGAGGTTTGCTTTCATGGGGAATTTGGTTTTCGGCAGGAGCAGGGTCTTTTTGTAGTCACTCATTGTTATCGGGTCCTCCGGCAAGATATATCTTTAACTATACAATCGGTTCAAATGAATCGGTGTACATTGGTATAAGAGGTCTCGGAAGTCAAGAGGCACGCCATTTTTGCACACGATTTGGTTACGATTGCGCTAGGCTAAACCATCTGAGCCTGCTACAATCTCGACCGAACAACTCAACATAGAACATTTTTTTGATAAGGAGAATTTATGGGAGTCCATAAGCGTCAACGTGAAGAGGAGAACCGCAAGGACAATTATATCAAAAAGTCCTCGTGCTACCTGCTCGTTGTTATGGCCTTATTGGCTGGAGCATTTATTGGAAACACAATCACCATGCTTTACATGGGACAACAGCGCCCAATGCAGCAGCAGGCTAATGTGCCTCAGAAAAAGCAGTCATCAGCACCTACAGCCGACGCGAGTCGACTGGCAGAACTTGAGGCTGAGGCCGCAGCCAATCCTACCGATTTCGACGCATGGTCGAAACTTGGTCATTACTGTTTTGATAATGGACTGCCCGCCAAGGCTATTGTTGCCTATAAGCGTGCCATTGAGTTGCGGCCCATGCATGTCGGGGTCTGGTCTGATCTTGGTGTAATGTACCGCCGTACCGATCAGTTCGATAAAGCCATTGATGCCTTTCAGCATGCTGCGTCACTTGATCCCAAGCATATCGTTTCTCGTTTCAATATGGGGATAGTCTATCTTCATGATCTGAATGATCGTGAGGCAGCGGCAAAAGCATGGAAAGAAGTGTTGGCTCTTGATCCGAATGCCAAAGCACCAAACGGTCAGCCGTTATCGGAGTTGGTTAAGGGTCTTGGACTGTAATTCAGTTAGCTAAAAATGAAAAACGGCAGCCTTTTTTAAGGCTGCCGTTTTTGTTTTTAGATTCCACCACCATCGATGAACGATTGCTGTAGCGCTCGTGATTGGACGATCTGTGCTCCGGCGGGAACATCTCTTGTAATCCAGACATTACCACCGATGACAGCGCCTCGGCCAATTGTGATTCTACCCAGTATTGTGGCTCCTGCGTAAATGATCACGTCGTCCTCCACCATAGGGTGCCGCGGCAGTCCCTTGATGAGTCGCTCGTCGTCCCCTTTGGGGAAACTTTTTGCTCCCAGGGTGACGCCCTGGTACACGCGAACATTATCTCCGATGACGCAGGTTTCACCTATGACGGTTCCTGTTCCATGGTCCATGAAAAAGGATTTACCAATGGTCGCTCCCGGATGAATATCTATGCCGGTGTCGGAGTGCGCCATCTCCCCAATGATTCTTGGAATGATATCCACTTCGAGTTTGTACAACTCATGCGCAATGCGATGATTCGTCATTGCGCGAATCGATGGATAGCAGAAGATGGTTTCACCATGCGTCTTGGCCGCAGGGTCACCGTCGTAGGCGGCCTCGACATCAGACAACAGGAGTTGTCGGATCATTGGAAGTTTGGTGATGAATTGTCTTGCCAATTCTTTTGATCTTTCAATGCAGTTGGTGCAGCGGTCTGTTTTGGTCTTGTCGCAGACAAAGCAGTATCCACGGTTTATTTGATCAGCCAGTTGGCGTTCTATCTTGTCAAGTTTGGCGCCGATATAATACGGCATCGTATCCGGAGTTATTTCAGATGTTCCAAAATATCCAGGGAACAATACAGTACGTAAATCTTCAACGATACTGGTCAATATCTCTACTGAAGGCATGGGAACGTCTTCAGAGTACCGATGTGAGGCAGGGCCGGAATCTCCAGACTCGACAAGAAGTGCAACAACATCTGCCAGCGTTAAATCTCTATCCGTCATCTCTCAGCCCTTATTCAAACAGGGGAGTGCTCAGGTAGCGCTCGCCAGTATCGCATATGATGAATACAATCATTTTGCCTTTAAACTCGGGACGTTTGGCCAGCTCGATGGCTGCAGCACAGTTCGCACCCGAGGAAATGCCACACAGAATGCCTTCACGCATAATTAACTGTTTCGCCGTTTCGAATGCCGTTTCATTGTCTATGGTGACGACTTCATCAACAACATCCCGGTTGAGTGTGGCAGGAACAAACCCGGCCCCAATTCCCTGAATCATATGGGGAGAAGGTTCTCCACCTGAAAGGACAGGGGATGCTTCGGGTTCAACCGCTACGATGTGTACGGAAGGCTTGTTATTCTTAAGCACAGCCCCAACGCCGGAAACAGTACCGCCAGTACCAACTCCTGCTACGAATGCGTCAACCTGTCCATCTGTGTCTTCCCATATTTCGACCGCTGTCGTTTCGCGGTGTACTGCAGGGTTGGAGATGTTTTCGAACTGCATGGGCATGAATGCGTTGTCAAGTTCGGCAACGATTGATTCAGCTTTGGCAATGGCTCCTTTCATGCCTTTGGCAGCCGGAGTCAAGACGAGTTCCGCGCCAAACCCTTTCAGCAGTTTGCGGCGCTCGATAGACATGGATTCCGGCATTGTCAGTATGAGTCGCAACCCTTTGACTGCACAAATGAAAGCCAGTCCAATTCCGGTATTACCGCTCGTTGGCTCAACCAGTGTTGTGTCTTTGTTGATCCGTCCATCCGCCATGGCCTCTTCAACCATCTTTTTGGCGATGCGATCTTTAACAGACCCACATGGGTTGTTGAATTCAAGTTTGGCAACCAGTGTCGCCTCCAGGCCTTCAGACAGTTTATTCAGCTTGACCAGAGGTGTGCGGCCAACAAGCTCTGTCATGTCTTGTGCAATTTTCATAATTCTCTCCGACTAGTTTTGGGTCGGCAGTTCTTTCTCGGCAGAGAAGGGAGAAAGCTTACGCAGATTTTCGATGAGCTTTGGCATGGTCTCAAGGACAAAATCTATCTCCTCTTCCGTATTGAAGCGGCTGAGGCTGAAACGAATGGAGCCATGAGCAAAGGTAAACGGAACTCCCATGGCCCGAAGAACGTGGGAAGGTTCCAGGCTGCCAGATGTGCACGCGGAACCGGAGCTGGCGCATATGCCCACCTGATCCATCATAAGGAGAATAGCTTCACCTTCAACATACCCAAATGAAATGTTTGAAGTGTTCGGGAGTCGGTTGTCTTTGTCTCCATTGAGGATTGAATCAGGTATGGTTTCCAGCAACCCTTTTTCCAGCTTGTCTCGAAGATTCTTGACGATGGTGTTTTCGGCTTCCATGTTTTCCAGAGCTAGCTGGCAGGCTTTGCCCAAAGCGATGATACCGGTTGTATTTTCGGTACCCGCACGTCGACTACGCTCCTGGTGACCACCAATCAGAAAAGGGCGGAAGGGCAGGCGTTTGCGGACGTACAGTGCGCCTACGCCCTTAGGGGCGTGGAGCTTATGACCTGACAGCGAAAGCATGTCGATAGCAGAACTCTTTAGATCAACGGGGATTTTGCCCACAGCTTGAACGGCGTCCGTGTGGAAGAATACGCCGTGTTCTTTGGCGATTTTTGCCATTTCTTCGACCGGATAGATGTTTCCGGTTTCATTGTTTGCCCACATTACAGAAACGATCGCAGTGTCATCGCGGAATGCCTGACGGTACTCGTCAAGGTCGAGCCGTCCGTGTTCGTCTGTTCCCAGATAGGTTACTGCATACCCTTCTTTCTTTTCGAGGAATTTGCAAAGGCTCAGGATAGCGGGGTGTTCAACGCGAGTCGTGATGATATGTCTTTTATTAGGCTGTGCGTTGAGAGCAGAACGGATCGCCGTGTTATCCGATTCCGATCCGCATGAGGTGAATATGATTTCATCCACATCGCAACCAAGCAGTGCTGCAACGCTTTCACGGGCTTCTTTGAGTTTGACACCCACCTGGCCACCGAAGCGGTGCATCGAAGAAGGGTTCCCATACAGCTCAGTAAAGAAAGGCTTCATTTCCTCGAAAACCGCCGGGTCAACCTGTGTCGTGGCATTATTATCCATATAGATGGTTTTCATAGCTATCCCTCGCGAACGGTGATTGATGGGTCTACCTTTTCCTTGAGCTTGCCTTCAACCAGATTGTTCAATGTCAACTGGCTGGAGGGGCAGTTGGAACACATACCCAAAAATTTGACGATAACTTCAGTCTTATCGATGTCCTGTAAAACGATATCGCCTCCATCAGCCTGGAGAATGGGGCGGATTTCGTCTTCAATGACGGATTCTATGAGGTGCATACGCTGAATGTTTGTCATTCCCTGAGCAGGAAATGTTTCACCTTCATTCGGTGTTTCACACACGCCTTCCCCTTTGGCTTCCTTGAGAAGGCGCTCCAAGTCGTCGATGCACTTTCCACATCCACCGCCGGCCTTGGTGAAGTTGGTAACGTCCTCAACGGTTTTCAGGTCGTTTTCCTTGATGGCGCGAAGAATTTCTTCATCGAAAATACCGAAGCACTCACAAATCAGTTCTCCCTCATGAGAGTGCACAGCTTGAGGCGGTGCTTCACCACGCATATTTTTGATGGCTTGTTCAAGAGCTTCCTGCCCCATGACAGAGCAATGCATTTTTTCGCGGGGCAAGCCACCCAGGTATTCGGCGATATCCTTGTTGGTCAGCTTTTCTGCTTCCTCGACGGGCTTTCCAATCAGCATTTCCGTGAGGGCAGAGCTGGAAGCAATGGCACTGGCACATCCAAATGTCTGGAATTTCGCATCAGTTATTACTCCGTCATCCACCTTGATATAGAGAGTCAGGGCATCCCCACAAGCCAGAGAACCTACTTCCCCGACGCCATCAGCATCTTCAATTTTGCCCGCATTGCGAGGGTTCAAAAAGTGTTCTTTAACTTTGTCGGTGTATTCCCACATGAGGTTCTCCTGGTAAAGATAGTATCAATATAGTTGATAACCTATTCATAGAAAGGGTTTCAACTGTCAACTTTCATCGTAGCATTGAATTGTAAGTACTACTAGTCGTGGTGTAAAGATGGTTTAACGAAGAAATCCGACTTTTTTAGTCGGATTTCGATGGAAGTCGTATGAAAATTAATCAACTATAAAGCCATAACTCCGGGGATCAGAGCGGCTTTTTGGTATATGGCGACAATTACATCACTTGAATCCGCAGCAATTTCTACAGTGATACTTGTATACTTTCCTGTTTTGGATTCCCTTTTTTTGATATCGTGCTCAGGAAACAGTTTCTCGACCTGAGAAAGACTTTGCTGTGGGACTATGAATTTGAAGGTATATGGGCAAGGCCAATCATGGCATTCATCCAGGACCTGCTGAAAGCGGGAGGTTTGATCTGACATGCTTTACTCCTTTGCTGTGTCGTGACTGCCGTCTATATTTGCTCTACGGCTTTGTCAAACTTGGTGTGTACTTCAAGTGAATAATGATATTCTATAAAAAAATTATAAGATACGGTTATCGAATCATCTGATACATCTGTTTGAAAGGAAAACTGTTATTACTATCCCAACGGAAGAGCATATAAATGACTGAACGTGTCGATATACTTGCAGTTGATGATGAGCGAATCAACTTGAAACTCATTGAGGGAATTCTTCGCGGATCGGATTTGAACGTTGTAATGGCGTCTTCTGGTAGCGAAGCGTTGGAGCGAGCTCGTGAGTACGATTTCGCCGTGGCATTACTTGATGTCATGATGCCGGGGATGGACGGTTTTGAGCTGGCGGATAAACTCAGAAGTACAGAAAACAACAAGCATCTTCCTATCATTTTCATTACAGCCATCAGCAAAGAGCAGAGTCATGTCTTTCGTGGATATGAGCTGGGGGCAGTGGACTATTTGTTCAAACCAGTTGAGCCGGCCGTTCTGAGAGGAAAAGTCGGAACTTTTGCCGAGCTGCATCGGAACAAGAGGACTCTTGAAGAGACTACCAAAAGACTTGAATCGACTATCAATGCTCTCGAATCCTCCCAAGCAGCGCTCATTGATTCCGAGCAGCGGTATCGGATGGTTGCAGATTATAACTATGATTGGGAGAGTTGGATAGACCCTGAAGGTAACCCGGTTTATGTGTCGCCGTCGTGTCAAAGGATTTCCGGCTACCCGCCTGACGTATTCTTATCCGACCCGAACTTTTTCGAGCGAATTGTTCATGGTGACGATCTGTTCATCTGGCACAACTACATGAATGACGGAAGCTCTGGTGACGACAGTGGTATCGATTTCCGAATCAACAGAAAGGATGCCCGTGTTCGATGGGTGAGTATGATCAAGCACTCCATTTCCGAGAGTGGCCGTCCGTTGGGAGTCCGAACCAGTATTCGAGATGTCACTAATAGAAAACGTATGGAAGAGCTGTTGAAGCACAGTTCGTTGCATGATCCTTTGACAGGCTTGTCCAACAGGGCTTTGTTTCTCGATCGCGTGGGGCGCGCTATTGAGCGATCCAAGGGGCAGGGCAAAGTCTTTGGTGTACTTTTCATTAATCTGAACAGGTTTCACGCCATCAATGATCACTACGGGCACAGCATGGGGGACAAGCTGCTTGTGAATGTCGGGGTCAGGCTCAAGCAGGTTGTTGGTTCTAGCAATACCGTTGCCAGATTTGGCGGGGACGAATTTGTCATCCTCTTTGAAGACTGTGAAAGAAAAGATCAGATTCGCGATATGATGCGAGAGGTGCGTGCCTCGTTTGAAGAGCCTTTTTCCATTGATGGTGTGGAATTTCCAATTTCTGCCAGCTACGGTCTGGATACAGCTCGCAATGGAGGGGCCGACAGAGAGCAGTTGGTGCACAATGCCAAGCTCGCTATGTATAAGGCTAAAAACACAGGTAAGAACCGCTGCCTCATTTACAATAAGAAGATGCGCGAAGGTATCATAAATGTAGTGGCAGTAGAGACAGACCTTAAGCGCGGATTGAACAACGGTGAATTTGAAGCTCACTTCCAGCCCATAGTCAATTTGTCTGATGGCAGTTTGTATGGATTTGAGGCTTTAGCGCGTTGGAATCACCCGGAAAGGGGTATGGTCAGTCCTGGAGAGTTTATCCCCATAGCCGAGGAAACAGGTCTTATTGTAGAGCTTGGTGAACAGATTCTTGATCAATCTTGCTCTACAATGAACGAGTGGCACAAGCAGTACCCCGAGTATGATCATTTGAATATTGCGGTCAATATTTCTGCAAAGCAGTTTGTTGAAGCATCACTTATTCCGAAAGTTGAATCGATACTCAAAGAGACAGGTTTACCTCCCAATCAACTCAAGCTGGAGATCACAGAGACTGTTGTCATGACAGACGTGGTGGAATCAACCAATCGCCTAAATCTGTTGAAAGGGTTGGGGGTTCTTTTGAGTATTGATGATTTCGGGACTGGCTACTCCTCTATGAGCTATCTGCAGAAATTCCCGATGGATCAGCTGAAGATTGATTTGAGTTTTGTCCGTCGTATGGAAGAATCTACTGAAAACATTGAAATAGTCAGAGCAATAATAAACATGGCTCACAGCCTCAGGTTGCGTGTTGTTGCCGAAGGCATTGAGACCGAAAGACAGCGGGACTTGCTTTATTCCTTGCAATGCGATTACGGACAGGGCTATCTCTACTCAAAACCGTTGCCCAAAGAGAGCGCGGTGGAGTTGCTGCAAAGCATGAGCTGACCATTCGAATCACATTGATCAAGGAGAGTCCCGAAGAATGAACCTGAGCGCACCGCAAATTCTGACGTGGATTATCGGCGTCATCATCGGCCTTGTCGGCATCCTCATTCAGGTGGATGTCATGTCCATACCCGCACTGGAAGACCTGGTGAGGCCTTTCTGGTTGGTCTCTACCGGCTTTATTATACTGGCTGTATCAAATGTCTTTCGGGGGCTGTGACCAGTACGTGCCACACTCCTAATGCAATTACCTGAGAGAGACCTCTGCACGGCAAATCCCACACTTTTACTCTTTAACTATTTGATTTATTATGCTATTATTTCTCCATCCAAAGGAGGAAGGCATGGCTATTCGGCAGAAAGGACCTCGGTTGGGTGATTACTTCCTGGGGCACCGCAGAACCAAGACCACATTTCTGGATGAGATCAACGAACTCATCGACTGGCAGCCCATCAACGCCTTTCTGTGCAAGAAGATCAGGCGCAAGGCCAACGCCGTGGGCAATCCCGCCTATCCGCCTCTGGCGATGTTCAAGATTCTGCTCTTGCAGCGTTGGTACAACCTGAGTGATCCGGGCGTGGAGCAGGCGCTGCTCGACCGGCTCTCCTTTGTCAGATTTACCGGTTTTTCCATCGAGGACGACGTGCCGGACGAGACCACCATATGCCGTTTCCGTAACGGTTTGATCCGCCTGAAGGTGCTGGACTCCTTGCTCGACATGCTTAACCGCCAGCTTGAAGGACAAGGGCTTCTTGTCCGTGAGGGAGCCGTGGTGGACGCCTCGGTAGTCGAGTCGCAGCGGCGGCCGCGCAAGGTTATCGACGTGATGCCTGAGGACCGTTCCGAGGACGCCGAAGAACAGGATGGGCCGGTGGACTGCCGGGTCAGCTATTCGGATGACGAGGAGGCGGCCTGGCTCCGCAAGAGAAATCGGGCCTATTACGGCTACAAGCTCCATGCCGCGACGGACAGTCGAGACGGGTTTCTGCTCTGTGGTCACATCACTCCCGCGAACCATTCGGACACGGGCGAATTCGAGCGGCTCGTGAATGGCGTCGGCCTTGATCCCGGCGCACGGGTTTATGCGGACAAGGGCTATTGCAGCGGGAAGAACCGGGACATTCTGTTTGATCGCGATTTGGAGGACGGAACCATGGACAAGACGCCTCGTGGCGGCAGGCTGACAGACTTCGAAAAGACCCGCAACCGTGACATCAGCAGCATTCGGCAAATAGTCGAGCGGGCCTTCGGCACACTCAAACGTGGCTACGCATTCTTTCGGTCCCGATACGTGGGTCGTGAGAAGGTGGAGGGAGAGTTCCACATCCTCGCCATGGCGTTCAATTTGAAAAAAGCTGTTCGACTGGCGCGAGCCTGAAGGGAGAGGTGCGTCCAAAATCCGGCATTTCGGCCAGAAATGGCAGGAAAAGGCCGGGAATGAGCCCAAGCTGGGGTGCGGTCAGAACATCAAATTGGGTGCGGAGCGCAAGGCACGGACGCGAAAAGGGGATGCGCAGAGGTCTCATAGAAGGTGTCCTTGAGGACGTTACTGCCCGCAAGCAGCAGGAAATGGACCTGAAGCATCTGGCGACCATAGACAGCCTGACCGAAATTCCCAATCGACATCTTTTCTTTGATCGATCCGAAAGAGCATTGAAGCAGGCCAAACGCTACGAGAAGAAAGTGGCTGTCCTCTTCATTGATCTCGATAACTTCAAGTTGGTGAACGATACCTATGGTCATCGTACCGGCGATGAACTCCTCCGGGAGGTGGCGGCTCGTCTGATCAGGCGAATCCGCGAATCCGACACCCTGGCGCGATTGGGTGGCGATGAATTTGGCGTACTGCTGCCTGAAATCGAAACCGAAGAAGCTGCCAAAGTGGTGGCGAGAAGTCTGCTTGAGGAACTTGATCGTCCGTTCATGATAGATGGAGAATCCGTTAATGTGGGGGCGACTATCGGTATCAGTTTCTTTCCCGAAGATGGAAAGGATTGCGTATCCCTCATTAGTCGGGCCGACTCTGCCATGTATGGCGCTAAGCGAAAAACCGGTATCCGGTATGGAACATTTCGTGAGTTTGGAATCCCCAAGTAGCAAATTATAACATATTCGACCTCTCAAAGAAGCGCTTCGTCCTGACGGAGCGCTTCTTTTTTTATTCCGCTTGGGAAAAAAAGCGCAATTTTGTGATGGCGCGGCGAGTGAGGAACTGCACGGGTTCTCGAAGTCTAGACTTTGTTTAGATCGTGAGCAGAGTTAACAAAATAGACGACTTACGAGGTAGGAGATATGCGAAAAAAAGAGCTATGTACTTGACTAAACCCTTTTATCGGGGCATTGAGGACGGTAACTCTGAGAAAATAGTTTTTGTTCGGAGTTCCTAGCAAATTTACTGCCAAAGGACTTGGGTATGGTTTTCAACTGGCTACATTTTGCGATCGTATTGTTCTTGCTTGCGGGCTTCCTTTTTGCCTGTGGGCCATTGATTCTGGCAATGCTGCTTGCTCCGAAAGCTCGGGGCGGGGACGTGGGGATGCCGTACGAGTGCGGCATGGTCCCTTACGGCAGCTCATGGGCGAGATGGGGTGTATCCTACTATGTATACGCCCTGATCTTTCTCGCCTTTGATGTGGACGTCCTTTACCTGTTTCCGGTGTCCACGGCGTACGCAGACGTCGATGGATGGATTCCCTTCGTAAAGGTCTTCATCTTCCTGTTCTTCCTCATTCTTTCCGTCGCCTACTTCTGGGCGAAAGGGGTTTTCACATGGCCGCGCAGGATTCAGTAATGCAAAAGGATTTCCTGACGGCGGGCAAACATCACATGGATGCGCCCATCGTCAACATCCAGCTGGCGCAGGACATACTGGACGTCTGTCGTTCCATGTCCTTGTGGCCGATGACATTCGGGCTCGCCTGTTGCGCCATCGAAATGATGGCTACCGGCATGGCGCGGTTCGACATGGCTCGTTTCGGTGCGGAGGTTTTTCGCCCGTCACCGCGCCAGTCGGACGTGATGATCGTTGCAGGGACGGTCACCAAGAAAATGGCACCGGCAGTTGTCCGGTTGTACGAACAGATGCCCGGTCCCAAATGGGTCATCGCCATGGGGAACTGTGCGATTTCGGGCGGACCGTTCAAAATCAAGGACAACTACAATGTTGTTGCAGGGGTGGACACCCTTATCCCGGTGGATGTGTACGTGCCGGGATGCCCGCCCAGGCCGGAGGGGTTGCTGGAAGGATTCTTCCAGTTGCAGCGCCAGATTACCGGTAAGCGTTGGTGGCCCGTAGCCGCCGAAGTGGAGGGTTAGCCATGTTGCAGGCGCTTGAAGGAATAACCACACAATGCGTGGCCCGACAGGAGAAGGCGACGACTGGTCATGACTGGTCGGTCTTTCTCGCCCCGGGCCAATTGGTCAAGGCTGCGAAACAGCTCTACGCAGCCGGGTATTCGCTTGAGGATGTCCTTGCCCTGGATTTTGAAGAAGGGTTTTTGGTCCTCTATCATTTCAACCGTTGGGATGTGGATGAACGTGTGACGCTTCGTGTGCTGGTGGGAAAAGACAACCCCACGGTGCCGTCCATCGCGTCCGTGTTCGATGGTGCAGAGTGGCATGAGCGTGAGACTCGGGATTTTCACGGGGTGGTTTTTGAAGGAAACCCCAATCTTGTCCCGCTCCTGTTGGCCGCTGAAGATGTGGACTTCCATCCACTGGTCAAAACCGCCAAGGTTCGCAAATCCATCAAGGATATTCTGAGTCTTGGCGAGATCGTTTCCTGTGGCAGGGAAATAGAAGCATTGTTCGCGGAAGAAGAGGCCGAGGAGGCCTCTGATGCGTAGGCCGGGGCAACCGGTCGGTATTTAAACACCGGACTGAGAGTATATGTCGGCTTACCAAAATTTTGAACAGATGACGGGTGATTTCTACACCCAGAAGTTCGAGGCCGGGAAGCAGGACGGAACCTTAATCATTAATATGGGGCCGCAGCATCCGTCGACGCACGGCGTGCTCCGAATAGTGATCGAGGTAGACGGCGAGTACATCGTTCGTGCCGAACCAGTACTCGGGTACCTGCACCGCATGCATGAAAAAATGGGCGAGACTCAGACCTGGGGTGGCTTCATCCCGAATATGGGCCGCGTCGACTACGGACACGCAATGGCCTGGAACTGGGCCTATGTCGGGGCCGTGGAAAAACTGATGGGCATCGAAGTGCCCGAGCGCGCCGAATACCTGCGCGTGATAATGACAGAGTTCAACCGCCTTACCTCGCACCTTCTGTGGTGGGGCGCCTATATCCTCGACCTTGGTGCATTCACCCCCATCATGTACGCGTTCGACGATCGTGAAATGATACTGGACATCCTGCAACGCCCATCGGCTTCCAGGTTGACCTACTCGAACTTCCGTGTCGGCGGCGTACAGATGGACCTCGATGACAAGTGCATCGAAATGATGAAAGCGTTCATCCCGCACTTCAGGGAACGCCTGCCCATGTACCACGATCTCGTCACCGAGAATCTCATTCTCCGCAGACGTATCGAAGGGGTCGGGATCATCGATGAAGACATGTGTCGTCGTTATGGCTGCACCGGACCGGTTGTTCGCGGTGCGGGCGTTCCGTACGACGTCCGTCGCGCCGAACCGTATTCGGTGTATGACCGTTTCGACTTCGATATCCCCACACAGACATCGGCATGCTCGGCAGGTCGGTATCATGTGCGTCTGGCGGAAATGGAGCAATCCATGCGCATCATCGAGCAGGCATTGGAGCAGCTTGACTCCGCAGAAGGCGGGCACATCGTCAAGAAAGCGCCCAAGCCAGCGATGAAACCGCCGGCAGGCGAGGCGTACTTCAATGTCGAGGGCGGACGAGGCAAGGTCGGCGTGTATGTCGTGTCGGATGGATCCAAGGTGCCGTATCGCGTCAAGCTGCGTGCTCCCGGGTTCTCCAACATGAATGCCTTTGCCGAAGCAGCGACCGGGACCATCCTTGCGGATGCCGTCGCCATTCTCGGCAGTCTGGACCTGATCATTCCGGAACTCGACAGGTAGGGTGGAAATATGAATGCATTTATTGAACACATCGTACCGCTGCTGATAGCCGCTGTCGGGGCCATGGTCTGGCTGGGAGTCAACGCATTGGTGCTGGTCTACTGTGAACGTAAGTTCGCCGGCCACATCCAGCGACGTCCCGGTCCATACGAGGTCGGTCCGCACGGCGCATTACAGCCGCTCATCGACGGCCTGAAACTCATGAGCAAACAGCTCCTGACACCGGACAACTCCGATGCAATCCTCTTTTGGATGGCACCGATTCTGTCCATGATTCCGGTGCTCCTGCTCTTCATGCCCATTCCCTACGGTCCGGTTCTGACCGGAATGGAAGTCAACCTCGGTCTGCTTCTGATCCTGGCTTTCTCCAGTTTCAATGGGCTGGCCGTCATTCTGGCTGGTTGGGCATCCAACAATAAATGGGGCGTTCTCGGCGCGGCTCGTGCCGTGGCCCAGACCGTTGCCTACGAAATCCCGCTGCTGCTCACCGTTCTCACGGTCTCCTTCATGACAGGTACACTGAACCTGTCGGAGATCACGCTGATGCAGGGTGGGCATATCGGTAACTGGATTATCTGGAAGCAGCCGCTGGCCTTCCTGATCTTCATCATCGCCATGTTCGGTGAAACGAACCGTGCTCCTTTCGACCTGGCCGAAGCCGAGTCGGAACTGACCGCCGGTTTCCACACGGAATACTCCTCCATGGGATTCGGCCTCTTCTTCATGGCTGAATACGGGTACATGGTCGTCATGTGCTCCGTCTGTTCGGTCCTGTTCCTGGGCGGATTCAACGGTCCCTTCCCCGGCGTGGAAGGGTGGTGGTGGATGCTGATCAAGACATATGCGCTGCTCTTCGTCATGATCTGGGCTCGCTGGACATTCCCCAGGGTACGCTTCGACCAGTTGCTGAATATCAACTGGAAGTGGCTCCTGCCGCTGGCTACCGCAAACCTGCTCGCCACGGCGCTGCTCATCAAGCTGTAGAGGTGTAGGAATATGAGTACATTCAGAAAACACGTCATACAGCCCATATTGGACTGCTGGTCATTGCTGGTCGGTCTCAAGATCACCGGTAAGTACTTCTGCAAACCGCAGGTCACCGTCCACTACCCGCGTCAGGTCATCGATGATGAGAATCTGTCGACCTATGGCGGACACGTGGAACTTATCGGCAAGCCCAAGGATCCGGCCATGCCCAAATGCATCTCCTGCATGATGTGCGTGACCAACTGCCCGAGCAAGTGCCTCAAGCTGGTGAAGCAGAAAGCACCCAAACCTACGCCCGAAGAAGAAGCAGCCATGAAGGCTGCCGAAGAGGCGGGGGAAAAGGTCGTCAAGCCAAAGGCGCCGAAGAATCCGGCCAAGTTTACCTACGATTACACCCTGTGCAGCCTGTGCGGTACCTGTATCGACAACTGTCCGGTGAAATCGCTGAAGTTCTCCAACAACATCTACTGGGTCGCCTCGAGCAGAGAAGAGATGAACATCGACCTCATCGCTCGCCTGAAAGAGCAGGCAACACAAGTGTCTGCATCGGCACCCAAGGCCAAGGCCCAGAAAGCCGAGGCGGAGAAGGAGGCGTAAGTTATGGAAGTAATGGCTAAAGTCGCATTCAGCGTCTACACGCTCATCATTCTGGGCGGATCCATCGTAGCTGTCTCCAGCTCCAGTTTGGTCCGCGCTCTGGTGGGCCTTATCACGACGCTCATCGGTGTGGCCGGCATGTACATGCTGCTGGCAACCCCGTTCATGGCTTTCATGCAACTGCTCATCTACGTGGGTGCCGTTTCGGTTCTCATCTTCTTCGCGGTCATGCTGACCCGTGCGGAGAAGGGCGGGGATGAATCCGGTGCCGCCCCCATGAAGACCTATGTGTTCGGATTGGCGGCCACTATCGCGCCCGCTGCGGTCCTGGGCTGGCTGGTCATGACACGGCCGGTGGAATCCATCGCGGTTCCTGCCGAGGTCACGATCAAGCAACTGGGGCTTGAGCTTATGGGCTCCTACTTTCTGCCCTTTGAGTTGATATCGGTCATCCTCATGGTCGCCATGTCCGGCGCCGTGCTGCTGACCTGGGAAAAGAGGGGGAAGAGATAGATGAGCGCCCTTACCTTATATCAAATTGTAGCGCTGATTCTGCTGTGTGCCGGGCTTTTTGGCCTCACGCAGAGAAGAAGCCTAATCGGTATGCTGATCTGCGTGGAGCTGATGCTCAACGGAGCCGGTCTGTCCATGGTGGCAGCGGCCCAGCTCACGGATTTCAGTGCGGCCCTCGGTCAGCTCGGCACCCTGTTCGTCATGGGACTTGCCGCGGCTGAAGCGACTCTTGTGCTGGCTATCGTCATTGTCGTTGCCAGACGGTTCGGTTCCGCGAGAACCAGTGACATCACTACCTTGAAGGATTAGCTGTTATGAATGGGGTTACCATAGAAAGTGCCCGGATTCTGCTGCCGGTGGTGATTACACTGATCGCACCGCTCTTTGTCTGGCTCATGAGAAAAGATGAGAACAAACGTGAGGCTGTCAGCTTCATTGCTGCTGCAACCACGTTTATGACTGTGTTGTCCATGGCTCCGGCCGTCCTGAACGGCGAAGTCTGGTATTACCATGTAACGACGATCATGCCCGGGATAACCATCGCGTTTGCCGCAGACGGTTTGTCCATGGTCTTCGGCCTGATCGCACCGTTCCTCTGGTTCTTCGTAACCAGCTACAACATCGGCTACATGCGCGGTCTCAATGAACACGCGCAGACCCGGTACTATGTCTGTTTCGCCGTTGCCATCTTCGGTGCCATCGGCGTTGCCCTCTCGGCCAACGTGTTTACCCTGTATCTCTTCTACGAGATCATCACGGTCTTCACGTATCCGCTTGTTTATCATCACGAAGATGAGGAAGCACGGATCGGCGCCCGCAAGTACATCGTTTACTTGATGGGTACCTCGAAGCTCTTCCTCCTGCCCGCGATGGTCCTGACCTACGTGCTGGTCGGTAACCTCGACTTCCACCTGGCGGACATCGTCAACGGCATGTTCACCCCGGAAGTGGTTGCGGAGAGCCCGCGACTTGTCGCGCTGACCTACTGGCTGTTCATCTTCGGTATCGGTAAAGCGGCGCTCATGCCGTTCCACAACTGGCTGCCTTCGGCAATGGTCGCACCGACTCCGGTTTCGGCTTTGCTGCACGCAGTGGCCGTTGTTAAGGCCGGTGTCTTCTGTGTCTGCCGCATCATCCTGTCCGCCTTCGGAACGAAGACCGCCGGGATGCTGACCATGAGTCAGCTCTTTGTCGGCGCACCGGGCACCTGGCTTGGTGATCTCTCCATCGCCCACGGAACCGCGTACATCGCCGGGTTCACCCTGGTGGTGGCATCATTCATCGCCCTGACCAAAGACGACATCAAGGCGCGGCTGGCTTACTCGACGGTAGCCCAGCTTTCCTATGTCGTGGTCGGTGTGACCATGCTGGTCGATGCGGCGGTGCAGGGCGGCGTGATGCATATCGCGCACCACGCCTTCTCCAAGATCACACTCTTTATGGGTGCCGGTGCCATCTATGTGGCCACGCACCTTAAAAAGATATCGCTCATGGACGGACTGGGACGGAGAATGCCTTGGACCTTCGGTGCGTTCGGTATCGCCTCTCTCTCGATGATAGGCATGCCCCCGGTCTGCGGGTTCGTGTCCAAATGGTATCTGGTCAATGGAACACTCGATTCCAACCAGTTGCCGCTGTTGGTTATGCTGCTGCTCAGTACGGCTCTGAATGCCGGTTACTTTGTGCCTATCCTATACCGCGCCTTCTTCAAGGAGCCGGCACCGGAGGCCAATATCAATCAGTATAACGAGGCTTCCAAGACCATGGTTGTGCCGCTGTGCATCACGGCGACCATCTCCGTGTTCCTGGGTCTGTATCCGCAGACGTTCCTGAACTTCGTCAACATTCTGGGCAAGTTCTAGGGGGTATATATGAGTCAACAAGGTTTAGGGGAACTCCTCGCCAAATGGAGAGACAACGCAAAGACGTGGAAGTACATCTTCTTTGCAGTGCTCGGTGTGCTGCTGGTACTCAACGTCCCGTTTGTTTCCCATCATCCGCACTTCGGTCTCGACAAGTACCCCGGATTCTTTGCCGGATTCGGACTCTTTGTCGGTCTGGGCATGGTAATCATCATGAAGAAAATCGTGCAGCCTTTTATCAAGCGCAAGGAGGACTACTATGGAGACTAGTTTCGTCCATCCCTCCATGGCGTTTCTGGCGCTGGCGGCCAT
The DNA here is from genome assembly GCF_900217235.1 of Pseudodesulfovibrio profundus. Taxonomy (NCBI): domain Bacteria; kingdom Pseudomonadati; phylum Thermodesulfobacteriota; class Desulfovibrionia; order Desulfovibrionales; family Desulfovibrionaceae; genus Pseudodesulfovibrio; species Pseudodesulfovibrio profundus. Next base: position 788,215 of record NZ_LT907975.1, on the reverse strand, counting down.
TGTGCCGCTTGTCCCGAAAGGGCTGTGGCTGAACAAGGCCTTTCGCGGCACCCTCGGATTGGTTGCGCCGCTGATGGCTATCGCTTCGGTCATGTCGGTGGAACCCGGCATGTACGGAGCCGTCGAATATCTTGATCAAACCCTGACATTGGGAAGAGTGGACAAATTGTCCCTCGTTTTCGGTCAGGTCTTTGCCATTATCGCCTTCATCGGCGGTATATACGGCATGCACGTGGAAGACAGGGGCCATTATGTGGCAGGATCGCTCTATGTGGCAGGTGGCTTCGGCTGCGTGTTCGCCGGCGATCTGCTGACGGTCTTCCTGTTCTGGGAGCTGATGTCCATCGGTTCCACCTTCCTGATCTGGCAGGCACGGACCAAAGAGTCTGTCCGCGCAGGTTTCCGCTACTTCGTGTACCACACGGTGGGCGGTCTCTTCCTGCTGGCCGGTCTGCTGCTCAAGTACAAGGCCACCGGTTCATTCGCCTTTACGGCGGCTGATCCCACGGCAGGTCATTTGTACGACTGGCTGATCCTCGCCGGATTCTGCGTCAACGCCGCTGTGGTGCCGCTGCACGCATGGCTGCCCGATGCCTATCCGAGAGCATCCATCGCCGGTGCGGTGTACATGTGTGCCTTCACCACCAAGACGGCTGTCTACGTTCTGGCCCGCGGCTTTGCCGGGTGGGAAGTGCTGGCTATAGCCGGTACCTGTATGGCGGTCTTCGGCGTACTGTACGCGTGTATCGAAAACAACGCCCGCCGCATCCTGTCCTACCACATCGTTTCACAGGTCGGATACATGGTCGCCGGAATCGGCATAGGTACCGCCATGACGCTCAACGGCGCAGTGGCTCATGCGTATGCCCATATCCTTTATAAGGGTCTGCTCTTCATGGGCACCGGTGCCATCCTCTACGCAGTGGGCACTGCCAAGCTCGATAAGCTCGGCGGTCTGGCCTACAAACTGCCATGGGTCATGGTCTGGTACATGGTCGCGGCCCTGTCGATCTCGGGTATGCCGCTCTTCAACGGCTTCATCTCGAAGACCATGACAATCACCGGTGCGGCCGAGGCCCACCGCGTGTTCCTGGCGCTCGGCATGGAAATCGCCGCTGTTGGTACGTTTATCTCGGTCGGTATCAAGCTCCCATACTTCGCGTTTTGGGGTGGCAAGAAGGAATACACCGGCGAGATCAAGCCGCTGCCGTTCAATATGTACGTCGGCATGGGCATTTGCGGTCTCCTGTGTATCGCTCAGGGTGTATATCCGGACATGCTCTACCGCTATCTCCCGATGGCCGTGGAACATCAGTTCGAGCCCTGGCATATCGACAAGGTCATCAACTCGGGTCTGCTGCTCGGCTTCTCCGGCCTGGCATTCTACCTGACCCGTTCGGTCATCAAGCCCCATGATTATCTCAATCTGGACTTTGACTGGTTCTACCGCCTGATTGGTCGCGTGACCATGCGTGCGGTGTGCTGGCCTGTATCCAAGATTGACGATGTTTGGACCGAGGTCTACCGCACGGTCGGCCTCAAGGCCTTGGTCAAGGCGGGTAGTGGCACCAGTGTCTTCGATAAGAAGGGCATTGATACAGTGGTGGACGGAAGCGCCTATTCCGTCAGGTATCTGGGCAAGGTCGGAGCCAAGGTTCAGACCGCGAATCTGCAGGATTACCTGGCGTTTGCAACCGTTCTTGGTTTGGGCATTTTCGCCCTGGTATGGTACTTCGGCTAAGCCGGACAATCTAAGGAGAGCTCATTTTGGACTTCGGATATCCGGTACTCACACTGTTGATCGCATTCCCGCTTGTGGCGGCATGTGGTCTCTTCTTCATCAAGGCCGCGCCGGTGGTGAGGGTCTACACCCTTGCAGTGTCACTCCTCGAGTGCCTGCTCGCCGTGCCGCTCATGAACTTCAAACTCAACGCTGAATTCCAGTTTGTCGAGAAAATCGACTGGGTCCACCAGTGGGGCCTGCAGTATTATCTCGGCGTGGATGGAATCAGCATCCTCATGGTCCTGCTGACCATAGCGGTCCTGCCGCTGTGCGTTCTGTGCTCTTGGACCTATATCGGCAAGCGGGTCAAGGAGTTCCACTTCTGTCTGCTGTTCATGACCTCATCGGTCCTCGGCGTTTTCTGCGCGTTGGATCTGGTCCTGTTCTATGTGTTCTGGGAGGCCATGCTGATCCCCATGTATCTGCTGATCGCAGTATGGGGCGGCGACGATCGCAAGTACGCATCGTTGAAGTTCTTCCTCTACACGCTGGCAGGCTCAACGCTGCTTCTGGCGGCCATCGTTGCCTTCAGAATCACCGGTGGAACCTTCTCCATCCCCGATCTGATGCAGATGAACTTCAGCTTCCGCTTCCAGTTCTGGGCATTCCTGGCAATGGCCCTCGCCTTTGCCATCAAGGTGCCCATGTTTCCGTTCCATACATGGCTGCCCGCAGCGCACGTTCAGGCGCCTTCGGCCGGTTCCGTCATACTGGCGGCCGTTCTGCTGAAGATGGGAACCTACGGATTCCTGCGCTTCTGCCTGCCGCTCACCCCGGCTGCCAGCGAATACTTCGCCCCGATGATGATCGTGATTTCACTTGTATCCATCATCTACGGCGGAGCCATCGCGCTGGGACAAACGGACATCAAAAAACTGATCGCCTACTCATCAGTCGGGCATATGGGATTTGTCACACTCGGCATCTTCCTCTTCAATATGCGCGGCGTGGAAGGGGCGTTGTTCCAGATGCTGAACCACGGCATCGTCACCGGCGCACTCTTTATGATGATCGGTTGCGTTTACGAGCGCAGCCATAGTCGCGAAATCGAGGATAACATGGGTATGGGCAAGTATCTGCCTGCCTTCATGTTCTTCTGGGGGCTCATGGCCCTGGCCTCATTCGGCTTCCCCGGGACCAACGGGTTCGTCGGTGAGATTCTCGTTTTCGTCGGCGCATTCCAGGAGAGCACCTGGATTGGTTTCCTGTGTGTTCCCGGCGCATTGCTGGCCGCGGCATACATGTTCCGCGTATCGCTCAAGATGGCATGGGGTAAGCCTTCCACGGCCAAGACATGGAAGGATCTGAATGCGCGTGAGTGGGTCTACCTGACCATTCCCGCAGTATTCGTCCTCTGGATCGGTCTGGCACCCACGCCGTTCTTCAAGATCATCGATCCGTCAATTGACAAGCTGCTCAACGACTTCGACAAGCGCAAGGTCGCGCATCTCGAAGAAGGGCAGCCGATGCAAACTGCCGCCAATGACATTCTCAGTGTCTTTGCGGGCAATAAGTAGGGGGCCTTGACGTGAACTACAATCTCAGTCTCATCGTCCCGGAACTCTTCTATCTCTTCCTTGTGGTGGCTTTGATGATTCAAAGCTGCGGCAACAGGGAGTGGAAGCCTGATGTCGAGAAATGGCTGCCTTTTGGAGCCGGTCTTGGCCTGTTTACAACAATTGCAGCCTACAGCGCCCATGGCACACTGTTTTATGATGTCTACAAAGTGGACCTCATGTCACAGTTCTTCAAGATCGCCATTGCGTTCGGCTTCTTTGTCATCGTCCTGAATACATCGCGTCAGCCCACGCTGGCCGACGAGAAACGAGCCGATTATTACATGTTGCTCGGCTTCTCCACCCTTGGCCTGATAATGCTCGCTTCCTGTGTGGAACTGATCACCATCTACCTGGCGTTGGAGCTGGCCTCCTACTCCATGTATGCGATCATCCCGCTGCGGGCCAAGTCCAAGGGTGCTGCTGAGTCGGGCGTGAAGTACATTCTGTTCGGCGCCGTAGCCACGGCTCTGGCGCTGTATGGTTTGTCCTATGTCATGGCCAGCCAGCACACGACGTATATTGCTGAACTCGCCACGAAGAACTGGCACTTTGCCGAGAACCCCATGGCCGTGGTCGGACTCTGTCTGTTCCTTGGCGGGATGTTCTTCAAGCTGGCATTGTTCCCGTTCCACTTCTGGTGTCCGGATGTCTATCAGGGAGCCAGCAACGAGACTGCAGCCTTTGTGGCGACCATGCCCAAGATGGGTGCCATCGTTGTTCTGGTTCGTTTGGCTACTTTCCTTGAACCGGGACTGGAAATCACCACGCTGCTCGCCATACTGGGCGCGTGTTCCATGACCTTCGGCAACCTCAGCGCACTGGTACAGAAGGACCTCAAGCGACTGCTTGGTTTCTCTTCGGTGGCGCACGCCGGGTACATCATGGTCGGTCTGGTCAGCGGCACGCCGGAAGGTCTGGGTGCTGCGGCGTTTTATGCCATGGCCTACCTGTTGATGAACCTGCTGGTCTTCTGGGTCATTTCTCGCGTAGCAGTGGATGGACGAAACCTTGAGTACAGTGACCTGAATGGATTGTACAAGAAGGCGCCGGTGCTGGCGTTCTCCCTCGCGGCCGGTGCGTTTGCTCTTGTCGGGCTGCCGCCGACCATGGGATTCATGGGCAAGTTCTTCCTGATCACCTCTGCATGGGATCATGGATACAACTGGCTGGTTATCATTCTGGTGCTGAACTCCGCCATCGCCATCTACTATTATCTGAGTCTGTTCCGTCACGCCTTCACTGAAGAGAAGGTACCCGGAAATCACCCTGATCCGGATAACGGTTGGTTTGCTTCGGCTGGAGCCGGTATGCTGGCTGCTGCCGTGTTGGTCGTGGGAATCCTCCCGGCGCCATTGTTCAACTTCGCCATTGACGCTGGCAAGGTCCTCTACGGCATCGCTGTCGCTACTGGTGGCGGCGGACACTAGATAGTCCTATTAACGAATATAAGCCCCTGTCTGAAAACCAGGCAGGGGCTTTTTTTATCTAATGAACAGGAATATGTTTTGTAAGAATGAGCGTTTTTTCTGCTCTCACTTGCTTCACCCGTTTTGGGGCGTTATCTTGTAAGAAGGGAGATACAATATGCATGAAACAAGTTTGGGCGGAACGATCCGCGATTACCTGACTGGTGAAGAGATCGATGAAACGACGTTTGAGGAGTTTCGACAGGCGTTGGCGCGCTTCATGGTCGAGGAAAAGGGATATCCCAAGGAACGGCTCAAGGCCAAGTTGCCGTTGACATATTGTGTCGAGGACGAAGAGTTTGAGCGGCCAATTGATCTGGTGTTGTATGATGAGAACGACAAGCCTATCTTTCTGGTAATCTTCTGTGCCGGAGAGGTGGGGACTTTTGAGCGGGAAACAGTCTGTGCAGCCCGACTCATTGAGGGTGGCCCGGTGCCTTTCGCCGTTGTCTCCGATTCCATGGATGCGTCCCTGCTCGATACCCGAACAGGTGAGCTGATCGGCAAGTCCATGCAAGCGATACCTGATTACGAAGCGTTGATGGAGATGGTCAACGAGGCCGAGATTCAGCCTTTGACCGATGAGCAGCGCGACAAGCAGACCCGCGTTTTTCATACATACTGCGGCTTCATATACGGAACGTGCTGCAGTGAATCCTGCTCCTTGCCGCCCATGCCTGAGCGTGTGAAGGGCAGTGAATAGCAGAGGATATCATTTTGCATGAATCAAAAGATAAGCGACCGGTGATAGAGGAGAAATCACCGGTCGCTACACCACAAGAAGCTGACTCTAGTTGTTAGCAGTCCACGAAGACAATGCATCCTTCGGGGCATGAATTCATGATATCCTGCACTTCTTCTTCCGTAACCTGGGAGCGACAAACATACGGCATATCGAGATTGTCGTCCCATTCAAAAACATCAGGGTTCAAGTCGACACAGCCCTGGCACAGGCGGCAATCGCCCAGCTCGATGGCGACCTCACGAAGTTGTGTACAAGTCTTTTTCGTTGTCATGATTTTATAGTAGTAATAGTTCCTATGTTTGACAAGTGCTATTGATACAATTTCCCTAAAATATAAAGGATTGTGGCGTCAACGAATCATGGATGCTTATTTTTGAGCTATGTAAATCGTTGAATCTCAGCCATTTTTGCTCTACGTTGCTCGTTATGGAGTTGAAAAGGAATATATATCTGATTGGCCCCCGGGCTTGTGGCAAGACCAGTATTGGGCGTGCTCTGGCTACATCGTTGGGTGTCGATTTCATTGATACTGACCATGCGCTTGTAGAGAGTGTGGGCATGGAAATTTCCGACTACATCGATGCCAATGGTTGGGATGGTTTCAGAGAAAAGGAAAGCGACATCTTGTCATCGGTTTCCAGCAGTTCTCCGAAAGTGGTCGGATGTGGCGGTGGTATCGTTCTTCGGGAGCAGAATCGTTCTCTGCTGAGTGGCGGCACGGTGATTTACCTGAAAGCTTCTGTCGATACGCTGGTCCAACGGCTGATGGCGGATCCCAATGAAATGCAACGCCCATCATTGACCGGGAAACCACTGGATGAAGAGGTCCGGGAGATTCTGGCAGAGCGTGCGCCTCTGTATGAAAGGTGTGCCGATATTATCCTGCCGGAAGGGGAAATCGATGAGATCGTCCAGTACGCAATGTATAAATTGGACAATATTTCCTGAGCTTTTTGACAGTTCGCCCCGACAGGCATACACCCCGTTGTATGTTTCGAAGTATCTGTAGCACGGTGTCGGTCAAGGAATGACATGCGTTCGAAAGTGATTTCGCCATACTGGCTGCCAATTTTCTTTTTTGCAGGCCCCATTCTTTTGGGAGGACTGGCTCTATATCTGGATGCCAGTCATCCTGGCGGCCCGTTGAGCTTTCTGGATGCCTTGTTCACCGCAACATCGGCCATGTGCGTCACCGGTCTGATTGTTGTTGATACCGGCAGTTACTTTTCTCTCCTCGGCCAGACTATCATCCTGCTGCTGATCCAGCTTGGCGGCCTGGGGATCATGACCTTCACAACCCTGCTGATCTACCTTCTGGGACAGCGTGTTCCGCTGAAAGACCGTTTTGCTGTCGGCCAGACCTTGCTGCATGATCCTTCCTTCAGCCTCCTTCGTTTTCTTCTTCTTGTGGTGGGAGCAACATTTTTCTTTGAGCTGTCTGGAGCAGTGGCGTTATGGCTACTGGACCCTGTCGGGTTCCATCCGTATTCCGCGTTGTTTCACTCCATATCAGCCTTTTGTAACGCCGGTTTCTCTCTCTACCCGGATTCACTGTCCAATTGGAGCGGCGATGCCGGAATCAATATCGTATTCATGGCGTTGATTACCCTCGGCGGGCTGGGATTTTATGTGATTCTGGAGTGCTCCCGCCTGTTGAAGCGGCTGCTGACCAATCGTCATTCGCTCAAGACGGGTATGCCCTTGCTCAGTTGGCATTCTTACATCGTTTTGAAAACATCCGCATTTCTAACGCTTGCAGGGGCCGCGATCTTTTTTATCGCTGAGGGAGCTGCAGGGAATGCTCCTGACTCTTACGGGGAGTGGATCCTTACATCGTTATTCCAGTCTGTGACCAGTAGGACAGCCGGATTCAATACTGTGGATATCGGGACCATGACCAATGTTTCACTGGTCTTCATGATGGCCTTGATGTTTGTCGGTGGCTCTCCCGGTTCGTGTGCCGGAGGAATCAAGACGACAACCTTCCGGGCATTGTGCAGTTTTGTAGCTGCCCAGTTCCGGGGCGAGAGCCAGGTCAGAATCGGGCGTTTCGCCTTGAGTCCGGCGGCGATGAATAGGGCAATCACCCTGTTCACCATGTCCGTTTTGCTGGTATTTGTCGGTACCATCTGCCTCACTTCGCTGGAAAGTGCTGATGTTGCTTCCTATTTGATGGGCAGAGATAAATTTATGGTCAACATGTTTGAAATAGTTTCCGCATTCGCCACCGTCGGTTTGTCCACGGGCATCACCGGTGATCTGAATGGCGCGGAAAAAAGTATGGTAATCGTATTGATGTTCGTGGTCAGGCTGGGGCCTCTCTGGCTGCTGTCCGCATTGAATAGCTGGCAGTCCGAGCGCCGGTACGAATTGCCCTCGGCGGATTTGCCGCTGGGGTAAGGCAGGAGTTGCGTCATGGCAGACAGAAAGGAAATAGGCGTCATCGGGTTGGGAAAATTCGGTTATTCCCTAGCGGAAGCATTGGTTGGCCTTGGTCATTCCGTGGTTGGCGTAGATAATCAGGGCGACAATGTTCGCAAGGCACAGGATAAGCTAACGCAAGTCTTCAGGGCCGATGCCACTGATGAAAAAGCGCTGGAGCAGATCGGCTTCAAGGACCTGGAGCGGGTGATCGTTTCCACTGGCGATTCCATGGAGGCGTCCATTCTTGCGGTACTGAATCTGTTGTCGCTTGGGGTGGAGGAAATCTGGGTCAAAGCAATCAGCGAGGAGCACGAACGGGTGCTTTATAAACTGGGTGTACACCATGTTGTCTTTCCCGAGGCTTTTGTCGCTTTTCAGTTGGCCCAGCGCCTGACCACACCCGGGATTCACGATTACTTCGGGCTAGGGTCGGATGTCGCCACCCGCGAGATACTGGTCAAGTCATGGGCAGGAAAGACCTTGCGTGAACTGGATTTGACCAATACTTTTCATATACAGGTGATAGCCGTTCGCCGCCGGGAGGAAGCAGAATTCAGCTTTGTTCCCAAGGCTGATATGGTATTTGAAGAAGGAGATGTCATTGTGTTGATAGGCAAGACCAATGACGTCATGCGCATAGAGAAATCCTAGGGAGAGAGTATGTACGGAAGTACGTTTGGAGAACTGTTCAGGCTGACCACGTTTGGGGAATCCCATGGCGCGGGGCTTGGGGGAGTAGTTGATGGTTGCCCTGCGGGTATTCCACTGGATGAATCCATCATTCAAAAAGAGCTGGACCGTCGCAAGCCAGGTCAGGGCGGCGTGGCGTCGACCACGCGAAAGGAGCCGGATCAGGTTCGCATTCAGTCGGGTGTGTTTGAGGGAGTGACCACTGGAACTCCCATCGGTTTATTCGTGGAGAATACAAATCAGCGTTCCCATGACTATTCCACTATCAAGGAAATTTTTCGCCCGGGACATGGTGATTTCACCTATACCGGCAAGTATGGCGTTCGCGACTACCGCGGCGGCGGACGTTCGTCCGGGCGGGAGACCGTTTCTCGCGTAGCCGGTGGTGCCATTGCTCAGGAGCTGCTCAAGCAGGAAGGGATTTCAGTATACGCCTACACGGTCGAGCTGGGCGGAATCCCTGCTGAAGTGATTGACTATGAAGGCTCCACAGACAGGGAATATTTCAGCCCGGACCCGGATGCGCCTGCCAAATGGAATGAGTATGTGAGTCAGGTTAAAGACGAGGAAGACACCCTCGGTGGTGTTGTCGAGGTCCGAGCAACCTCGGTTCCCATCGGGCTGGGTGAGCCGGTATTCGGCAAGTTCGATGCCCGTATCGCCCATGCGCTGATGTCCGTTGGTGCAGTCAAGGCAGTGGAAATCGGCGCAGGAACGGAAGCGGCTCGCAAGCGTGGAAGCGAGAACAATGATCCGCTCACACCAGAAGGCTTCCTTTCCAACAACGCCGGTGGGATACTTGGCGGTATTTCCTCGGGACAGGATGTGGTCGCTCGGGCATACGTCAAGCCTATCCCTTCTATTCTTCAGGAACAACGGACGGTTACAGTCGACGGGCAGGAAACGTTCGTGATGATTGGTGGCCGACATGACATCTCAGCTATTCCCCGTATCAATATGGTCCTCAAGTCCATGTTGGCACTGACCATAGCCGACCTCCTGCTCATAGACCGTCGGCTCGGCCGAACCCGCTAGACCGGCTGGACATTGAACAGACCATGGTATAATTATTCGAACATGCTGTTAATACTGAATCGTTTTGCGAGGAAATACGTATGAAGAAATTGATGGTCCTGCTTATCGTACTGGTACTGGCTGGCTGTGGTGCCCAAAAGAGTGATCTTAATATCGGTCATGCCTTTGTCAAAGACGGTAATTGCGCTGAAGCGTTGCCTTATCTGGATCAAACCATCAGTAATCCTGATGACCTGATGGATATAGCGTACGCATTTTTCCTCAAGGCTCGTTGTGCGGAGAAGGCCGGTGAAATGGCCAAAGCATACGAGTACTTATATACAACCAAGCGTGTGACTTGCTATTCGGTTGAACATGAAACCAATGTGAATCTGAATACATATGCCCGCAGTGAGTACTGCCAGGAGGGGCTTCCGGCCAAGCTCAAGGAACTGGAGCCGTCGGCTGGAGATGTAAAAGCCATTAGGCAGCAGGTTGATAGCCGTCTGCACGCCAAGTATCTTGAGCAATTTGTCGTCAACAAATGATAAAATGGTGATTCAGAGACAATCATGAAGTGATCAACGCCCCGATATCCTGCGATGTCGGGGCGTTTTTGTGAAGCGAGTGAGGGGACAAGGTCCAGCCGGTGGCGATGAGGTCTATACTGAGGAGTCGCGCTATGCCATTAACGGATTATTCGGGAGTCGTGGAACGTTTGCAACGTGGGCTTGGCAAAGGGTTTGCCGATGAACCATGGATGCTGAACATGCCGGGGCGATCCATAGCCTGCAAAATTGATCAGTACTATTATCTGGCTGTCATGCCGGGGTTTGTGGATAAGCTGGGCAGGCTCGGGGGATTGTTTCCCGATCAAGTGACCGAGACTCTGGTCCGAACAGGTAATTTCATCACCCGTGCGCCGGAGCGAGACCCTGAAGTGTCGCTGACGGTAGCCTGGGGCGGCAGACCCGTGACGGTCAAGGCGGCGTTTGTTGATGCGGATTTCATCGATAGAGCCGTCAAAACCTACGGGCAGTTCGGCTCGATATTGAATGTGTCGGACCTGAAAATCAGTGGTGCGGACAAGGCCAAAGTCGATGAATTCTTTGAGGGAAAGACGCCTCCTCAAAAGTTGGCATATTACTGATTCCTTCTTCCAACAGCCTGATAAAGCGAATTTTCTTTCAGATAGAAAAACGGCCCGATCTGCACTTGGCAGGTCGGGCCGTCCTTTATGTGATGTGAGCAGGTTTTTTACTGCTGAGTGGTGCTCTTGGGGCAGGTGGAGCTGAGGTAGCAGATTTCACAGCCACCATTGTAGGGATAGGGGGTCAACACGGCGTATTTGCGATTGACGCTTCCCTCTTGGTTCCAGGTAAGCCCCAGTTCGCTGAATGCGCCGAGTACACCTTCGCCCGGACGGGGCAGCGGTGCACATTGTCCGTCGCTCAATTCGGGAATGAATCCCTGTGCTGAACTCATGACCATGGTGATGGCAAGAGCGTGGATCAGCAGACCGTGGGTGGGGGAGTCCTGCCAGATGCCGTCAATGGTGCTGTCTACTTCCTCGTCGAGGTAGATGAGCAGAAATTTGCCTTCACCCTCAGGGTTTTTCAGTTCATATGCCTTCAGGTTATTCGCCGCCCATTTGTCCCAGAAAGGACCGAACTCATCCATCATTTCCTGATCGATGCGCGATTCGCCAGCGATCTCCATGTAATACATGATGTCGAATTCCGGCTTCGGCTCCAAAGGTGTAATATCGTATTTCGCCATGATGCTCTCCTGCATTGGTCATTGTTGTCGGGAGGGATTCAAGTACCCTTTTTCCGTTCCCGGCTCAAGCTTTCCCGTTGATTCTTGATTTACGAGCAATAGTCCTGCTATATATTCAATAGGGTGAAGTATATCGGGCGCATTCATTGTCAATAACCGAGCCAACATGAACGCTGGAGACTCCATGCCCGGAGAACGAGGGGAATCATTATTTGAGCGCCTTACACGGCCAAACGTGAAACATCTTTTTTTGGCCATCCTGATAGGTGTTCTTGCCGGTTACGGCGCGGTGGTATTCAAATACATACTCAAATCAATGCAGTGGCTGTTCTATCAGAACACTGAGGACATGATTTTCATACATGACACCATCCCGTTGTGGATGAAGATTGTCATGCCGGCGGTCGGTGGACTGGTGGTCGGGTTGGTCATTTCTTTCTTTGCCAAAGAAGCAAAAGGGCACGGTGTTCCCGAAGTTATTCAGGCCATCGCATTGCGAGGTGGGCGAATCCGAAAACGTGTGGCGGCTGCAAAGATTTTTGCCTCGGCCGTGACCATCGGTTCGGGTGGGTCGGTTGGTCGAGAAGGGCCAATGGTTCAGATAGGATCGTCCATCGGCTCTTCCATAGGACAACTTTTCAAGATTCCCAGTGTTCATATGCGAACCATGGTCGGTTGCGGTGCTGCCGCCGGTATTGCCGCTACCTTCAATGCCCCCATCGCCGGCGTCCTGTTTGCCCTTGAGATCATTATCGGTGACTTCGGCGTCATGCAGTTCTCGCCAGTGGTCCTTGCATCGGTTACGGCCACGACCATATCCCGTTATTACTTTGGCAACTTCCCTCATTTCAGTATTCCGGCGTATTCCATTGTCTCCCTGTGGGAGTTCTTTTTCTATCCACTCCTTGGCATCCTGACAGGACTTGTCGCCTTGGCATTCACTAAGATTTTGTACTGGTTCGAAGATCGGTTTGAAGCCATGCCGATACCGGACTGGATCAAGCCGGCCATTGGTGGCGGATTGCTCGGCGTTGTTTTCGCCGTCTACCCCCAGGTCTTTGGCGTAGGATATGGTGCCATGAATATGGCGCTGAACAACTCCATGGAGTTGCACCTTTTGGTGGTCCTTGTTTTTGTCAAGATTCTTGCCTCGTCGTTGACACTGGGGTCCGGCGGGTCCGGTGGTGTGTTCGCGCCTTCCCTGTTCATGGGAGCCATGACAGGCGGAGCATTCGGCATGGTGCTCCACGCATTGCTTCCCGGGCAGACATCACTCCCCGGCGCCTATGCGCTGGTCGCCATGGGAGGCGTTGTTGCCGGTACAACGTATGCGCCTATCACCGCCATTCTCATTATCTTTGAAATGTCGGGGACGTATTCCATCATACTGCCGTTGATGCTGACCTGCATTACGGCGACGGTCATGAACTCGACCATTCGCCGTGCCTCCATTTACACCACTAAGCTGCTTCGGCGTGGCATAGATATCGAGGCTGGGCGGGATCGCCATCTGTTGGAGCATCTGCTGGTCAAGGAGGTCATGACCCGTGATGTTGTGACCATACCGGAGTCCCTACCACTGCAGCAGATCATCTGGACATTCAAAACCCAGAATGCCCCGTATCTGCATGTGGTCAATGAAGAAGGGCGACTGACCGGCATCATTTCCTTCCGCGATATCCGAGCTGTATTGCAGGAAGAAGGATTGCAGCAGTTGATCATTGCCATGGACCTTGGAACGCGTGAGCTGGTGACGGTGACCACCGAAGATACGTTGCAAACGGCGCTGGACAGGATTACGGACAGTGGTGTCTCACAGGTTCCGGTCCTTGTACCGGGAGAGCGCGGGACACTGGCCGGTACCTTGACGGAATCGGCCATCAATAATGCCTACAATTCTGCTATCGTCAAACATGAGATCATGAGCGACAGCTCGAAGTAGGAGCGTCGAATGGCAGGCGTTGTACTGCGTTTCGTTGTGTGCTAATTGCCTCGGTTCGGTTGCTGCCGAATTTTTATGCAAGGACGAACGCAATGAATGACATCCGTATCACCGCCACGCTTTCTCTGGATGAGAAGAATCCGGAAGACGCATACATCGACATCAACCTCTCGGTTGACGGCCAGTATCTGCATGAGATCAATGTGTACATTGATCCTGTCGCGCTGGTGACATCATCCACCATGTCCGGTGAGTTTTTCATCTATACCTGTGACTGCGGCAATCCTGCATGTCAGGGCATCGATGAAGGGGTTGTGGTTTCACATACCGACGATACCGTCATCTGGCGTCTTAAAAATCCGATTTCCTGGCCTGCCGATGAGCCTCGCCCTGAATGGGCGCATGACGCAGAGTTCCGTTTTCCCAAAGCTCATTACACGGAGCAGGTCTGCATGGCGCTCGATCACGCCAAACGTTTGGTGCGTGGTTTCAATGTACAGGGAACGCTGTGGGCTGGCCCTGCATTGACAGTTGAAGGGTTACTCGCTTTGGAAATCCCTCAAAATGATGGTTTTTTCGTACAGGAACCCGACGAACACGCTCTCCATTAAGCGTCCGTATATCCCCTGAAAACCCCCGGTTGCTTTAGCTGAACCATTGTTGTACACTTGAGTCACCTTGCTCAAGGCTGCTTCCCCCTTTGGAGAAATCCGAAAGGAGGAGCAGACATGTCTATTGAATCATCACACCACACTGCAGAACGCCTCGTACGAATTGATCGTGCGCCGCCCGGGTGCGTCATGTATTTGCGCGAATAGGGGAGTATTGTTCGCGTTGATCTGTGTTCAGGACTCGGGCCAACGGCCTGCGGGAGGAGTACCTGTTTCCGGAGTGGATATCGTTTCCACTTAATTCTTGCCGAAAACAAGGTGCACCTATGTTGTACATTCCAATTAAAATCTACTCAAACGAACAGAGTGTGCGAAGCAGTGTTGTCTTCGCAGCCATTTGTCTGGGCCTGGCCATAGCCGGGTTCCTCAACATCAAGCAGGCGGATATCCGCATATCGGCCTCACTGGTCCTGATGGTCGGCTTTTGTATTTGCGTCGTCAATGCAGCCGCCGCCATGATGCGGCAGCCCATGCTCAAAGTGCTGGATGACCGGTTCTCGGTGTTCACACCTTTCGGCTATGTCATGATTCGCTTCGGTGAAGTGCTGGCATTCAGGGAAGGGGGTGTTCCGGGGATGAGGACACTGCGCATCGAAATCAACAAGTCGGCCAAGCCCCGATTTTCGTCCGGGGTTGCACGGGCATTGTATGCGATCACCTGGTTGAACTTCACCAACAATATCTCCATCAAGGGGTATATGTTGGGACCTCAACTCGGTCCGGTCATTAAAATGCTCGAAAACCGCCGTCTGGCAGCCGTTCGTCTGGATAGCATCAATGACTATGAGCCGTCTGCGGCTCCGGTGACGGGTTGATTAAAAAAGAAAACCGGGAAGTCCACGTATGGCGGGCTTCCCGGTTGTTTTTTCTTGTTTCGGTTGCAGTTACTTTACAGCCACTTTCATGATGACTTTATGTAGCTGATCGTCCGAAATCATGGGCATGTGTCCGTCTTCGGGAAAGTAGATCCCGAACTGGCCAGGACCGATGGCAGTCCATGCTGATGGTTGGTCGGCATAGAACTGAACATCGTTGCGCGGATCTGATGCCTCGGTTGGTTGCCCGAGGTCTTTGCGCGCTTTCCACCCTATGTTGTCAGTCCCTTCAAGGACGTATTGAATATCGATGTAATTATCGTGCGTTTCAAGCAATGCGTCTTCGGGTTTCCTGCCGAGGCCCATGGCGACCACAGCGTACACCTTGTCGCCATCAACTTCATGGCGACCTTCTTCAAGTATGTTGAGGTCGGTCTGTCGCAGAAAGTCGAAAGCTGTTTTCAAATGTGGGTTGAGTCCCGCATAGAAATCCGCATTGGTTAATACGTCGATGATCATTTGCTTTGTTTACGCTCCGCTTTGAGGGCTGCAAGCAGCGATTCGTCAAGGGAGGGGTGGGCGAAAATGGTGCCGTGCACGTCTTTTTCGGTCCATCCCTGCTCAACGATCATGGTTGCTCCGAGGCAGAGGCGTGAAACATCATGACCCACTGCCGTGATTCCTACGACCTTGCCGCCGGACCATACCACCTTGACAAATCCCTGGGTCGCGGCGTGTGCCTGCGCCATGGGATTGGCTGCCAACTGAGCGGTGGAGGTTTCCGTATTCTCATAGTCGGAGAGGAATGCCTCGTTTTCCATCATACCCACGCGCATGACTTCGGGAGAGCCGTAGAGCACACTTGGCACATGTCCGGATGCGTACGGCGCGTCTGTCTTGCCCGTAATGCGCGAGACAACATAGTGGGCCTGATGGGCAGCGGCATGCGCCAACTGAATCTCGCCGTTGACGTCGCCAATGGCATAGATGTTATCCGCAGCCTGCAAATTGTCGTTCACAACGATCTTGTTGAACTCCAGTTCGATTCCGGCTTCTTCAAGGCCCATGTCAGCTGTGACTGGGCCACGCCCTACCGCTACCAGAATCTTTTCTGCTTCCAGTTTGTCGCGGGTGTCGAGTGTCAACACGCCTTTACCGTCTACAGTCTGTACTCCGGCCACGCGTTTTTCGAGCAGGATATCCCACTTCCAACGCTTGAACACCGAGCGGAGTGCCTTTGAAACAGCGGGGTCTTCCAGGGGAGCCACCCGGTCCATGGCATCGATGACCGTAACCTTGGCACCCATGCGATGGGCTACCTGAGCCATTTCCAGCCCGATGAAACCTGCGCCGACCACGATCAGCGACGAGGGCATGGTTTCCTGGGCCAGGAACATGTTGGAATCAAGAACACACTCTCCATCAGGCTCCAGGCCGGGGAAGAATATTGGTTTTGATCCCGAGGCAACGATCAGATTCTTGTATTCAAGAGTTGTGTCTCCGTCTTCGCCGGAAACGACAACTGTATTGTCTCCACCGAGCTTTCCAAATCCTTCAACGAGTTCCACGCCAGCTTTTTTGAGCTGCATGGCCATGGCTTTTCGGGTGCCGGTCAGGTGTTTTTGCACCCGAGCCTGCAGGGCGGGGAAGTCGACGTTGACTTCACCCGAGGCGACTTTCATCTTCGCCTGATTATGCAGTTCCTCGATGGCTGATGTCGCACCAAGCCAGAGCTTGGTCGGAATGCATCCCCAGTTGAGGCAGGTGCCTCCGAGGACGTCTTTCTCAACCAGTGCGACCGAGAGGCCGAGGTCTGCTGCTTCAACGGCAGCATCAAATCCCCCGGGCCCGGACCCGATTACCACGAGATCATAAATCATCAGTTAACTCCATTGCGCGTGCAGCATGTGTTTCATCCAGACGGGTGACAGGCAGCGTTACAGGGGCCGCCTTGATGGCCTCGGGGTCGGTCTTGGCCTGCTCCGCGATGGCGATCAGGTCGTCGATGAACCCGTCCAGCGTTTCTTTGTTTTCCGTTTCAGTCGGCTCCACCATGAGTGCTTCGGGCACGATCAGCGGGAAGTATACGGTGGGGGCGTGGTGCCCCTTGTCCAGAAGCGCTTTGGCGATATCCAGCGCACGAACGCCGTTTTTGGCCTGTGGTGAGGCCGATGCAACGAATTCGTGCATGCAGATGCGGTCGTAGGGGATATCGAAGTGATCAGACAAACGTTTCCGCATGTAGTTGGCAGCCAGAACCGCGTTTTCGGTTGCGCGGGTCAGGCCAACGCCGCCAAGACGCAGGATGTAGGCGTATGCCTTGAGGTAGACGCCGAAGTTGCCATAGAAAGGTGCAACATATCCGATGGATTTCGGATAGTTGTAGTCAAGGAAGAACTGTCCGTCTTCCTGCTTGGCCACACGGGAGATGGGCAGGAAGTCGACGAGCTTTTCGCTGACGCCGACCGGCCCGGAACCGGGACCGCCTCCACCGTGTGGTGTGGCAAAGGTTTTGTGCAGGTTCAGGTGTACGATGTCGAAACCGGCGTCGCCGACTCGCATTTTGCCCATGATGGCGTTGAGATTCGCGCCGTCGTAATAGAGCAGAGCGTCGACTTCTCGCAGCATTCGGACAACTTCAGGCAGATTCTTCTCGAACAGTCCCAACGTATTGGGACAGGTCATCATCATACCGGCGACTTCATCATCCAGCACTTCCGCGAGGGCGCCCGGATCGACAATGCCGTCCACGGATTCGACCGTGACCACATCATATCCGGCAATGGCAGCGGATGCGGGGTTGGTGCCGTGTGCGGAGTCCGGAACGATGATCTTGGTTTTCTTGTTGCCCTTGTCCTTGTGGTAGGCAGCCATGAGCATGACACCGGTCAGCTCACCGTGCGCACCGGCCATGGGATGCAGGGTGTATGCAGCCATTCCGGTGATTTCGCTGAGCAGATTCTCGGTTTCGTACATGACCTCAAGCGCGCCCTGACACATGCCTCCGGCTCCCTGAAGCTGCGGCAGCACCGGGTGCAGGCGGGTGAACCCGGGCAGTCCGGCAACGGACTCGGTGAACTTGGGATTGTACTTCATGGTACAGGAACCCAGCGGGTAGAAGTTGCCATCCACACCAAAGTTGCGCTGTGAGAGCTTGGTGAAATGGCGAACCACATCCAGCTCGCTGGCGGATGGCAGTCCGATGTCGCCGTCGCGCAACAGGTCAGCAGGAATGTATGCTTCTTCGGCCATGCCTTCGCAGGGCCAGCAGCCTTCGCGTCCGGCTACGGATTTTTCAAAGATGGTTTTCATTTGAGCGCCCCCTTGAGCATCTCGGCAAAGATACCGATCTGTTCTTCGCTGGTCTTTTCCGTGCAGGCCACCAGCAGACCGTTTTCCAAGTCGTCATAGTATTTCCCGAGCGGGAAGCCGGGAACAAAGCCGCGATCCGTCAGCTTGGCGATGACATCAAACGCGTTGACCGGCAGGGTGATGGCAAACTCGTTCCCGAAGGGTCCCTGTGTCAGCATTTCCACACCGTCAATGGCGGTGAGGCGCTCGGCGCAGATATGGGCGCGTTCAATGGAAAGGCGGGCGGCGCGTTTCATGCCGAGTTCGCCCAGAGCGCACATGTGTACCAGTGCGCGCAGGGCGCAGAGGGATTGGTTGGAGCAGATGTTGGATGTCGCCTTCTGTCGGCGGATATGCTGCTCACGAGCCTGAAGGGTCAGGACATAGCCGGTGCGGCCCTCGCTATCCACGGTACGTCCGGCGATGCGTCCGGGCATCTGGCGGACCATCTTCTTGGTGCAGGTCATGATGCCGAGGTAAGGCCCACCGAACGAAAGGGGCAGTCCAAGGGACTGTCCTTCGGCGACGGCGATATCGGCCCCCATGGAACCGGGAGTCTTGAGCAGGCTCTGTAGTACAGGGTAGCTTGAGATGATGGATACGGCCTTGGCTTCGCGACATGCATTGAACAGCTCGGTGAAGTCGTTGATGGACCCGAAGAAGTTAGGGTTCTGCACCAGCAATGCTGCGGTTTCATTGTCG
Organism: Pseudodesulfovibrio profundus; assembly: GCF_900217235.1. Classification (NCBI taxonomy): domain Bacteria; kingdom Pseudomonadati; phylum Thermodesulfobacteriota; class Desulfovibrionia; order Desulfovibrionales; family Desulfovibrionaceae; genus Pseudodesulfovibrio; species Pseudodesulfovibrio profundus. The sequence continues at coordinate 769,274 of NZ_LT907975.1, read as the reverse complement.
ATGGCTGCTTTCAATCCTTCAATGTCGGTCATGCCGCCCTTGTGGGGGACTGTGACGAATTCGAGATCAAGGTTGGAAGTGTAGGAGCCGAGCATGACCCGGTAAATGGGGTTCAGAGCTTCGGAGACAATGATTTTGCGGCGTTTCGTCTTGCGAACGGCCATCATCAGTGACTCGTACAGGGCCGTGCCGCCGTCGTATACGGATGCGTTGGCGCAATCCATGCCCAGCAAGCGGCAGACAGCGGTCTGGTATTCGAAAATTGCTTGCAGCGTGCCCTGGGAAGATTCGGGCTGGTACGGGGTGTATGCGGTGTAGAACTCGCCGCGCATGGTCAGCGCATCCACGGCCGCCGGGATATAGTGATCGTAGAAACCGGCACCCAGGAAGCTGACGCGGTTGGTGACGTTTTTGTCCGCCATGCCTTCCAGCTTGGCGAGCACTTCCATTTCACTGAGGCCTTCGGGCAAGTCGAAACTCTGTGGGCGCATCTCTTCCTTGATCTCGGCAAAGAGATCATCAATGGAATCAACGCCGATGGTTGCGAGCATTTCCCTTACTTCATCTTCAGTATGGGGAACATACGGCATGGGGTTACCCTCTCGTCTGCCTGATGACGCCATCCGTTAATGAACAGATTGCTACCGGCAGCTCATAATAAGTTGATGAAAAGAAAAGGCCGAGACACGGGACGTCTCGGCCTGGAAAGTTCTTCTTAACCTTCGGACTCGATGACGCCGGCATAACCTTCAGCGTCAAGCAATCCTTCGGGTTCGCCCTTGATCTTGAACTTGAGCAGCCAGCCGGAACCGTAAGGCTCTTCGTTCACTTTTTCAGGAGCGTCTTCCAGCTCCTCGTTCACCTCGATGACTTCGCCGGTGACCGGAGCGTAGATTTCGCTGGCGGCCTTGACGGATTCGACAGAACCCATTTCAGAGCCGGCTTCAAAGGTGTCGCCCACTTCGGGAAGCTCGACGAACGTCAGGTCACCAAGCTGCTCCTGGGCGAACTGAGTGATGCCGACAGTGGCAATTTCACCTTCGACCAGCACCCACTCGTGGGATTTAGCGTACTTCAAATCTTCGGGGATCATAGCGTTGCTCCTTGTATTGGAAAAGTTTTGCAGTGCTCTCTACGTTATCCGGCATTCATATCACGGGAAAAAAATGTTGGAAATAGTAAAAAAAATGACGCTTTTCCAGCGGATTGGCTGTTAGTCAACAAAACTCACTTCAAGTGTCAGTTTTTTGACGATCGAGTGTTTGGTCACTGAAAAAATACAGGCAATATTCGTCGGTTATGGATGGAGTAGTGCGGTAGTTGTGTCTTGTTGAAATGTAGATGGTGTCTTTTGTGTTACGCTTTATGTTGACCGTGGCACTTTTGATGTGTAAAAAGTGTCATTGATATGAGTGATTCGGATATGAACATACAAAAAGCAGACAGGCTTTGCACCCTGGACCCAGGGTCTCGTGTTGAGGTCGAGGTCGAAGGGAAGACATGGATTTTAGACCGGGCTGCCGATATGGAAGCTCTCTGGGATGCCATGGATGAGCGTGATCTGGATGAAGATGAGCGGCTTCCTTATTGGGCCGAAGTCTGGCCTGCAAGTGTGCTGCTTGGCCGTCACATCCTGCGCAATGCCGACCTGTTGCGCGGAAAGCCCTGTCTTGATCTCGGTTGTGGTCTTGGATTGACCGGCATGATCGCCAGTTCCGTGGGGGCCGAAGTCATTGCTTTTGATTACGAGTGGCCCGCTGTCCGCTTTGCTCGCCACAATACACACATCAATGATGTTCCACAGCCGGTCTGGGCCTTAATGGATTGGCGGTATCCGGCTCTTCGTCCAAATGCATTCGAGCATATCTGGGGCGGCGACATCTTATATGAAAAACGATTTTTCGATCCGATTATACGACTGTTTCGACATGCACTGGCGCCGGGAGGTTCGATCTGGATCGGCGAACCTGTGCGAACCGTTTCACGGCCGGTATGGGATGAGCTGCGAAACGAAGGATTCAAGCCGGAAAAAATCACAACGGAAAAAGTGGCTCTTTGCGGCCAGAATGCCACAGTGAACCTGTGGGAAATAACCATTCCTTAATACTGGAGGTTTTATGGGCAAGACAATTCGATTCGGTGTATCACTTGATTCCGACCTGCTGGAGAAGTTTGACACGCATTGCGAGGAGCGAAGCTACCAGACTCGTTCCGAGGCCATCAGGGACCTTATCCGCAATACGCTGGTCCAACGTGAATGGGAACAGGCGGAAGGCGATCTCGCCGGGACCTTGACTCTGGTCTACGATCACCATAAATCCGGTCTTTCACAGCGGCTCACCGAGATTCAGCATGATGCGCATGACGTCATCCAGTCTTCGCTGCACGTCCACCTCGATCATCACAACTGTCTGGAAGTGATTATCCTCAAGGGCGATGCGGACACAATCAAGGACCTCGGGCAGAAATTGATTTCAACCAAAGGCGTCAAGCACGGCAATCTCGCACTGACCACCACCGGTCGGGATTTGATCTAACCACGCTGCAACATCACTGCAGTCGTCCGTGGCTTGAACGACGACATTCATAAGAGGAAGCCAAGATGGAAGATGTTCAGAAGCATCAGGCGGCCATCGCCATGCCTATTGATCGGGTTGGCGTAAAAGGGCTGCGTTTGCCCATCATTGTCCGTGACCGAGAGTCCGGCATTCAGCATACCGTGGCTCAGGTGTCCCTTTCCGTTGATCTCCCTGCTGAGTTCAAAGGGACGCATATGAGTCGCTTCATTGAGGCGCTCGAACATTGGTCCGGCGAGCTGGATTATCATTCGTTCCGCACCCTGCTCGATGATGTCGTTGTTCGACTGCAGGCACGCAGCGCCCATGTGCGTTTCGTGTTTCCGTTTTTCCTGCGCCGTCCCTCCCCGAAAAGCGGTGCCAACGGCCTTATGGATTATACCTGTCGAGTCGACGGGTACCTCAAGGAAGGCAAACTGCGGTTCACTTTGGGCGCGGACGTGCCGGTGATGACTGTCTGTCCTTGCTCCAAGGCCATTTCCGAGGAAGGAGCACACTCCCAGCGCGCCGAAGTGCGCATCCGCACCCGCTTTGACGGATTTGTCTGGCTTGAGGATCTCATCGAAATCGCTGAAAAGTCCGGGTCGTGTCAGGTCTACTCTCTGCTCAAGCGTGAAGACGAAAAGTTTGTGACCGAGGCGGCATTCGCCAATCCTACTTTTGTCGAGGATGTCGTGCGCGAAGCGGCCAAGGGGCTTGATGAACACGAACAGATCAACTGGTACAAGGTCGAAGTCGAAAGCTTCGAGTCGATCCACAACCACTCGGCCTTTGCCATCATCGAGGGGGGCGAGTAGCCCTCCCTTGCATGGCGGCGACGACACGGGTATACTTGAGTCTGGCTGTTTCCTCCAAATGCTCGGGAGGGAGTTAGAAAATGTCCGAAGTCAATGCATCCGCGTTATCTGCGCTGAGTACAGTTCAGCAGGTATCCGCCAATAATATCGCCAACGTCAACACGGATGGTTTCCAGCCCAGTTCCGTCGGTCTCGAGACTGGCCCGGAGGGGCAGGGGGTCCGTGTCGGGTCCATCAACCAGTCTTCGGAACAGGGACCGGTCATTGATGGTGTGGAACTGTCCAATACCGACCTCGGGACGGAAATGGTTGATATGATGACCACAAGTAGAGCGTTTTCCGCCAACACCGCCGCCATTCGCGTCTCCGAACAGATGACGGGCCATCTCCTCAATATGGTTGCCTGATTTCATCGGTTGACAACTTCAGATTTTATGTCTTACGGTCTATCATGGCCCGTCTGCGCGCGCTCCTGATTTGGAGCAGAGTACGCCCAGCACGGGCCATACTTGCGTTCTGCATGCAGTGTCGGCCTGTGCCGTGTACATCATGCGAATGCGCTACATAAAATCGTTGGAGACGTTTCAGTTCCGCCTCGAAGCGGTTCTTGTCGGGAGGGAATCCGACAGTGCGACTGTCTCCCAAAAGAGGAAATCATGACTCAGAAGACCGTGAAAACCGATTACGATGTCATTATCGTGGGCGGTGGCCCTGCCGGATTGTTTGCCGCATATTATCTTGGCGAGCATTCCGACCTGGATGTACTGCTTATCGACAAGGGCAAGCGTCCCCTCAAACGGGACTGTCCGCTTTCCGGCGACCAGGAATGTATCAAATGCCGTCCCTGCAATATCTTGTGCGGTGTCGGCGGTGCCGGCCTTTTCTCTGATGGCAAACTGAACTTCATTCACAAGTTGGGCAAGACCGACCTGACACAATTTGTCGGCATCAATGAAGCGCGCGCCCTCATCAATGAAACCGAGGAAATCTTCAACCGTTTCGGAATGGACGGTCAGGTATTTCCCACGGATATGGATATGGCCAAGGACATTCGCAAGGATGCCCGCAAGCACGGTATCGATCTGCTGGTGATCAAGCAGAAGCACCTTGGAAGTGATAATCTCCCGGGGCATATCGCCGGTATGGCCGACTACATCATGGATAAAGGCGTTGCCTTCCACACTTCCGAGAGCGTGAAGGACCTGAAGGTTGAAAACGGCAAGGTGACCGGCGTCGTTACCAGCCGCAATGAATATTCTGCCAAGAACGTCATTCTGGCTCCCGGTCGTGTCGGGGCAGAGTGGGTTGGTCAGGCTGTGCAGCAGCACGGCATCGAAGTATCCCAGCGCGGCATCGAAGTCGGTGTTCGCGTGGAAGTGCATAACGAGATCATGCAGGACCTGTGTTCTGTCATTTACGACCCGACCTTCTTCGTGCGCACCAACAAGTACGACGACCAGACCCGTACCTTCTGCACCAACTACGGTGGTTTCGTGGCGCTGGAAAACTATCAGGATTTCGTGTGCGTCAACGGACACGCGCTGATGAATACCAAGTCCGAGAACACCAACTTCGCGTTCCTGTCCAAGGTTGTGCTCAATGATCCAGTTGAGGATAACCAGGCTTATGGTGAATCCATCGGCCGCCTCGCCACCCTCATCGGCGGGGGCAAGCCGATCCTTCAACGCTTCGGTGACTTGCGTCGTGGTCGTCGTTCCACATGGGATCGCATCGGCAATGGCTACATCGAGCCGACCATGAAAAATGTTGTTCCCGGCGATATCGCCATGGCATTGCCCGAGCGCATCGTCACCAACCTGGTGGATGGACTTGAGCAGTTGAACAACATTGTTCCCGGTGTCTCCAATGACGAGACACTGCTCTATGCTCCCGAAATCAAGTTCTTTGCCACGCAGGTGGAGACCAGGGAGCACCTGGAGACTTCGGTCGACGGCTTGTTCGTGGCTGGCGATGGCCCCGGTGTTGCCGGAAACATCGTAGGCGCGGCAGCTACGGCATTGATACCAGCCAAGGAAATCATCCGTAGAAGCTAATCCGGTTTAAAGAGTAAAATAAGGCCCGGGCTTTCGAGTCCGGGCTTTTTCTTTTGCCATAATGCGCTGTCCCATGTTCGTGAATGTAGGAACATATGGATCGAGATGTATATCTACTTGTTGTAATTAGGTAAAATCGCAGTTCAGATAGAGCGGGAAGGGGTGAGCTACGCAAGCAATGATTACTGGTCTTGCGTCGATCGTGATAGTAATCGTTCTAACCTCTCTGTTTCCCGTGTTATTTTTCGTAAAATTTGTCGGCCAACCGTTGACATGCCGTCATTTTCTTGACAGAGGAAATGTATATTAAAGAAATAGTTGCGGACAGGAACCCAGACGCCTGCCGTTTCATTGAATTGACGCTGGAGGAAAAATGGCTCTCGATTTGAAAGGTATCATTGGCGATAGTCCGGCGTTGACCGGCGTTTTCAAGGTACTGGAAAAAGTTGCACCCACGGACAGCACCGTGCTTGTGACCGGAGAATCCGGTACAGGTAAGGAACTGTTGGTGCGAGCTCTCCACGGCAACAGTGATCGGCATTCAGGTGCTTTTGTTCCCATCAACTGTGGTGCTATCCCCAAGGAATTGCTGGAATCCGAACTGTTCGGCCATGAAAAGGGCGCCTTCACCCACGCTGTCCGTTCGCGGCCAGGGCGGTTTGAGCTTGCAGATGGTGGTACCATTTTCCTCGATGAAATCGGCGAGATGGACCTGTCACTGCAGGTCAAGATTCTTCGCGCCTTGCAGGAAAAGGAGATAGAGCGTGTCGGTGGAACCACCATCAAAAAAGTTGATGTGCGTGTTGTCGCCGCGACCAACCGGGACCTGGAGGACGAAGTTCGGACCGGCCGGTTCCGTGAGGATCTCTTTTATCGCCTGAATGTCATTCCGCTTCACTTGCCGCCTTTGCGCGAGCGGGGAAATGACATCCTGCTCCTCGCCGACCATTTTCTCAATGATCATTGCAAGTCCAAGTGCCGGAAACGCTTGACTATCGACGAGAAAGCCAAACAGATGCTGCTGACCTATTCATGGCCCGGCAACGTCCGTGAGCTTGAGAACTTCATGGAGCGTCTTTCCATTCTGTGCGAAGGTGATGAAGTGACTCCCGAAGACCTTCCGGATAAAATTTTCCATGATATCGGTGAGCAACCACTCAAAAAGGTTGAGGAGACAATCCCCCTGCGCCCTGTCGGTTTTGTATGGCCGACTCTTGGTGATATGGGCGATAAAGATCTCAAGCTCAAAGAGTTTCTGGAGGCGATCGAGGGGCGGCTTCTTTCGGAGGCCCTCGAAAAGGCCGATGGGGTGAAAAACAAGGCTGCCGAGTTGGTGGGCATCAAGCGAACGACCCTCATTGAGAAGTTGAAAAAACGGGGCTTGTTGTAATTGCTTGGGTTTATTTGAGTGAGTGAAAAGGGGATTCTTGCACGGCATTTGCATAACCATTCGACGTGACAGTGAAAAACGCCATAAAAATGATCCAGCCATGGGTGTTGGCCCTTATCATGGGTATGCTTGCAGCGTCCCCGGCTCTGGCTCTTCGTGTGAATTTCAGTTCGCAGGGAGATTCGGATCGTTTGATTTTCGCTTTTGATTCCAAACAATTGCCAGAATTTGAGGTCAGTCGCGTCGGCGAGCGTGAACTGAACATCTCTTTACCCAACGGCATCTGGGACTCTGAAACCAAACCTACCAGCAAAGATTTCCCGGGCAAGCTCGTGGAATCACTCCGAACAACGGAAAATGGGGTCGAATTGGTCACACGAACCAATGCGTTTGGGTACATCAATGTCGCGACTCCGGGAAAACCCGAATTTTTATTACAGATTTTTCGTGATCCCATTGGCGCCCGCTGGAAGGCCCCGGTAGAGCGGCAGGAGACAGTCGCGCCAGAAGCCGATACTCCGGCTGAAAATGTTACTGAGACTGAACCGGTTACCGCTCCTGAGCCGCAGCCTGCTGCTCCGCAGAATACTGCACCACAGGTGCAACCCGCTCCCCAGCCAGCCCAGCCTCAAGCTCAGGGAAATGGGGAAGGCCAGCGGCAGCCGTTTTTTGCCGTTCCATATTCCGTTCGCAATGAAGTGCAGGCCCCGGGGCAGGCAAGTGAACCGGTATCCGGTGCCACTGCTGATCCGGCTCCCGTTCAGGAGGAGCCTGTTGAACCGGTTGCGCCGCAGGAGCCCGAGGTTACGTATCCGCCTTCCAGTGAACTCCGTTTCAAAGTCTCGGATAGTACGCCGGAAGAGGCTGGTTTTGCCGAACTTGCTGAAGAATCTATTCTTGATTCGACTCCGGCTCCCTCTGAGCAGCGTGGAACAGTTGGGGCTGTGACGCCGCCTGTGGACAATGGTGATATAGCCGAAGTTCAAGAGCCTGCATCCGGTTCGGGGGCGGCAGGAGGCAGCGTTGCTCCACCACCCGGAAGTACGGCAGCCTCCGCTCCTACGGTCTCGGGCCAGGGACAGGCTGGTGGGACCGTGTCACCGCCTCCGAGTGTTGTGGAGGGAGCACCGCCACCGGAACCGACCGCTGAAGAGGAAGCTCTCGTTCAGCAGACCATGGAGAATCCGACAGAGCAGCTCTCTGTTCAGGAGCAGATAGCATTGCAGGAGGGGGGCGAAGGTACCCCTGTTCCTGAAGAGCCGGTTGCGGCTGCCGAAGAAGAGTTGCAGGCGGAAGCCGATACTGCTCAGGAAGGTGAGCCGCAGACGCAGGAACAGCTTGATCAAGCGATACGTGACAAGTTGTACGAGGCGCAGTCCATGATGTTCAGCGGCGCCCTCGACAATGCCCTGCCCATGTTTGAGGATATCCTCAAGCAGCCCAATATCCCTGATGATGTCCGTGAGGAAACCCTGTTTGCCGTGGCGGACATCAAGAAGGAGATGTTCAAGGATCAGCTGGACGAAAAATTCAGTGAGATAACTCAGGCTTATATTGAAGCGATGAATGCGAACCCTCGATCCAATCGTGTACCGCGTTCGCTGCTTAATCTCGGGCTCCTGAACCTTCGGATGGGCAACTTCCCGGAAGCCAAGGCCTACTTCAAAATTTTACAGGACAAGTATCCTGATGATGAGAATATTCCCTCCATCAGTTATTACTGGGGTGAATATTACTACAACAAGGGCGACTACAAAAAAGCGGCGGATCAGTTCCAATACCTGATCCAGACGCATCCCGAGCACGAGCTGGTCAAACAGGCTGCCTATTATCTGGCGGACTCCCTGAACAAGACCGGCTTTGTCGAGCAGGCGTTCCAGATTGTCGACTACATAGACAAGCGTTGGCCTGACTACTACATGGAAAATCCGCAGTTCCTCCGGCTTGCCGGTGGCGTGGAAATGAAGCTGGAAAAATGGCCTCAAGCCAAGAATCACTTCTTCACGTATTACAATATCAATCCCGAGGCTGATGGGGCTGATCTTGTACTGGCTCGAATCGGTGATATTTATGTCCGGCAGGGCGAGAATGATGCCGCTCGACAGGTCTATCAGAAAGCGATCAAGGACTTCCCTGACAAGGACGGCGGGCTGATTTCCAAGATGCGTCTGGCAGAGGAAGGTATCTACGACGAGCCGGCCATGGCTGAGATGGCCTCTGTTTTTGATCGTCCGTACAACAAGCGCCCGGAAAATATTTACAAAGAGATTGTTGAGAACCACCCGGACAGTCCCTTGGCACCCATAGCCCAGCTCAAGCTCGCCATGTGGTACGCTTTTAACGAGCAGTACCCGGAAGCGCTGACCGCTGCACAGGACTTTGTCGACCTGTATCCCGAGCACCAACTGGTGGATAGGGCACGTACGCTGGGTGATTCCGTGTTTGCATTGGCTGTTCCCGGCATGATCGAAGAAGAGCGGTATGGGCGTATTGTTCGCTACTGGGAAACATATGACTTCATCGGTCAGGAAGATACCAAGGTCGATGATCAGACTCGACTCAATGTCGCCACAAGCTATTGGAAAGTAGGTCAGCCGGAAAAGGCGCTGGAAATCATCAAGCCGTTTTTGCAGGACAAGCAGATTCCCGGTATTTCCGACGAGGCACTGGGACTGGCTGTTAATATTTATCTAGATGATCTCGCGTGGCAGGAGATTGCCGATCTGGTGGCAATGGCCAAGAAGAACTGGGATCTCAAGCCTGCGCAGTTGCGCCAACTCGATTATGCTCGCGCCATGTCCCTGCAGAATCTCGGGCAGGACAATCAGGCGCAGGCCATGTGGGCCGAACTCGCCAAGGATATGGATGTTGAACCCGCATTCCGCGCCTACGCAATGTACTACATGGCCAAGGCGGCCATGGAGCGGCAGGACCTGCGCAGAGTATTTGTGTACGCACAGGAAGCGCTGACTCTGCTGCTGCAAAATGATGGTGATCCCGAAAAGATCAAGGACGCCGTGCTGATGTCCATCTATGCCACCGAGCGCTCCGGGCGCTATGAAGAGGCGTTGAAGTGGGCCAAGCAGTATGACGAGTACATCAGTGTCGATAATCCTGAATGGGCTTCCACACGCTTCAAGCTCGCTCGCATCTACCGCAAGGCGGGTGCCATGGAAGAATGGAAGCAACTGCTCACCGATATCATTGAGAAGAAGCCGGACAGCCTGCAGGCTCAATTGGCAAAATCCGCTCTGGACACCTATGATCTGGAGCAGCAGGTACAGCAGTATCAGCCTGGCCCCCGATAGAAAGCGTTATTTAGCCATTGAGCGCGTCTGATTGGTTGTCAGCGCGCAACTGGTGGTTTACCCTCATAGATTCCTTTGAACGCCATCCTGCTCAATAATGGAGGTATACTATGCTAAGGCAACCTGTGGTCGCCGGTCGGTTTTACGATGATAATCCGACCCGCTTGAACGAAATGGTGGACAGATTTATGGGCGAATCCCAACAGGACGCTGCTTCAACGTTGTTGGCCATGGTTCCCCATGCGGGATATATCTTTTCTGGCGCGGTGTGCGGACAGACTCTTGCCAAGGCGAATCTGGCCGACACCATCGTCCTGCTCGGCCCGAATCATACCGGGCGCGGTGAACGCTTTTCCGTGTGGAATGAAGGGAGTTGGAATATCCCGGGTGGTTCCGTCTCTGTGGATGAGGAACTGGCAGCCAAACTTCTGGAAGCCACTCCGTTGTTGAGCGCGGATACGGCCGCACATACGGGTGAGCATTCACTTGAAGTCATACTGCCTTTCCTGCATCGCTTGAATCCCAAGACCACGATTGTTCCCATAGCCATTTCGGCATTCGAGTTCGATGCGCTGCAACAGGTCGGGGAGAGTATCGGAGCTGTACTTAAATCGTTGGGCCGCCCCGTGTCCATTGTTGTCAGCTCGGACATGAGCCATTACATCAGTCATGATCAGGCCAAGGAAAAGGATACGCTGGCACTGGATGCAGCCGTGAGCCTGGACCCGCGGGGCTTGTTCTCAACAGTTCGTGAGCATGAAATATCCATGTGCGGCGTTCTCCCGATGACAACCGGGCTTTTTGCTGCTCTCGCAATGGGAGCGACCAAGGGGGATTTAGTGACATATGCCACGTCCGGTGAAGTCTCAGGCGATTTTGATCAGGTTGTCGGTTACGCCGGTGTTCTTGTCAGTTGATTGCAACTAACAAAGCCTCCCTGAAAAGAGAGGCTTTTTTCAAATATGCATCTCGACAACCTGCCGAGCATCAGACATTTCATGAACCACCATTGAATCCCAGGGAAATAGCATCCCCATCGACGATGACAGGAATTCGTCGTCTCCCATCCGAGAGAGCCAGCATCTTATTCATGTTGTCATCAGAAACCAGTACATCAACAAATTCGGCCTGAGGGTAAGCTTCCAAAGCGCGCTTTGTGTGCGGACAGGTCGGTTTTCCGTAAATCACGATTTGCGTCATAGGATACTCCTTCGTAATTAACGGTATCATTATTTCGTTTTTTGTGTCCATCGCAAGGAAGTCTTTATTGCTTCTATTGCCTGCTTCAATGGATTCCCCAGAAAATTTCTATACAGACCATGACTTTGGTTGCGCGGAGCTTTAAACGAAAAAAAGCCGTGACTGCAAAAGCAGTCACGGCTTGATTGTTTATAGTCGGGAGTGACTAGCGACGTCCGCCGCCACGGTTGTCGCGGCGACCACCGCCACGATTGTCGCGTCCACCGCGATTGTCACGGCGACCACCGCGGTCACCACGGTCACCACCGCGAGGTGCAGGGCGCTTGAAGTCGTCCAGGTTGACTTCCTGACCGGCTTCTTCCATGAGCCATGCCTTGCGGGAGAGACGGATGCGTCCGCCGGGTTCCAGTGCGATGCACTTGACCCATACTTCCTGGCCGAGCTGGACCACGTCTTCCACACGTTCCACGCGCTCGAAGTCGAGCTGGGAAATGTGGAGCATGCCTTCCTGGCCGGGGAGAATCTCGACAAGGGCGCCCACTTCGAGAACTTTACGGACGGTGCCGAGGTAGTTCTTGCCCGGTTCGGGCTTCTGGTCGTAGTAGAGGACCATTTCCTTGGCCTTTTCCATGGATGCCATGGTCGGGGCGAAGATGGAGATTTTACCGGAATCTTCGATATCGATGTCGGCTTCGGTCTCAGCAGTGATCGCCTTGATGTTCTTGCCACCGGGTCCGATGACAGAACGGATCTTTTCGGGATCAATGTGAACAACAGCCATCTGCGGAGCCAGCTCGGACAGGGACTCACGCGGGGTTTCCAGTTCTTCGGCCATGTGGTCGAGGATGTGGATACGTGCGTCTTTTGCCTGGTGCAGGGCCTTCTTCAGAACGTCCTGTGGGATACCGGCGATCTTGATGTCCATCTGAATGGCGGTGATGCCATCGCGAGTACCGGCGACCTTGAAGTCCATGTCGCCCAGTGCGTCTTCATCACCGAGGATGTCGGTGAGGATGAAGTACTCGTCGTTCTCCTTGCACAGGCCCATGGCGATACCGGCAACCGGCTCGGTGATGGGGACACCAGCGTCCATCAGGGACAGGGTGGCGCCGCATACGGAAGCCATGGAAGAGGAACCGTTGGACTCCATGATCTCGGAGACAACACGGATGGTGAACGGGAATTCCTCGGGGCTCGGGAGTACCGGGGACAGAGCGCGTTCAGCCAGGGCACCGTGGCCGACTTCACGACGGGAGGTGCCGCGCAGCATACGAGCTTCACCCACGCAGTATGGGGGGAAGTTGTAATGGAGCATGAAGCGCTTGGTAGCATCGCCCAGCAGGGAGTCGTAGCGTTGCTCATCGCGAGTGGAGCCGAGGGTGGCGACTGCCAGAGCAGAGGTCTCACCGCGGCGGAAGAGCACGGAACCGTGGGTCTGCTGCAGCAGGCCGGTTTCGATGGACAGCGGGCGAACCGTGGTGGTGTCGCGGCCATCGATACGCTTGCCTTCTTTCACGATGCGCTCGCGAACGATTTTCTTGGTCATATCGCCGATGACATCGCCAACAGCTTTGAGCTTGGCTTCGTCTTCGGGGAATTTTTCGGCAACAGCTTCCTGTGCCTTTTTCTTTGCAGCGTCCTTGGCAGCATAACGAACCATCTTCTCAGGGGTGGTCAGTGCTTTCTCAAGGTCTTCGGTGATGAAGTCGCCCAGAAATTCAACGATTTCCTGATCCTGCTCGGGGGCAGCGACTTCGAGCTTGGGTACACCGACTTTCTCGCGAAGCTGGTCCTGAATGTCGAAGAGCGGCATGACCTGCTCATGGCCCCAGGCCAGAGCATCGGCAATGATGTCTTCGGAGATGAACTGAGCGCCACCTTCTACCATGACCATGGCGTCGCGGGTTGCCGCGAAGACGAGGTTCAGGGAAGACTGCTCTTCAATACCTTTATAAGAAGGATACAGAACAAACTCGTTGTTCACGTATCCGACACGGGCACCAACGATGGGGCCGAGGAAGGGCATCTTGGAGATGTGGCAGGCTGCGGAAGCACCAGTCAGCGCCAGAACGTCCGGATTGACGTGTTTGTCAGCGGACAGAACGGTTGCAATGATCTGTACTTCGTCGGCAAAACCTTCTGCGAAGAGCGGACGAATAGGACGGTCGATGAGGCGGGAAACCAGGGTTTCGTGCTCGGAAGGACGTCCTTCACGACGGAAGTAGTTACCCGGAACGCGACCGGCGGCGTATGCCATTTCCTGATAGTTACAGGTCAGCGGGAAGAAGCCGCGATCAACGGCAAGGGGCTGGGTAACGGCAGTGACCAGTACGGTCGTATTGCCGGAAGAAATGGTAACTGCGCCGCTTGCCTGTCGGGCGTATTTACCGGTTTCAATAGTGATGTCGATGTCGCCGACATTTGCGGTGACACTGGTCGAATCAAAGGGGGTCAACATATAGTGAATCCTCCAATGTAATAGGTGGATCACTCTCTGCGTAAGGCCCTCGGTGTGGGTTAGCCGGCTTGGGGAGGAGCTTTTGGGATGTAATTGGGAGACAGTGTGTCGCCCAAAAACGCCTTCCGCAGCCAACTAAACGTCGCTTGAGGGGGGAAACGGATCAGCCTGTTACGTTACAGACGGCTCCGTCGCAGAAAGTGACAGAAAAGGGTGGGGGAGACCGAAGCCTCCCCCTTGTACTCGATTGTAAAAGAACTACTTGCGCAGGCCGAGGCGACCAATGAGGTCACGGTAGCGCTGGATGTCCTTGTTAGCAAGGTACTTGAGCATTTTCCTGCGCTGGCCGACCAATTTCAGAAGACCGGTGCGGGAGTGGTGGTCCTTCTTGTGGGTCTTGAAGTGTTCGGCAAGGTACTGGATGCGGGCGGTTACGAGTGCGATCTGCACTTCCGGGGAACCGGTGTCGCCTTCACAGGTCTTGTACTCATCAATGATCTTTTGCTTGTCTTCAGCAGTCATCACCACAGCGATATCCTCCTAGCTAGAGTGTTATTGTATTGTTTGCTTTTCATACGATTCCTTGGCGGCTCAGTCCTGTCCCCACAGGCCACGTAAAATGGACCATTTGGGTTTGTTGTCCTGAAGCTTCGCCTCTACCAGCGCCAGCGGTTTTCCTTCGTGATCAAGCAGCATGGCCTGATCGCCGAGTTCTCCTGCCAGCATTTCTCCCGGTTCATCGTTGACCGGCAGCCAGGTCCCGTTCATGACGAGTCCTGACAGTGGTTCAGTCAATTGAAACCGGGGCCAGTGAGGAAGGGTATCCCGTAAGGGAATCACCTTGTCCGGAAAGGATTCCGGATGCTCCAGAACGTCCGCGAGTTCGTAAGCCTTGTCGAGTCCGAAAGGTTCACTCTCTTCGCGGTTCAGGCTGGTCAGCACAGCGCCGCACCCCATTCGCTTCCCCAAGCTGTGGACCAGGGAGCGTATGTAAGTGCCGGCGGAGCAACTGACCCTGAACGATGCCTCTGGCAATCGTACGTCCAGCATTTCCACATGAGAAATAACTATGGGCTTGATTTTTACCGGTACGTCTTCGCCCGCACGGGCTAAGGCATACAAAGGCTTGCCCTTGTGTTTGGCTGCGGAATAGGCCGGAACTTCCTGCTCTGTCAACTCTTTCCAATATAAAATTTCACGTTCGACATCTTCGGCAGTAACGTTTACTTCGCTTTCTGAAACGGTTTCCCCTTGAATATCGAGGGTATCCGTCGTCATTCCAAGGCGAAATGTTCCGGTATAGGTTTTTGTTGCGCCAGTGAGATACGGACCAAGCTTTGTACCGTGCCCGAGCATGACCAACAAAACACCTGAAGCCAAGGGGTCGAGCGTTCCGGCATGACCGATCTTGTATTGCTTGAGCTGGTGCTTGATGTCGTTGAGACAATCAGCAGAAGTCGGTCCTGACGGTTTGTTCAGAACCAGGACTCCATCGCACTGCTCTTTGCTGCGCTTTCTTTTACGTCCCATCTAGTCCAACTCCAACGCCGCAGTTATGGCGGAAACCAGGAGTTCGCGGGCTTCATCCAGCGGTGCCTCGATGGTCCCGCCGGAAGCGTTTTTATGTCCGCCGCCACCGAATTGGGAGGCTATTTCCTGGACATTGTCGTTGCCGTAGGAGCGCAGGCTGAACTTGTAGCAGTTCTCTCCTTCTTCGCGAAGGATGGCTGCCACACGAACGGATTTCAGGCGGCGGATGAAATTGATGATGTTTTCGGTATCGCCCGAAGTCGTGCCGGTGCGCTCGAAAATTTCCTGTGTGATCGTGCCGACGGCAACGCGTTTGTCTGCAAACAGTTGGACGTCGCTCATGACCTCGGACCACAGGCGCATGCGCTCTTCGCTCCACTGTTTTGTGATGCGCTCATTCATACGGGCAAGGTCAAGTCCGTGGCGGAGCATGGTTGCAGCAAGCTCCAGAGATTCCGGTGTGGTGGAACCATAGGAGAAGAAGCCTGTATCAGTTGCGACAGCCAGGTAAATGCACTCGGCCAGTCCGCCGATCAGCGGGACTTCCAGCTCAGTGGCCAGTTCCGCGATCATGGAACCTACTGCCGGTTGCCTGACATCGACCCAGTTTATTTCGCCATAGTCGCCGTTACCCAGATGGTGATCAATATCGATGATGCGGGTTTGGTCCACCCGTTTCATCAGCTCGTCACCCATACGGTCCTTTGCTCCGCAATCGAGAACAATGGTCCATTTGGGAAGGCGCTCGGGCAGTTCCGTAAGAATCTCGGCAGGCTTGTTCACAAAGTCGTATCGCTGAGGAACGCCGGACGTGTTGTACAGCGTGAACTGCTTACCCAAAGCTTTGAGAATGTGGCCCATGGCACATGTCGACCCGAGGGCGTCGCCGTCCGGGTTGTAGTGCGAGACAACCAGAAAGTCGTCTTCTGAGCGCAGTACTCGGCTAATCTGCTTGATTGGGCTTTCCATACACTACATCCTCAAGAAAATCGTCAAAGATGAAACGCAGTTCCGGAGTATACTGCAATTTCAGGCGGCGTCCGATCTGGGACCGCAGGAATCCGCTGGCTTTTTCCAGACCTGCCTGTACTTCCTTGCGATGTGCTTCGTCGCCGGAGACCGTGTAAAATATTTCGGCTATGCGCAGGTTGGCATTCATCCGAACACCGGACAGCGTAACCAGTTGCAGGCGAGGGTCGTGTGCCTCTTCCACAAGCAAGGTCGCCACTTCGCGCATGACCTGATTTCCCATGCTTACGGCACGGCGGGATGTTGAAGCTTTCATAATATCAATCCTTAGTCCGAGTCGCTGAATATCTCGGTATTACAGTTCGTCAGTTCTGCCGGCGAGATGGCTTCGACCATTGCGAGAGCCTTTGCCAACCGGCTTTCAACCCGGGCGGTTTCATTTGCGGTGGTAACCACGCCCAGTACCAACTTTTCGTGTACATCCATGGCCTCGACTTCCGCTACAGCCACATTGAACTTGTTGCGGAGCTTCTGTTTCAGACTTTGGGCAATCTTGCGTTTTCCCTTGAGGGAGCGATTGCCATGGAGATGAAACTGGAGTGTGAGGACGCCTATGATCATAACTGATTCAGCTGATAAAATAAAACGGGCGGCTCATTTTGCAACAAGCCGCCCGTCAGATAGTGCATATTACTAGTCGATCGTACGGGCGATTTCCTTGTTTTCGAATGCTTCGATGGAATCGCCGACCTTGATGTCGTTGAACTTCTCGAGTCCGATACCGCACTCGTAGCCCTTTGCGACTTCGCGGACATCGTCCTTTTCGCGGCGCAGGGAGGATACTGTACCGGTGTAGATAACCACGCCGTTACGAAGCAGGCGAACCATGGCTCCGCGGGTGATCTTTCCATCGGGTACGTAACAACCTGCAATGGTGCCGGCCTTGGGTACGGAGAAGGTCTGACGTACTTCGGCCTGGCCGAGGTAGACCTCTTCGATATCCGGGGCGAGCATGCCGGACATGGCGTCCTTCACTTCCTGCACCAGCTTGTAGATGATGTCGTAGAAGCGGACTTCGACGCCTTCCTGCTCGGCAACTTCCTTTACCTTGAGGTTGGGGCGTACGTTGAAGCCGATGATAACAGCTTCGGACGCGCCGGCCAGCAGGATGTCGGATTCGGTGATGGCACCGGCTCCACCATGGACAACGTTGATTTTGACTTCGTCCGTGGAGAGCTTGTTGAGCGCTTCGGTGACGGCTTCGAGAGAACCCTGCACGTCAGCCTTGAGCACCAGGTTAAGGGACTGGGCTTCATCGTTGGGCTTGGAGGCGAGGAAGGATTCCAGTGTGACCTTGGTTTTGGCCGACAGAATCTTCTCACGCTGCTTCATTGCTCGGGACTGAGCAATGCGGCGTGCCATCTTTTCCTCATCAACAACGAAGAGTTCGTCACCAGCTTCCGGCAGACCGTCAAAACCCTGAATTTCTACAGGCATAGCCGGTCCGGCCTTTTTCAGCTTCTTACCCTGATCATCAAACATCGCTCTGACCTTACCGAAGTGGACACCGGAAACGAACGAGTCGCCCTGGTTGATCGTACCTTCGGTGATCAGCATGGTGCCAACAGGGCCGCGACCCTTGTCAAGACGCGCTTCAACTATATGACCGCGAGCGTGTTTGTTCGGGTTGGCCTTCAGTTCCAGAACTTCTGCCTGGAGGAGGACCATTTCGAGCAGTTCATCAAGACCTGTACGCTGTTTGGCGGATACATGGGCAAAGATGGTGTCTCCGCCCCAGTCTTCAGGTACGAGTTCCAGTTCGGCAAGCTCACGCTTGACGTTATCCGGGTTCGCGCCTTCCTTATCGATTTTGTTCACGGCAACAACGATGGGAACTCCGGCAGCCTTGGCGTGGCTGACAGCTTCACGGGTCTGATCCATGACGCCATCGTCCGCTGCTACGACCAGGATGACGATATCCGTAACCTGGGCGCCACGCATACGCATGGTGGTAAACGCTTCGTGACCGGGAGTATCGAGGAATACGACTTCACCGCGATCCGTTTGGACATGGTACGCACCGATATGCTGTGTGATGCCGCCTGCTTCGCCGTCTGTGACGTTCGAGAGGCGAATGGCATCCAGCAGTGAGGTCTTACCATGGTCAACGTGACCCATGATGGTAACCACAGGAGGACGAGGCAGCAGATCTTCATCCTTGTCCGCCTCCGTGGGAGTCAGGAATTCCTGCTCATCAAAAGAAACGTTCTCCACTTCGTAGCCGAACTCGCCAGCCAGCAGGGTGGTGGTATCAAGGTCCAGAGACTGGTTGATAGTCGCCATGACACCCATGCCGAACAGAGCCTTGATCAGATCCTGAGCTTTGACACCCATCTGGTGAGCCATGTCGGAAAGACGGATGGCTTCATCAAATCTGATCTTACGCTTTGCGGCCTTCATGGGAGCTGTCTTATGCTGCTCGAGTTTCTGTTGAATATTCTGCCTGCGACCGCCTTTTTTCTTGCGGCCTTTGCGTCCCTGAGGGAATGCGCTGTCATCGAAACGAGCGCCTTCGCGACCCTTGTTGCCGAATTCGACTACGCGGCGATCCTTTTTGCCTTTCTTCTTTTTGCTGCGACCGTCCGGCATGGGCGGTTGGGCAGCAGGCATTCCGGGAGCACCGGGGCGACCTCCAGCAGGACGGCCGGGACCACCCGGACGACCTCCACCAGGGCGACCAGGGCCTCCGGGACCACCGGGGCGACCTCCACCTGGACGTCCGCCACCGGGGCGGCGCGCAGGCTGAGACATGGCCTTGGCTTCTTCGCGAGCCTTGACCTCATTGGGGTCGGGCATGGAAATAATTTTAACTTTGGGAGCTTCAGGCTCCTTTTTCTTCTTCTTTTTCTTCTTTTCAGGCTTATCGCCTTTTGCCGCAGGCTGGGCCTTCTTTTCTTCCTTGGGAGCCGGCGCTTCGACTTCTTTCTCGGCTTTGGCTTCCTCGGATTTGGCTTCTTCCTTGGCAACAGCTTCAGGCTCGGCCTGCTTTTCCGTCACTGCTTCCGGTTCGGGAGTGACCTCTTTTGCAGGAGCTTCGGCTTCTTCAGGCGCGGGTTCGGGCGCTGCCTCTTCTGCCACGGGAGTTTCTTCGGGAGCCTCTTCGACTGCGGGCTTGATCACCCGTACCTTGGGGGCTTCCTTCTTGGCCTTTTGCTTCTTGGCAGGTTTTGCTTCGGCCTCTTCCGCCACTGGCTCTTTGGGGGTCTCTTCCTTGGCGGGCGGTTCGACTTCGGCTTGCGGAGCGGTTTCCTGCGGAGGCTCGGCTTCGGCTTCGGACGGCGCGTCTGCCGTTTCCACAGGTGTTTCCTCCGGGGCTTCCGCCTCGGCTTCCTTGGATTTTTTGCGTCGGCGTCGAACAATGACGCCAGACCCGGTCACACGACGAACTTCGTTCTTCTTGCTACCGGTGCTCTTCAGTTCCGCCTTAAGACGGTCAACATCTTCATCATCGAGAACGGCTTTCTGGCTTTTCGCCTGAATTCCCAATTCTCGAAGTTGTTTGATTATTTCCTTGTTACTGAGTCCTAGCTCAGTAGCCAAGTCTTCTACCCGAACCTTTGCGGTCATTTAAAAACCCCCTTGCGTTTCTTCATCAGGCCCTTGATCATTTTCGGGAAGTGTTCCCGGCAACGGGCCTGGACGCATACGTAAAAACCACGTCCCGGTCTGTTTTTACCCGGGTCCGGAACCGGACCGTCCGTTTCCAGTTCCTTCGCAGTATCCGGACACACATACCTGTCAAGCTCCCCCTTGGGGTAGCGTTGACGACATACAATACACATACGAACAGGTTCGTGAGTCATTCCTGTCTTCTCTGCGTACCGTACCGGCACGGTGTCTATTTTGTCTCCTCGCCCTCGGCGGGAGTCTCGGATTCCTCTTCAGTTGTCTCAGTCGATTCAGTCTCGACTACATCATTTTCCTCAGTTGCCTCGGGCAGTTCTGTCGGAACTTCTTCCGTTTCATTGCTGCCGAAGTCACCGGGAGCCAGCATGTTGATGGCTACGCGGATGTCCGCGATTTTGGTATCGGTCAATCCCTTGACGGAGAGCAACTCTTCATCCGTGGCATTGACGATGGATTCGATGGATTCGAAACCGGCGTTGAAGAAGTTGTCCATGGACACTTCGGCAACGCTTGCGATCTGATCCATACCCTTGCGGGCTGCGTTGAGTTCGCCATAACGGGACTCGGTAAAAATGTCGATCTTCCAGCCAAGGAGCTTGGCAGCAAGCTTGACGTTCTGCCCTTTCCGGCCAATGGCCAGAGTGAGCTGATCGTCGGGGCATACTACTTCCAGCGTTTCTTCTTCCTCATCAACGGTGATGCGGGTGATAACGGCAGGGGAGAGGGCATGCTGGGCGTACATGGCGATGTCCGGAGACCAGACAACGATATCAATGCGTTCGCCTTTGAGTTCCTGAACCACGTTCTGGATACGGGAACCGCGGATACCGACACAGGCGCCGACAGGATCGACGTCGCGTTCGCGGGACATGACAGCAACTTTGGCACGCAGGCCAGCGTCGCGGGCAACACCCATGATCTTGACGGTGGAGTCGGCAACTTCGGGTACTTCGCGCTTGAACAGCTCGATCATGTAGTCCGGGTGCGAGCGGGATACCACGACCTGTGGGCCACGGGATTCCTTGAGCACATCGATGATATAAGCCTGGACGCGGTCACCACGCTTGTAACGTTCCCTGGGGATCTGTTCATCCTTGGGCAGCAGCGCTTCGGTGCGTCCGAGGTTGATGATCCAGCCGGTACGATCACGGCGCTGGATGATACCGCTGGAGATTTCGCCCACGCGGTCCTTATATTCTTCGTAAATAATTTCCTGTTCGGCATCACGCATGCGCTGAATGATGACCTGCTTGGCGGACTGAGCAGCGATACGGCCAAGATCTTCGATTTTGACCGGGAAGCCCATTTCGTCGTCCACGCGGGCATTGGGATCATGTTCCCGTGCGTCTTCCAGGGAAATTTCACTGATGGGATCGTGAACTTCTTCAACAACGACCTTGAATTCAAAGACTTCGATCTCTCCGTTATCTTCGTTGAAGGAGACCTCGATATCCATGGTCTCGCCATATTTGCGAGCCACGGCAGAACGCACGGCTTCTTCGAGAGTGTCGACGAGAAGATCGCGGTCAATGCCCCTGTCTTTGCTAATCTGGTCGATGGCTTTTTTCAGCTCCGACATGATCAAACCTCCGCTCTTCACTCCCTCGGCCCAAACCGATTCGCTGAAGAGAGCTTAATATCTCTGGTGTGTTACCTGTGGTACAACTTAAAATTCATACACAAGACGAACATCTTTGATGTCTGTCCAGTGAAGGGTAACGTCTTCGCCGTCAATTTCCAAGGTGAAGGCATCATCTTCTACGCTTTTGAGTTCGCCGGTGAATTTGCGGCGACCATCAAATACATCGTAGGTCTGGGCGGTCATTTTCTTGCCCATGTAATCGTGCATCTGCTCGGTCGAGAAGAAGCGACGATCCAGCCCAGGCGATGATACCTCGAGAGTGAAAGCGCCGGGAATGATATCTTCGACTTCGAGCATCAATCCAACCTGGCGGCTGACTTTGGCGCATTTGTCAATGGTAGCGCCTCCCTCATCTTCAATATATATCCTTACTATACGCTTCTTGCCCTTGTTGGGAGCTGTAAGTCCCCACAGATTGCAACCGAGAGCCTCTACTTCAGGCCGGATGAGTTCGGTCAGCGTTTCTTCAAAATTTCTGCGCATAGTTTTCTCCGATACAAATAAAAAAGGCGAGCCCGAGCTCACCTACGCGAACCCCGCAAGACCGTACAGACCAGTCATGCGAAAGGCATTGGAGCGGGTGACGGGGGTCGAACCCGCTACTCTCAGCTTGGGAAGCTGACACTCTACCAATTGAGTTACACCCGCTTGGAAACGAGGTTATTTATACACATATAAAATGAATGTCAACAGTGCGGGGGTGTGAGGAAGGCAGCCGAATCTACTATACCGACTATGGTTTTCAGTCAATCGAAAAATGCACACAGGGTTGAAGGAGAGTGACCTCTTCCGTGTCCTCCATATCCTCCAAATGGGGTTGGCATGCTTAGTGCAATTGTTCCTGCCAACAGGAGGACAGCACTATGCGAGATAGTAGTTTAAGCGCATTATTCGGGGCTTTGTCCAATGAAATGAGGATGTCAACCATCGCCAATAATTTGGCGAATGTTAATACGACGGCGTATAAAAAGGATACGATGGCGTTTCACGACGTGTTCACGCGTTTTGCGCATGACAACGTAGTCACCACCAAATCCTTTCTGCGCGACAAGGATATGTTCCCGGACCCGAACATCATGGCCAAGCCGAGGCTTTCGGAACAGGCTGTGGATTTCACCCAGGGCGGCATGCAAAAGACCGGCAATCCACTCGATTTCGCCCTCAGTGGAGAAGGCGTTTTCCGCGTGCAGGCGCCGGAAGGCATATTGTACCAGCGGGCCGGCAACTTTGCCGTTGATGTCAACGGTACGCTCGTCAACAAGGACGGCCATCCCATAATGGTTGATGGCGGTCAGCTCAATATTCCGGCAGGGGCCGAAGTCACTGTCGACGGCGGTGGCGGTATCTATCTTGACGGTCAACCTGCGGGCAATCTTGATCTGGTGACGTTTGACACCATCGGCAAGCTGGAGCGTGTCGGATCGAACATGTTCCGTGCACCCGAAGGCGCTGCCGAGCAGCCACCGGAAGACCTGACCGTACAGCAGGGCTTCTTGGAGAAGGGCAATGTCGAAGTAGTGACGGAAATGGTCTCCATGATTGAGAGCCAGCGATCCTTCGCCATGTACGCCAAGGTGATGCAGAACTCGGATCAGATGGACAGAAAGATGATCACACAACTTTCCAGACTTAGATAAGTAACAGGAGGATAGCAGTTATGATGCGCTCTCTTTGGACTGCTGCGACAGGCATGGTTGCCATGCAGACGCACATCGATACCCTGTCGAACAACCTGGCCAACGTAAATACGACCGGGTTCAAGAAATCCAGGGCCGAATTTGAAGACCTCATGTACCAGACGCTGCAAATCGCCGGTACCCAGAATCAGTCCGGTGGCAGGCTCCCCGTGGGCATGCAGATCGGTATGGGTGTTCGGCCTGTGTCGGTGCACAAGTTCTTTTCGCAGGGTGATTTCCAGAACACCGGCAACCCCCTCGATATGGCCATCGAAGGCAAGGGGTTTTTCCTTGTCGATATGAATGGTGAGGATGTCTACACCCGCGCCGGTGCATTCAAGCTCGATGATCAGGGACGCGTTACTACCGCTGGTGGTCATGTCCTGCAGCCTGAGTTCACCGTACCGCCCGAGACTGTTTCCGTTGTCGTGACCGAAACCGGCAATATCGCGGCTCTGGACAAGGACGGTACGGCATTGGCCGAAGCGGAAATTCAGATTTATCGATTCCAGAACCCAGCCGGTCTGACAGCCATTGGGCGTAACTTCTATCGTGAAAGTGAAGCGTCGGGTGCTCCTGTGGCCGGTACTCCCGGTGATGAGAACTACGGCACGCTCGCTCAAGGATTTCTCGAAGGATCAAACGTGGAAATGGTTGACGAAATGGTCGGTCTGATCGTGGGACAGCGAGCTTACGAAATCAACTCCAAGGCGATCACGACCTCTGACGCCATGTTGCAGACGGCTATCAACATCAAGCGTTAACGGTGAGTAATACGTTAGTAGGAAGGGCGGTACCATGCAAAATGCAAAAGGGACAAATCGGATGAAGACCGGACTGTACATGATGGCGCTGATTGGCATCATGGTTCTGGGCAGTGCCCCCATGTTGGGTGCTGCATCGGGGCCGGGCCAGAATTGGCGTCTGATGGTAAAGAGCGCAGCCTGCGTACAGGGTCCCCGAGTTTTGCTTGGCGAGATTGCCGACCCGTTGCCGGGCGTGGATGCCCGCACCTGGGCGACCCTTTCCAAGCATAAGCTTTGGAAGGCTTCCGACAAGCGGGGACGGCCTGTGACCGTGAGTCGCGACAAACTGCATCAGGTTCTGAAGCATTACATGGGCACCATGGTGAACAACCTCGTGCTGCCGAGCCAATTGACGGTGCAGACCGGCGGCAAGGTCGTGGATGCGGAAGAACTGCGAAACAGGGTTGTCGCTTTTTTGACGCCTCGGGCAAAAGATCTTGGTGGAGAGGTGGTCTTCAAGGACTTGAATCTCCCCATGCATTTCTTTTTCGACAATGAGTACGACAAGCTCAGCATCAACCTGACCGACACCATCAAGCCCGGTCGCAATCAGATACAGCTCAAGGCCGTTTCTTCGGAAGGCAAGATTCTCTCATCCAAGGCAGGGACAGTCTTCCTGAACGTATGGAAGGCGGTACCCGTGGCGGCCAAACCGTTGAATAGAAATGAGCGCGTGACCAAGGATAAGGTAACATTCATGCGGGTTAACCTCGCTTACAAGCCGGAACTTTGGGATGGCACAGGCGGGCCGTGGCGCATGACAAGAACTCTTGGCCGAGGCCAGCCGTTTACCGCAACGCACCTGGAGCCTGTTCCGCTGATCGAGCGGGGGGAAAAGGTCACACTGGTCTACAAGAATGATCGTATACAACTTTCCATCAAGGCCGAAGCGCTTGGCGAAGCCGGAATGGGACAGCAAGTCGGAGTACGCAATTTGCAAAGCAAGCGTACTGTGCGTGGAACCGTTGTTGGCGACAACATGGTCCTGGTTCGATAATCGGAGGATGAACTGATGAGACATCATATTTTTACCACGTTGGCGGCAACATTGCTCGGCTCCACTGTCCTGATGGTCGGGTGTGCTTCCCGGTATGTGGAGCAGCCCATGCCGATTTTGACACCCCCGGTTTACGAGGAGCAGGACCCGACATCCAATCCGGGGTCCCTCTATGATGCCAACCGTTCCGAGTTTCTTTACGACGACAACCGTGCAAGCCGCATTGGTGACATCGTGCTGGTCAAGGTGTCCGAATCCGCTACTACCAATATCAAATCGGAAACCACCGCTGACAAGGAAAACAGCATCAACAATGAAGTGACGGCCATGCCCAACACAGGGATCATCAGCAATATCCCCCTGGCCAAGGAGCTTGGCGCATCGGTTGGTGCAAACATCGGGGCGTCACAGTCATCGGAGTTTTCGGGAACAGGCGAAACCAAGCAGGAATCAAATTTCGAGGCCACCGTGGCAACGCGGATCGTCCGACGTTTGCCCGGCAACCTGTTGCAGGTTGAAGGGGCACGGCGAATCAGGGTCAACGCGGAAACACAATTTCTGGTGGTTCGCGGTCTGATTCGTCAGCGCGACATTGCCTCTGACAATTCCATTCCTTCCACCAGTCTGGCTGAGGCGCAGATCGAAATTTACGGTCAGGGCGTATTGGCTGACAAGCAGAAGCCGGGATGGCTTTCTCGCATACTGGATAACATTTACCCGTTCTAATGACGGTGATGAGCGACATCCTGCATAAAGGTAACGGAGTGAGCGACATGCATACTGACAATCAATCAAAATATATTGACGCAAAGCGGACGGCGAGATCGCTGATGCTGGTCATCCTGGTGATGGCTGCCTCGGTTTTCTGGACCACCGCCATCGTGCCGAGCCCTGCTGAGGCAGCACGGTTGAAGGACATCGCCAGCTTCAGCGGCGTGCGAACCAACGAACTGGTTGGTTACGGTCTGGTGGTCGGTCTGGCGGGAACCGGTGACGGCACCTCCTCGACGTTCACCTTGCGGTCCATGTCCAACATGCTCGAAAAGATGGGTGTGGAAACCAATCCTGACGATCTCAAGCCAAAAAACGTGGCCGCGGTCATGGTCACGGCCAAGCTGCCGGTTTCGGCCAAGCCGGGATCGAGCCTGGATATTACGGTTTCTTCTCTCGGTGATGCAGAGAGCCTGCTGGGTGGAATCCTTCTGGTCACTCCGCTCAAGGGACTTGATGGCAAGGTGTATGCCGTGGCTCAGGGCGCATTGACCATCGGCGGTTTTTCCGCTGTAGGTGAAGCGGCTACCGCACAGAAGAACATCCCCACAGTCGGGCGCATTCCCAATGGAGCGGTGGTCGAACGATCCGTTCCCTTCCGCTTCAATAATCAGGATCGCATGACGGTCAATCTTTCCGTCCGTGACTTTGGCACGACCATGCAGGTGGTGAACAAGATCAACTCGGCTCTTGGCGGCAATTATGCTTCTGCCAAGGATATTTCCACTGTTGAACTGGATCTTCCGGATCAGTTCCGCGGCAATATGGTCCCGCTCATGGCATCGCTTGAGAACCTGTCCATCGCACCCGACGGCAAGGCCAAGGTCGTGGTCGATGAAAAGACCGGTACCGTTGTTCTGGGTCAGGATGTGCGCTTGAGCAAGGTGGCCGTGGCACATGGCAATCTGCAAATCGTGATCGCGGAATCCGAAGATGTGAGCCAGCCCGGTCCGTTCTCTGACGGAACCACGGTGGTCACGCCTCGTACCGACCTGGAAGTGAACGAGCAGAATAACCCGCTGATGTTGGTGGAAGGTGCAACTCTGCAGGAACTGGTTGATGGCTTAAATGCTATCGGTGCCGCACCTCGGGATCTGATTTCCATCATCCGTGCGCTCAAGGCCGCAGGTTCATTACACGCAGACGTGGAGGTCATATAACATGATCAGTTCCGGAATCGATCCCCAAATGATTGCAAGGCAGGCCGATGCCAAGGATGTCGTTCGTTTCAAGCAGGAAATGGACGGACTCAAGCAGCGGTTGGCCGGCGATGGTGACGGCAAGGAAAAGCAACTCCGGAAGGCGTGCCAGGATTTCGAGGCCGTGTTCATCTCCAAGTTGTGGAAGGGCATGAAGTCTACTGTTCCCAAGGAGGGCTACCTCCATTCCAAGCAGGAAGAGCAGTACATGTCCATGTTTGACCGGCAGTTTGCGGAGAAGATGTCACAGGCCGGAGGTATCGGGCTTGCGGACATGATTTACGCACAGTTGAGTGAGAAGCTGAAGAATACCAGCCGCACGACGCTGTCGGGTGGCGTGGATATCAAGCCGCTTGAGCCGCAACCTATCGCCTTGAATCAGCCGACCACCAAGGGCGTTCCCTTGAATCCCTCGGATTCCATGACTCTGGAAGATTGGGGGGGCGCTGCATCTGCCAAGGATGCCGGAAATATTTCCTCGAATGGTGAAGCTATTTCTCAGGATCGAGGAAGAAATGCAGGCGTGCTGACGGATGTAGAGGTCAAGACCCGTCTGGACGAGTTGACGCGCAAGCTTGAAGCGGAACGACTCAAGGCGGAACTGTTGGCAACACAGCCGAACAAGCGGAGTGAAAACTACGGCAAGAATGGATCGAATGCTGTTGGCCGAGATTTTGCAAAGATTGGGTGAATCCTCAATTCCGGCAAAAGGTTCCGGAGTTGATTTGCAAGTAAAAATGTAGTGTTACAATATTCGGAGGCCCCATGATCCAGCTCATAGAGGAAAATTTAGTCCGGCAAAATAAGGCGCTGATGCTTCTTTTCATCCTGTTGGAGGAAGAATTTTCCCGCCTTATGCAGTCCAATCCGCAGAGCGTTTCACAGATCGAACTTTCCATTCAGGAACTCATGCGACAGATCGCTGTCGAGCGTGCCTCCTTGCGTAGAAAGGTTCAGCAGGTTTCCCCAGGTTCTGACCGGGTTGGCGAGCTGCTTGAAAACATGGATGAATCTCGTCGCGAAGCCTTTGAAGGGTTGCTTGGCTTGTTGGACGACACACAGCAGAAGTGTGCTGTTCAGGCTGCCAAGAACCACCAGATGGCAATGGCTCTGTTTGATCAGTCCAAGGGACTCCTCGATTTCATGCACAATCAAGTCAAGCCCAAGAACACCACGTCCTATGCTGCCACGGGGCAGTATGCCAAGGTGTCCAGCAGCGCGCGTATCCTTACCGGGAGGCTCTAAATGTCCTTCGGCGCCAACTCCATACTCGACATGGGCCGATGGGCCCTGTTTGCCTCGCAGGTTCAGCTGCAGGTCACCGGTCAGAACATTTCCAATGTCAACACCGAGGGCTATGCTCGCCGTTCCGTTGTGTTGGAGGAAGGTCCGTACGTCGACTATTCTCCCGGCCAGTTGGGTACCGGCGTCAAGGCCAAGGAGGTCGCACGCAGCTTCGACGAAATGGTCGAGTCATTGTATCTGGAACAGGCGTCGCTCAAGGACAAGTGGGGCAACCTCTGGGAACAGTTGAAGTCGGTTGAAAACCTTCTCAACGAATCCAGTGGAACCGGTGTCAGCAATACGCTTTCCCAATATTTCAATTCCTGGAACGAAGTCAGCCAGCGCCCGGAAAACTACGGCGCACGCCAGTCCGTCGTTAACGATGCTGCCACGCTCATTTCCACTTTGAAGCAGGTGGATGCCGACCTGTCGCTCATGCAACAACGGATCAACTCCACTGTCTCCGCCCAGGTGGATGAGGCCAACAAGCTGATGGCTGAAATTTCCGATCTGAACAAGGAAATTCAGGTTCACCACATCGAAGGCCAGAACAATGCCAATACGCTGCTGGACGAGCGTGCGCGCAAGGTGCGTGAACTCGGCAAGCTGGTTGACATCAAGACCATTGATAACGGCGGTGGCAACTTCACCATTCTGACCAAGTCCGGACAGAACCTTGTGGACGGTGCTTCGCATTTTCAACTTTCCTTTGATTCTCCGAGCAAGACCGTTGACCTGCGGACCGGTTCTACCTTTGAAGGCAACGTATATTTTGATGGCAGTGACGACTTTGAGTACACCATCGAGTTTGTCGGCTCATCGAGCGGCAGCAGTGTGGCTGGACAGGTCACATCAGGCGCCGATGCTGCGCAGTTCCGCGTTTCGCTTGATGGCGGTGTGACTTGGCTTACCGATGATCGAGGCGATCAAAAGCTGTTCAGCGCCCGCGATTACGATTCGCGAGTGAATGTGGAAGGGTTGCAGATCTGGTTTGGCGACTTGGATGATCAAAAGGCCACTCCGAATGGAACATTCCAGGAAGGAGACAGGTTTGTCATCAGCCCGCATCAGGGGCTGTACTGGGTGGAAAACACATCGCATCGGGAAGAGATTACGCCACAGCTGCATTTCAATGGTGAAGAGAATTCGACGCGACTCACCGGCGGGTCCATTGCGGCCATGCTCGCCTTCCGCGACAACTATGTCGGCAGGTACAGGGAGAAGTTGGACAATCTGGCTGAAGGCATTATTTGGGAAACCAACCGCAGACACAGCCAGGGCGCTGGTTTGCAGACATTTACTCAGATCGAAGGCACGTATCAGGTCTCAGACACCACCAAGGCGCTGGCTTCCGACTCCACTGGGCTCGCTTTCGGCGATAGGCTCCAGTCGGGTAGCTCGTTCGTGTATGTGTACAACGAGTCCACTGGGCTGCTGACATCTTCGGCTGCACTCGATTTCGGTGGTGGGGCCACTTTTGATCCCAATACCCATTCTCTTCAAGATGTAGCTGATGCCTTCAACAACACCTATCCCGGCATGGTCAACGCAACCATCGTCAACAACAAGCTCAAGCTAGATGCCGAAGACGGGTTCACCTTTGCCATGGGAACGGACAGCGCCGGATTGATGGCCGGGTTGGGTATCAACACCTTCTTCCGAGGCTCTTCCCCATCGGACATGCAGATCAACGAGAAGATCACGAGTGACCTCGATTATCTTGCCACGGGACATGTCAACGGTGCCGGTGAAATAAACACCGGTGACAACACCACGGCCTTGTCGATGTTTGATTTGCGAGAAGCAAGTATCCAGATTTCCTCGGTGACCGAAGGCACCACTGAAACCACGCTGCTTGATTATTACAACGGCCTGGTGGGCAATGTGGGAACGGACACCAATCGGGCGGAATTCAATCAGAACTTTTATACGACCCTGGCCAATGATCTTGACGAGCGGCAGCAGCAGGTTGCCGGCGTCAACCTCGATGAGGAAATGAGTGATCTCATCAAGTATCAGGCGTCTTACACCGCGGCGGCCAAGCTCATCACCACCGCTGATCAGATGCTGCAGACGATCCTGTCGCTGAAGCCGTAGGGAGGAAAGGGAAATGCGCGTATCGCAACAAATGCTTTTTGACAGGTATGTTTATAACCTGAATACGTCCCTGACTTCCTTGATGGACCTCAACGTCAAGGCGCAGACGCAGAAGCGGATCAACAAGCCGAGCGACGATCCGACCGGAATGACACGTATTCTGGATCACCGGGACACATTGCGTTCCCTTGAACAGTACAAGGAGAATATCTCCACGGCCAAGGGATGGCTGGGTACTGCCGATGAAGCGCTGATGCAGGTCTCGACCATTCTTACCCGAGCCAAGGAGCTTGGGACACAGGCCGCTACCGGTACGGTCGATGAAAACAACCGCGAACAGATCAGTTACGAATTGCGCAGTCTGTTTGAGCAGCTTGTCGGGCTGGCCAATAGTGACTTTGAAGGCAAGTCTATCTTCGGTGGGCAGAAGGTCGACCAGCCCGCATTTGAAGAGATCATGTGGCTGACCACCAACGATGACGATTTCGGCAGTTCCGTGGACTTTACAGTGAACGGTTCGGCCAGTCAGACCGTGTTGGTGCAGTTTGTGGACAACACCGGCACCGTGGGCGTGGGGGAGCAGATGAACCTCTCCAACGCCGGAGTACGTTATTCGATCGATGGCGGTGAGTCGTGGCTGGATGATGGCTATATGAGTTTCAGTGGGGGAGAAGGAACGCTTCATCTCCCATCCAGTGGTACCAGTGTTGACTTCCACAATGATACAATGGTCAGGAACAACGATCCTGACGATGTGAATAATGCGGATGGAACGTGGTTGTGGATTCGTCCTTCGGCGCGTTATCTCGGCGATGACGATGATCCGCCACCATTGGTGGACAAGCTCGGACCCGGTGTTTCAAATATTGATGCCGAAGCTTCGGGGGCATTCCTGAGTACCAATGTCACGGTCCGTATCGACAATACTTCTGCTGTGAATATGGATGAGGAAATTCAATACTCCTACAGTCTTGACGGCGGTATCAACTGGGTGACCGGTAACGTTGCCAACGCCGATACTTCGCCCAACCAATCCACACTCAGCGTGGCCAATGGCGGTATCCTGACCCTGATGTCAAATGGCTCCAATACCTTGGAGCCCGGACAGCAGTTCGTTATTCGGCCGAGGTCCGCTGATATCGATCTGGATATTTCGTCCAGTGAACGGGTCACGGTCAACAATGTCGGCAAGGATGTGTTTGGCGGTATCTATATGGACCCCGACAATGTCCTGGCCGAAGGTGGCAATATCGTGACTCTGGGCAGTGAGAATGCGGGACGGGTGTTCCATTCCAATGGG
Organism: Pseudodesulfovibrio profundus; assembly: GCF_900217235.1. Taxonomy (NCBI): domain Bacteria; kingdom Pseudomonadati; phylum Thermodesulfobacteriota; class Desulfovibrionia; order Desulfovibrionales; family Desulfovibrionaceae; genus Pseudodesulfovibrio; species Pseudodesulfovibrio profundus. Next base: position 737,533 of record NZ_LT907975.1, on the reverse strand, counting down.
GCGCCGAATATGGCCATCTCCATTCAAGGTGACGATGAGTACTCCAAGAACCTTTTCGAGGTCGTTGGTAACCTTGTGGCCTTCACTGAAACCAACAATCAAACTGGTGTGCAGCAGGCATTGGCGAATTTGTCCGAGGCCCAGAAGCACATCATGAATTCCATAGCCGACGTTGGTGGTCGCGAAAATCGCATCGCCGTGGGGGAAACCATCATCGACGGCCTGAAGCTCAATGAACAGACACTGGTCAGTTCCATTGAAGATGCGGACGTCAGTGAATTGATGACTGAGTTGGCGCAGCAGCAGATCGTGTACGAGTCCGTTTTACGGTCCACGTCGATGATCATGCAGTTGAATCTTGGCAAGTTTATCTAATAAGGATTCGTAACCTACTGGACGTGCGGTGAAACGTGATGTAGTTCGCATACGAAGGGGTTCGCAGGGAAGCGGACAGCTAAACCCAATGGTGGAACAATGTTGATACTGACCCGGAGACCGGGAGAAAGCCTATATCTGGGCGATAACATCAAGCTGAAGATCCTGAGTGTTCAGGGGAAGCAGATAAAAATCGGCCTGGACGTCCCTGAAGACATGACTGTCTACAGGGAAGAGGTGTATTTGAAGATCAAGGAACAGAACAAGCAGGCGCTGGAATCCAGCCAGCAGGACCTGCTCGCGGCGGCTGCATTATGGTCAGAGATAGAAAACAAAAAATAATGACGAAGCTGGGCGAGCGCGAGATCAGCCCGGAAGGTATCGTATATTTCCCCCGTGGCCTCATTGGCATGGAGAACAAACGGGAATTCGCGCTCCTGAGTGTTAAGGATGAACGGTCCCCGTTCCTGCTGTTGCAGTGCGTGACTGATCCGGGATTGGGCCTGCTTGTGGCAGACCCCTATGCGTTCATGGATGAGTATGATGTCCGGCTGGAGAAGCTGGAAAGAAAGACGCTGAAGATCGAAAACGTCAAGCAGTTGGCCATTCTCGTGACAGTGTCCATCCCACAAAACAAACCCGAAAACACCACTCTTAACCTCCAGGGACCCATTGTTATCAATACCCAGGCGAGGATAGGTCTTCAGGTGCCGCAGACTGACGCGGGATATCCCACCCACTACAATCCCATTCAAAAATAGTATGAATGCGGTGGTAGCTGTTGATATCGCCTGTTAACAACAGCTTACAATGTATCCGATAAATATGGTTGATGAAGGTTCAGCAGGTTTTCCCTGCTGCCTTGAGATGCCATGTATTTTTACCATGCGAGAATTGTTGTTCTCAATAAGGCAAGCGAGTGAGTTATGGAACTGTATGAACAGGGGAGCATCAATATTTGGTCAGACCCGTACATCCGTAAACAGCTGTTGCTGGCGCATTTGAATGCGAATTCAGATGCAGCCAGTCGCAAACCTGAGACTATCAGTGCGACCATTGATTGGATGTTGAAAGATAGTGCCCCCGGGGCATTTATCGATTGGGGATGCGGGCCAGGACTCTATTCCAACGAAATCTCAGCGCGTGGCTGGGATGTGCTTGGAGTTGATATCAATGAAGAGTCAGTAAAGTATGCTGAGAAAAAGGCTTCTGAGAAGACGTTGTCAGCTCGGTATGCCGTCGGCTCATACCTCGATCAGTTGAGTTTCGGAAAATTTGATATTGCCGCCTGCATTTATTGTGACTTTGGTGCATTGAAACCAAACGACAGGGCAGCGTTTCTGGAAAACGTCAAAAATAATCTTGGTGAAGGTGGTACCTTTGTCTTTGATGTCTTTGGCGAACAAGTGTGCGCAGGCAAGACGGAAGGGCGCAACTGGCTTCGCGAGGAAGCGAAAAACTTCTGGTGTGAATCGCCATGCTACGTTCTGACAGAGTGCGAACATTTCAAGGAACAGAGTGTCTGGGGAGATAAATACGTTGTCATCCCGGATTCAGGAGAGCCTTTCAGCACAGTTATCTGGACCCATTACTTCACGGTCGAGGCTATTTCGACGCTTCTGTCCGATTTCGGGTTTGAAATGACAGAGACCAACCAGAATCTGGTGCAAAATGGTGAGTTCATCTCATCTGATGTGATTTTCATTCGAGCAGCGGTGTCAGGTAGCTAAGCTCTGATGCCGTACTCCTGTTGTTGATAAAAGGAACCATCTATACGCTCAGTTGCTGTCCTCAACTCTTCAAGCACAAAAAAGGCCTTCAATGATGAAGGCCTTTTGAATTTTGTTGAAATACGAATTGGTTAGGTCGTGATGGTTCTGTGAGGATTCGACCATAGGAGTAGTGTTGTCAACCATCTGAGTGTGGTGTCAGGTTGATGGAGCGAGGGAGTCGGGCTGCCACTACCTCTTGTTGAATGTGGTCATGTCCTCGGGGCAATAGTCCCTTACTTGACGAAAAGATCCAGGTCGTCGCGAATCAGGTTTGCTGCGGCCTTCTTCACGTCGGGCTTGTATGTGCCGTCCTTGACCTGCTGCTTCAGGCGGTCAACCTTTTCGCGCCGGACATCGGGCGCATCATTGGCTGTCTGCAGGGATGCACCACGCAGACGGGCTTCGGACGAAAGGACCACGCGATCAGCGTTGTCAGCAGTCGTCTTGGCTTGTCCTTGTGACTTCTGCGCCTGCTCGGCCTGACTCTTGTTGTCGATCTTCTTGTTTGCGTATGGGTGTTGGTCCCCTACGATACTCTTGATAACCATATTTTCCCTCCCGAGAGTTCGGGACTATCAAAGCATTGTTTGGTCAACCTTTGACAGTGTTATCTCCCACAACCGCCTCATTACCTTGTTCCTATCGGCCCCGGTAAGTTCGTGCGGTCCGTTTTCCGTATCCCTTAATATCTGAACGTCGGTTCCGTCCACCGGATACTCATAAATAAACCGTGTGCCGAATTCCTCTTCCATCTGTCTCATGATGGCGGCAACAACGGGAGTGTGCTCGGTGTTGACTATCAGATTTTCAATGACCTCGTGCGCTATACGCTCGACCATTTCGCGACGCCTGGCCTGTCGGGCCACATCATCCATAGGGGGCGTGCCTCCCATGGCCTGACGAAAGCGTGCAAGACGCTTGGCGCTTGTAAGCTGCTTTCCATAGGTGCGCAGCATGTTGCGAACTGTAGCCGATTGAGTCTTCACATTAATAGTCCTTCCTTGATTGTTAGAATCGACGCAGGATGAAAAAACTTTAGGGGTGTTTACGCAAAAAATCAAAGAATGTGAACTTTTCTCAAAAGCGGAATCCGACATTTTTTGAAAAAGGTTGAATGTTTTTGTAAATTTATCTACTAAAATGAAGCATTGGTCCACAGGAGAGAATAACTGTTCACCCGCTAAATGGTTTCTAATCCGGCGGCACAGTTTACACAATCATTCTATCTTTATTTGATGGAGAAATCGAATGGGTTTTGACCGGAATTTCGAGTCGGTGCTGGATATTTCTTACGGCAAACATGTCTCCCTGGACGCGTTGCTGCTTCATTTCATGACGGAAAACCATCTGGAATACACCATTGATCCGGACAAAAACGGCTCAATGGAACAACTGCGTTTCATGATGGCCCTCGAAGATGGCGAGTTCTATGCTCCGTGCTCTGATGAGATGTTCATGATGCTGTTGCAGGAAGGGCTGCCCGATGAACTGCTCAAGGATTATCTCAAGCAGTGGAAAACGTTCATCAAGCTGACGCGAAACTTCTGTTCCGAACGGGAGCAGGCCAGCCGCTTCATTCAATTGGCTCGACACAAGTTCCGAATGGTCCTGGCCTCGCCCATCGTTATCCCGTCACGGTTGATGAAGCGACTCATCACTATTTTCATGACCCAGTCGGGAATCGATGATCCGTATCGCTCCATTCGACGGGCGCTCAATCGCCGTGCCGCACGCATTGTCGATTCCGACGTGTACGACAAGATGGTGCATGACTGTCTGGTGGATGACGAAAAGTGCGAACGCATTGATGATCTGCGCCACAAGCTCGACATGCTTGAGGTGGAGCGACTGATGCGCATGTCCACCCTGACCGACAACTGGTCGCCGGAGTCCTTTGATGAGGAGGCACTGCGCAGGGCCAAGATCGATGATGAAATTCGCCAGAGTTCAGAGTTGTTTACTCCGGTCTGCGATGCTCTCGGTAAAGGGGGCGATGACCCGAAACGCATTCTGTACATACCCAACAGAGCCGGTGGGCTGATGTTTGACCTTCAAGTGATCAAGGCCTTGTTGCGCCTTGGACACAGGGTGGTTCTGGCGCTCAAGGAAGGATTCTTTTTCGAGTATCCCACTTTCTGGGACCGTGATGCTGATCCGGTCCTGTCGCAGCGACTCAAGGGCGCACATTTCGTCAGCGAAGATCGACTCTCGAAAAATCAGTTGCTGGCAATCATGGCCCAGCACAATTTCGTGGTCATCTCCGATGGAACCCGGGAAACGTTCAACCCCTATCGCTGTTCGGTGACATTCGCCCGTGCATGGAAGGAGTGCGACATTGTTCTGGCGAAAGGGCGTTCCATGAATAAACGAATGATCGGTTCAAGCCACAATTTCACTCGCGATGTGGTCAGCTTTTACCGAAGCAAGGAAGGCGAGTTCAAGCTCCATTACAAACACAAGCCTGAAAAAGTACACAAGTTCAGCGAGAGCTACATTACTTCCAAGGCTGATGCCATTATCGCGGAAATGCGACAGGCCAAGGCGCAGGGCAACACTGTCATGTTCTATTCGGGGATCATCGGTTCGGTACCGGGGCAGACCAAAGTCGCCATTGAAGTGATCTCCGCTTATGTCAATCATCTCAGAAACACACTTGACGATGCCTACATCATCAACCCCGGTGAGCATTTCGAGGAAGGAATGGACGCCGACGACCTGATGTACATGTGGGAGAAGGTCCAGCGCAGCGGCTATATCAACGTCTGGCGTTTTCAGACGTATTTCGATATTGAAAAGAGCTTCGAGCTGCTGGGACGGAAAGTGCCGCCTGTCTGGACAGGAAAGGATGCCACATATTCCACTGGTTGTACCAAGGAGATGCATATCGCCCTTGACGTCCAGAGGGCATATCCCGAATTGCAGATCATCGGCCCCAACCCGGAAAAATTCTTCCGGCGTCGGGAGTATGGCGTGGGTAAGTTCTGCGATGTCGCAATTGATTCGTGTGGATAATGGAATGTGATTTGAGTGGAAGATGAAAACTGAGTCGATCGAAAGGCGTATCCAAACAGGATGGCGCTGCCTTTTCCTGCTTCTCGCGCTCTGTGTGCTGGCGGCCTGTGTCAAACGCGTCGGCGATGTGAACGATGATGCGACGAAGGTCGCTGTCGAGACCGAAAAGGTGCCCGACGAGAAAGTGGAGGCATCACCAAACGCGTGTGATGTCGTCAAACGACCGACTTCCACTCAGGAGGCACTCGGTCTGCTTCGTTCATCGCGCCAGTTGCGACTGACGTTGCGGGTGGAACCGAAGCCGGAGACCCTGCCGTTTTGCGAGTTGTTTTTCCCACTCAATAGCGAGGAAGGTCTGCAAAGTTCCTCGCGGATTGATCTGAAAAGTCAGGGACTGACTTCATGGACCGCATTGGCCGGCCCGGTGCAGCGCAGCCTGGAGTACGCCCTGAATATGCCGCAGGATCAACCGGCATTGCTTCAGCCTGGCATGTCCCTCAAGTGGGCGCAGGTGGTCAGGTCCCTTGAGGAATTTCTCGACCTGCTGCCGTACCTGGATGAACAGCCGGAACTTCTTGCCAATCGTTTCGTTTGGTATGGCATGAGTCAGAAGCCGCTGATGACCGGGTATTACACCCCGGAGATCGAGGCGAGTCTTACACGGCGACCGGGCTATGATTTCCCGATCTACGGCGTACCTTCCGATCTTCGGTTCGGCATGGTGCGTGGGCATGAGCAGTTTTACCGACTGGACCGCGGGCGGGTACTGCCGTACTATGATCGCGGGGATGTCGATGTTCGCAAGGTTCTCGCAGGGCGGAAGCTCGAAATAGCCTGGGCCAAAGACCCACTCGATGTGTTTTACATGCAGGTTGAGGGATGTGGTCGTTTGCGTCTGCCCGATGGCACGGCGCGTAACGTGCTCTACGGTGCAAAGAACGGCCACGGATTCCGAAGCCTGGGGCGCATTCTTCACGCCAAGGGATTGCTTCCCAAGGGGCGGTTGTCGAAGAATCATGTGAAAAAATATTTTTCCAAGCATCCCAAGGACATGTTCAAGCTGATGGCGGAAAATCGCAGCTACGTGTTTTTCCGGCTTGAAGATTCGCCGCCCGAAGGTACCATAGGAAAGCCGTTGACGCCGATGGTTTCGCTGGCTACAGACCGAAAGCTTCTGCCGCTTGGAAGCGTGCTCGCTTTCGAGGCGGATATCCCCCATGCGAAGAACGGTCGCCCTGTTGGCAAACGGCGGGTGACCGGCATTGGCTTGGCGCAGGATACCGGCACGGCCATCAAAGGGCCGCGGCTGGACTATTACATTGGTGAAGGGAATGAGGTGGAGCCCGTTGCCAATAATATAATGACAAAGGCCACCGTCTATTTGTTGATAAGTAAGGAAGCATTGATAAATGGCTGATATTACATATGATGAACTGAAAGAAATGATTCAGGACGCCGTAGCGCACCAGTTGCGCTCCGTCACCGATTGGCACCTGGGCGATCCTGTGTACGATGATGAGGGAGAGCCTTCTCCCGATCTCGCAGGGGTGGCAGGATTTCGCGAACTCGTGGGCCGCCAGCACTGGGTGAATTTCAAGCTGTGGCACGTGGAAGACCGTGCTCGTCGCAAGGATGTCGATGCCACTGTCATTGCTGATTGCAAGTACGCCATCGACAAGCTCAATCAGAAACGCAACGACCTTATCGAGCGTGTGGACGAGTGTCTGATCGGTATGCTGACCCCGCTGCTTCCGGCCGATGGCGCCGAGCGCTACAACACCGAGACCGTCGGTGCAGCCCTTGACCGTCTTTCCATTCAGGCGCTGAAAATCTACCACATGAAGGAACAGTGCAGCCGCAAGGATGTGGACGAAGGACACGTCAAGCAGTGCTCCGACAAGGTGCTGACATTGCAGCAGCAGCATGAAGACCTGACTCGCGCCATTGTAGAACTCATCGAAGAGTACGAAGCTGGAACCAAGAAGCCGAAGGTGTATTTCCAGTTCAAAATGTACAACGACCCGAGCTTGAATCCGGAACTTTACAAGAACAAGAACTAGGGAAGGAGAGAGCCCTCATGTCCCGCTATGAAACCGTCATCGGGCTGGAAGTACATGCCCAGCTCAAGACGAACACCAAGATTTTCTGCGCCTGTTCCACCAAGTTCGGCAACGATCCCAACGAAAACGTGTGCCCGGTTTGTTCCGGCATGCCCGGTGTCTTGCCGGTGCTCAACGAAAAAGTGGCTGAATATGCATCCAAAATGGGGCTGGCCACCAATTGCACCGTGAATCAGAAGTCTGTTTTCGCTCGCAAGAACTACTTCTATCCCGATCTTCCCAAAGGGTACCAGATTTCGCAGTTCGAGCTGCCCATCTGTGAATTCGGGCATGTTGATATTGAAGTGGACGGCGAGAAGAAGCGGATCGGCCTGACCCGAATCCATATGGAAGAAGACGCAGGCAAGAACATTCACTCCTCTGCCGATAACGCCAGCTTTGTCGACCTGAACCGTACCGGCGTTCCGCTCATCGAGATTGTTTCCGAACCGGATATGCGTTCCGCTGAGGAGGCCGTTGCCTACCTCAAGGAATTGCGTTCCATTCTGCTCTATCTCGGCATCTGCGACGGCAACATGGAAGAGGGCAGCTTCCGCTGTGATGCCAACGTTTCCATCCGTCCCTACGGGCAGGAAGAGTTTGGCACGCGTGCCGAGCTGAAAAACCTCAACTCCTTCCGTCACATTCACAAGGCGATCAATTATGAAGTCGAACGTCAGATCGACCTGATCGAAGATGGTGAAGAGGTTGTGCAGGAAACCCGCCTCTACAATGTAGACAAGGGAACCACGCACTCCATGCGCGGCAAGGAAGAGGCCCACGATTATCGCTACTTCCCGGACCCGGACCTTGTGCCGCTCGTCCTGCAGGAAGAATGGATTGCCCAGTGGCAGTCTGAGCTGCCCGAGCTGCCCAGCGACAAGCGTGAGCGTTTCATGGATGAGTACGAAATGGCTGATTACGACGCCGCTCTGCTCACAAGTGAGTTGGTGGTTGCAGACTATTTCGAGGCTGCCGTGGAAGCGTATTCCGGCGAAATCAAAAAAGTGACCAACTGGGTGGTTGGTGAACTGCTCCCGTTCTGCAACGATACCGAAGTCCAGGCTTGTGATGTTAAGCTTTCGCCTGAAAAACTGGCCGAGCTACTCAAGCTGGTTGATGACGGCACCATCTCCGTGAAAATCGGCAAGGATATCTTCCGTGACTTGTGTGAGTCCGGTGATTCTCCCGCTGATTACGTCAAGGCCAAAGGACTGGTCCAGATGTCGGATACCAGTGAGCTGGAAGCCATGGTTGATCAGGTGCTGGCCGATAATCCTTCTGAAGTCGAAGCCTACAAGGGCGGCAAGACCAAGCTCATGGGATTCTTCATGGGACAGGTCATGCGTCTTTCCAAAGGGCAGGCCAACCCTGGTATCGTGACCAAACTGATACAGGAAAAGCTCTCCTGATAGACGGTGTTTGATGCGCCTTGTCGCGGCTTTTGCGACAGGGCGTACCATGTAGTCGAGGCGGCGAGGCAAATGTAACCAATCAGGAATACAATAGCATGGCATTCCAAGCTCCGACGGAGACAGATAGTGACTGAACATATTCAATATTCTGCTGAAAAAGATGCTCTGATCCTCCTTGACCAACGCTACCTGCCGAACCGTGAAGACTGGTTCGAGTGCAAAACCACGGATGATATCTGTTTCGCGCTGGTGGTCATGGTTGTTCGTGGTGCTCCGGCTATCGGTGTTACTGCCGCTTACGGCTGCTATCTCGCCGGACGCGAAGTGCAGGGCATGGACGGAGATTGGAAAGCCAATCTGGAAAAGAAACTCGACCAGATTCACGATGCACGCCCCACTGCTGTCAATTTGCGTTGGGCTGTTCGCGAAATGCGCCGCATCTGGAAAGAAGCTGGCGATGTGTCCCTCGAAGAACTGCTCTCCATCTGGCTTGAGCGCGCCAAGGTCATCCATGTGGATGATATCAAGATGTGTGAGATGATCGGCAAGTTCGGTGGTGAGTTGATGGATGACGGCGATACCATCATGACGCACTGTAATGCCGGTGCCCTGGCGACTGCCGGATACGGCACGGCTCTGGGTGTTGTTCGCGGTGCCATTGATCAGGGCAAGAAGGTCTCGGTCATTGCCAATGAGACCCGCCCCTTCCTGCAGGGAGCTCGTCTGACCGCCTACGAACTGCACAAGGACGGCATTCCGGTCAAGGTGGCGTGTGATAACGCCTGTGCACTGCTGATGAAGCGCGGCCTGGTGGACAAGGTTGTTGTCGGTGCAGACCGCATCACGGCCAATGGCGATGCAGTGAACAAGATCGGTACATTCGGCGTGGCTGTTTTGGCCGAGCGGTTCGGCATTCCTTTCTATGTTGCAGCTCCTCAGTACACCATCGATATCGAAACCCCCACGGGTGATGATGTCCCCATCGAGGATCGTGACCCGAAAGAAGTGACCCACATCGGTGATCATCGCATCCCACCTGAGGGTGTGGAGGTGTACAACCTCGCCTTTGATCCGACTCCCAATGAACTGATCGCCGGAATCATCACGGAAAAAGGTGTGCTCTATCCCCCGTACACCGAATCGATCAAGAAACTTTTCGAAGAAGAGTAGAGTGACTGTTTTTTTCTGATTTTTAGGGACATGGTGCGTTGCATCATGTCCTTTTTTTTGAAGAAGTGGTCTAGACCGGATTGATAACCAAAATGGAATAATATAGGTTTGCTGGAGTTTTGATCCGATCGTCAAACGTGCGTTTGGCAAACACCAAACTATGAGAGAAGTCTGGAGAGTGTCGTTTTGAAAGTAAAGAGTATCAACACCGTTGTGTCGTTGCTGGTGGCGTTTGTCATTGTGACGACTGTGTGCATCGGCGTTCTGTGGGTGAATAACAGTACCTACAATACTGTGTTTGCCGAACAGAAAGAGGCTATGGACAATGTCGTCAAACAATCCATGGCGGCATTGGAGAGCTATGTCGCTCAAAATGAAAGCACCGTGAACATGCTTGCCACCCAGAAGGTGGTGACATCTGCCCTTCAGTGGAATGATACATATGGCGCGGAAGTGCTTTGCAATAACTTCCTGAGTGCTTCAAAAGGTTTTTGGGCAATCAATGTGTTCGACTCCAGCGGGATGGTGGTGGCTGGATACGATCAGGCAGGAAACAATCTCGCAAATACGGACCAGAGCAACAGCGACTATGTGAAAGCTGTTCTCAGCGGAGAGGTCGAGACCTATATTTCAGATACCATCACCATGGTCGATGATACGGAAAAGACAATGATCTTTGCTGTAGCCCATTCCGTTAAGGATACTGAAGGAAAGGTTATTGGCGGTGTGACTGTGTTTCCTGTGTGGAATGAATTTACCTCAACATTTATTGATCCGTTTCGTGTTGCCAAGAATGGATATGGCTTCATTCTGGATAAGAACGGGCGTATCATTGCCCATGGAGTCAACAGAGATCTGCTGCTCACGGACCTGAGCGACTTGGGATTCGTACAGACCGCCATTTCTAACGCAAACGGCAGTGCCAGTTACGATTGGGAAGGTCGTGACAAGTTCATGCGATTTGGGACTCTGAGTCAAAACGGCTGGACAGTGGTCATGTCTGCCTACGAGACCGACATGGCAGCAGCTGCCCATGAACAGCGGAATGTACTGGCTATTGGCGGCATTGTCGCTGCCATACTTGTCATCGGAATCATGGTGCTGTTCCTGCGCAAGCTGGTTCTTCAGCCCGTGAACGGGATTCTCGAATTTTCGACCAAAGTGGCTCATGGCGATTTGCGTGCAACTCTTGATGGTAAATACCGTTTTGAATTCAATCAATTGGCCGAGCAGATCGACACCATGGTGGATGAGCTCAAGAACAAGCTTGGTTTTTCCGAGGGCGTGCTGAAGAGCATCGCTCTGCCTTGCAGTCTTGTAGGCCCGGATTTCAAAATGCTGTGGGTTAATCAGCAGCTGTGCTCCCTCATGGAACGAAACGGGCAGGTGGACGAGTATGTCGGCATGCCGTCGGGCGAGTTCTTTTACGACGATCCGAGTCGTGAGACTATTTCCGACGAGGCGATCAAGATGCACCAGCAACTGGATCGTGAAATCGACTACACCACCACGAGCGGCAAGGTTCTCAATATCCAGGTGGTAACCACGCCGTTCTACGATATGGATGGTGACATTCTCGGATCATTGACGATCTGGGTTGATGTCACGGAAATACGCAAGCAGCAGAAGCTCATTGAAGAGCAACACAAAAGAATCAACATAGCGGCCAGTGAGGCGGAAGATATCTCCCGCTCCCTGTCCACAGCATCCGAACAGCTTTCCGCGCAGATTGATGAGGCCAACAGTGGAGCCGAGGTACAGCGAAATCGTGTTTCGGAAACCGCAACCGCCATGGAAGAAATGAATTCCACTGTGCTGGAAGTGGCACGAAATGCGAGCCATGCATCCGAAGAGGCAGACCAGGCCCGTGAGCAGGCCAAGAACGGCGAGTCGATCGTCAGCCAGGTCATTACCTCGGTAGGGGATGTTCATTCCCACGCAGAGGAGCTGCGTCGCTCCATGGAAGAGCTTGGCAAGCAGGCTGCCGATATCGGAAATGTCCTTGAAGTCATTACAGATATTGCCGATCAGACCAACCTTCTGGCTTTGAACGCTGCCATTGAAGCGGCTCGGGCCGGTGAGGCAGGACGCGGGTTCGCGGTGGTTGCCGATGAAGTTCGTAAACTTGCAGAGAAGACCATGAGCGCCACGGGCGAGGTCGAGGGTGCCATTGCCCGGATTCAGTCCATGACGAAGAATAATGTCGTGGCTACCGAGAAGGCGGCCCAGGCTGTCTCTCGCAGTACGGATTTGGCGAACGAGTCCGGTCAGGCTCTTGCCGATATCGTTGCTCGCGTGGAAACCGCCTCGGATCAGGTCCGGGCCATTGCCACGGCTTCCGAGCAGCAGTCGGCCACCAGTGAGGAAGTCAACCGCGCCACGGATGAAATCAACAAGATCGCCATGGAGACATCGCACATCATGCGCGAATCAGCCCAGGCCATTCAGGAAGTGGCAACCATGGCGTCACGACTCAATGCCGTTATCGAGGATATGGGCCGTAGTTAGAGATTATAATCGAATGTGTCGGGAACAATAGACTCGACATTTGATTCAAGGTACGCTACTCCCCGCGCTTCCCGTAAAAGGAAGCGCGGGGTTTTTCGAATTTCGAAATCATTACATCTGGAGCCTAATCATGTTGCCTATAGTCGCACTCGTCGGACGCCCCAATGTGGGTAAGTCCACACTTTTCAATCGTCTACTCAGAAAGTCGAGGTCCATCACCCACGACATGCCTGGGGTGACGCGCGATCGGATCTATGGGGAATGCCGCATGGGTGAAGTCCGGTTTGATCTCATCGATACCGGTGGAATGGTTCTGGAATCCGAGGCAACGCCTGAGCTCTCCAAAGATTTTGAGGACGAGATTTTCGAGCAGGCTCAAGAGGCGATCACTGAAGCGCATGCTATTATCTTCGTCGTTGATGGCAAGGAAGGACTGACACCACTGGATCGACAGGCTGCAGAGTATGTGCGCCGCTCAGGTAAGCCCATTTTTATGCTGGTCAACAAGATCGATGGCAGCGAGTTTGAAGCCGAGCTGACAGCTGAATTCCATTCCATGGGGCTGGATTTCATGCCGGTTTCTGCCGCTCACGGGTACAATCTCACTGATGTGCGTAAGCGTGTTCGTAAATTCGTCGTCGGTTTGGATGTTCCCTCAGAAGAAGATGACGGAATTGAACGCGGTCTTAGGTTGACCATGCTCGGTCGTCCCAATGCGGGCAAGTCGTCCATCATCAATGCGGTTATCGGCAAGGATCGGCTCATCGTATCTGATGTGGCTGGAACCACCCGTGACTCCATTGACGTGACCTTTGAGAAGAAAGACAAGCGATACACCTTTGTCGACACGGCTGGTGTTCGCAGGCGCGCCAATATTCAGGACCACCTTGAGAAAATCAGTGTCATCAGAGCGCTGAAGAACGCAAAGCGGTCCGATGTCACAATCCTGACCATTGACATTACCCTTGGCGTTGGGCGTCAGGATAAGCGTCTTATCGAATTTCTCGCCAAGGAGAAGGTGCCGTTTATCGTGGTGGTCAACAAGGCTGACCTCGTGCCCAGGAAGGAAACCAACATGGCGTTGGAAGCTTTCCGCCGCGAACTGCGCATCATTCCGCATGTGCCCATTGTCATGACATCTGCTCACAAGGGCGTCGGGATCGGTAAGCTCCTGCCTTTGGCTGAAGCCATGCGCAAGGAATGCGAAATCCGCATTGGTACCGGCATCCTGAACCGTTCGCTCCAGGCCGTGCTTGAGCGCCAGCAGCCGCCGGTTGTGAAGCGCAGACGTCCGAAGTTCTTTTATGTGACTCAGGCGGATGAAGAGATTCCAACATTCGTCTTTTTCTGCAATGATCACACACTGGTCAAACAGTCATATACGCGTTATCTTGAGAACCAGTTCAGGAAAATGCTGGGCATCAATACAGCCCCGATCAATATCGTGTTCCGCTCCAGTCACGACAAGAAGGAATGGGAAAAGTCGCGAGGAATCTCCGGCATTGGCAAACGTGGCCCGGGCCGCGAACGCATGGGCGGAGCCAAGACTCGTCGCCATGAGACAAAGTACAAGGCGCTCAAGCGCAAACGTCGGAAAGACGCCGAAGCAGAAGACAAAAAGAATAAATAAGGAACAACCTTATTGACAAATATCAGGGGGAAAGGTAGACGTTTTCCCCTCGGAACGACGATTCACATCGCCGTTTCGAAGTGTGGAGAAGTGGCCGAGCTGGCTGAAGGCGCACGCCTGCTAAGCGTGTTATGGGCGTAAAACTCATACGAGGGTTCAAATCCCTCCTTCTCCGCCAGATTTCAAGGGGTTACGTATAAAAACGTAGCCCCTTTTTCTGTGCAAAAAAGAGCCGAAAAACAAAAAGTGTGGAACAAAGTGTGAACATTTTTCCGGGAAACTGAGCCGTCCTGAAATAGGTTGACGGTTTTTGAAGGTTTCAATCAGGCTGTGGGGCTAGCCCCACAGCCTGATTCGTGTACATCGTTTGGCGTTCTCATTCCTAGGCTGAGATGTGGCCGTTGTGAATTGTATATCTCAACGGATTCCCTCACCAGGGTATTGAGCTCTGCAAAGTCGTTGCATTTGGTGACCATGAACTCTTGCTTCAGAATTCCATTCATCCGTTCCGCCAAGGCATTTTGATAGCAGTCATAGCCATCTGTCATGGAAGGAACCATGCCGGATTCCTGGAGTTTTCTCTGGTAGACCGAAGAAGCGTATTGGAGTCCTCGATCTGAATGGTGAATTGTATTCACCCTCCTTCGCTTGTTTTCAACTGCCGCGTCCAGCGCTTTGGTTGTGCTTTCCGCACTGAGATCCCGGCTCACGTTGTATCCCATTATCTTCCGGCTGAATGCATCTGTCACCAGCGACAGATAGCATGTTTGCTCACGTGTATTCACGTAGGTAATGTCGCTTACGAACACCTGCTCAGGACATCTCGGTTGAACATCTTTCAACAAGTTGGGATGCTTTTTTAGCCAATGCTTCGAGTTGGTTGTCTTTGTATAGTTTTTCCGTCGCTTGATGAGCATATGCTCTCGCCGCAGCAGGGAAAACAACCCATCACGTCCGAGCCTGATTCCCTTTGCGGAAAATGCGTCCTTCAACAGGTGGTACAGCTTTCGAGTCCCAAGGCGGGGCATCCTGGTCCGCACGTTCAGGACCATGGCCTTTGCCTCCTGATACATGGCTTCCCGTGCATCATGGCGCTTTTCAGCCTGATACACGGACTGCCGACTGACCCCGAGCTGCCTGCAACAAGCAGACAAGCTTATTTGTCTTTCTCTCTGAAGACTTCGTGCAGCTCGGGGGTAAGCTTTTTTCTTATAGAAGTCCCAAACTCGCGGTCGGAAATCTCAATCATTTTATTGAGAAGCGCGGTCTTGATCTTTTCTTCCTCAAGCTCTTTCTCCAGCCGTTTGATCTTCTGGACCGGTGTTTCTCTGGCTTTTGGGTCTTTTCGGGAATGTACCATGGACTTGCTCCAATCAAGGGTGCCGTGCTTCCTGAGCCACTTCAGCACAGTGCTTCGCCCTTGAATACCATAAAGAGCCTGAGCCTGCTTGTACGTCATCTCGCCCTTTTCCACCTGTGCCACAACCGACAATTTAAAGGCCATCGTGTAATCGCGTTGGGTGCGTCTAACTCGCTGTTTGGATTTGTCTTCCATAAATAGGTCCTCTGGGTGTCAACCTATTTCAGGACGGGACAAACACATTTTGTCGGCCATGAAAAAGGCCCCCGAGGGGGCCTGTCTGGCGGCTATTTGGTTGGTCGCTATTTGACGACCTTGAGGTATTTCGGTTTCCGTGGTCCGTTTTTGGATATTTCTTCCAACTTGTTGGCCACACCCTCGTCCACCCGCATCTTCTCCAGGTAGATCTTGGTTGTTGACGGCCGCTGATGATCAAGCATTTTGCCGATTCTTTCCTCGGGGACTTCGGCCTTGTCGAGCATGTGTGACCCCCAATGCCGCAGGGCATGACCGGTCACGTGTTCGATTTCGATCTTGAGGCGCTTTTCAAGCCGCTTCTTGATGTTTGTGAACAAGTGCTTGATGAGCGATGCGTTGCGCTGATACCGGTTCCCGGACAGTGGGTTGACAAATACGAACGGGCTGTCGGTTTCCCGTTCCCGGAACCGGCGCTTGAGGATCTCGTATACCGTGTCGTTGAGGTGTATCCAGACCGTGGTTATCGTCCCGTCCCGCTTCCCATGCTTGAATCCGGCTTTTCGTTCTGTCAGCTTGACGTTCGTCCATTCCAGCGTCCTGATGCTCCTCCCGCGCTGTATCGTGTTGCACATGATCTCGATGTAGTCCGACTCGTCACCGGGACGGGCCTCGCCACGGTACAACTGCACCGTTTCATACGTCGGCACGGGCCGGGAGTATTCTTCCACGGTGAACGGCTTGATGTCACAGGTAGGGTTGTCGATGTATTGCTTGGTCCGCCTGATCCCGTCTATCAGCCCCCTGGTGATGGCGTGGGTCCACACCGCCCCGATTTCCCTGCAATGCCGGTTGCCTGTCTTGTTCGAACACCCCTCTTGCGCAGAGGCGTGATACATGTACCGCTCGATAAGCGGTGACGGGACGTCGTCAAGCTTCGCATCAATGCCGTCAGGGTGGTGCTGTGCGAGAAATTCCAGGAATCGGGCATAGATTCCGACCTTCCCGCAATACGTCCCTTTTCCCCACCTCGACTTACCCCAGTCAAGGTAATCGTTTGATGCGCCTAAGAAGGTTATGCGGGTCGCCCTCTCCGCTTCCAGGGCCTCCAGCTCCCGCATCTGGAGGATTTCCGTCTCCTTCTCGTTGCCCCATTCTTTGGCTTCCCTTACCGTCTTGAACCCCTGCTTGCTTGCAAGCTTCGTTCGGCCTTCTCGAAGCCAAGCGCGGTACACGATGCCCTTTTTCTTGGTCTTGACCCTTTCCGTGTCCAGTGTGAATCTCGCCATAGTTCACCCCATTCCTCCCGATAATGAACGATTCCACATCTTCCGGGCAGAACAACGCAGACCTCAGCGTCCTTCCGCTCGTTGCAAACGTGTGTGGCCATGTCTGCCACAGGTTGTCCCTGCGGATCATAGCCTTTGTCACCCCCTGCAGGTGGTCCCTCAACAGCGTGTCAATGTCAACCAGCACTCAGCTCCCCCAAACAAAGTTGAAAAACGCCTCCAACTATTAATATCAGCGAGAGCATACCATCCGAAAAAGCCAAATCAACAACTATTTCAACAAGTTGACAGTTCCTGTTTTTTGCATCACGATTTAACACACTAAAAACATTAAAGATATAAAGATATGTGCAAACCACTGCACGCAAAAAAGTTTACGACCCTCAAGCCGGAGGTCGCAAAAAAGGGGGAAGTCGGCGACCCGTTTCCGGGGAGGTTGCGCCGACTTCCATAGAGGAAATGAAGAAGATGACTTAACTATCGCTCCCCGCATATCCTAAAGGCACGTTTTCCGGCCGAGAAAAATGAAGGCGCAGAAAAAAAGGAAGAGGCCCCGGAAGGGGCCTTTGGGTTTGGTTGGCGGGTGGCGGTGGGGGGGCGGTAGCGGTGGCGCTGGGTACGTGGCTGCCGGTCAGATCTCGCCCCTGGCTCTGGCCATCTCGTCTATTTTCTTGTCGATCAGCTCGACCTTACGGTCGCTGATGTCCATGCCGAGCAGCTCCATGGCGACGGCCATGTACCGCATCTGGTCGTCCCTCGTCGCGTCGATCTTGCTGCCGGCGACCTCAGCCATGGCGGCGTATTCAGCGTCGATCTTGTCCTCGTCGAGAGCCGGGACGCAGACACCGAGGTGCCATGTCGCGTCATCCCCGTCACCGACCGCCATCAGTTCGACGGCCCCAGTCGTGAGCGGAGTCACGAAGATCATCGTTCCGGTTTCAATCTGCACGGCGTCGCACAGGGCGACGTTGCCGAGGCCGTCCTTGATCAGCGTTCCGCCGAGGAATGTGCCGATCTGGCCGCACGAGCCGCCGTCGATCGTCAGCGCACGGGGGCCGTTGGAGGCCAGGAACAGGCCCAAGGCCTTAGCGGCTAGGGTGTTGGTTTTGGTGGGCATCTTCTTCATTTTTTCACTTCCTTTTTTTCCGGCTTCCCCGGTCCTGATCGTCGAACCACTCGGAGGTTGATCTTGCCGTCATGCTTGGATTTGATGACGCCGCAAGGTCAAAAGTCAAGACCTAACAGGCTTGAATGTTTGAACAACATACAAAGTTCAGGCGTTGTCAACTATCGCCGGGCGAAAAACGCCTGAACGCCATGGACTTTCCCAGCGGTGGCACGAACGAGATAGTTGTGCCACCGCCTGGTTTATGGGCTATTTGTGGTTCCGAAATGGGGTGAGCCACTCTGCGTCAACCTGCGGCTCGGGGATTGGGCCGACAAACGTATGCCACTTGTCGGGGCAAGTCAGGTCGCACCGCCACAACGGGCGGCCGCAGCCGCCGATCCTGTCGGGATCGTCGTAGTGGGAGATGGCCCTTGGTTCCGGGTCGATGCCATGCTCGAGGAGAAACTGGAGGTAGTCTTCGAGCCTGTTGCGCGGATCCGTGAACCACCACTCGTCCGGAGGCCAGGGGTGGATGTTGGGCAGGTCTGCCTGGGTGAAGAACCTGGTCTGGGGCTTGGCGGTCTTATCGGTCATCGGACACCCCCTGGGCGTCGAGCAGGGAGGCCTGTCCGGCTTTGGGGCAACGCTTGCGCTTTGCAGTGCGGGGGCGGGGGTAGTTTGCCGGGTTGCGGTCGCCGAAGTCCGTGAAGTCAAAATAGCCGGCGTCGTGCAGGACGCGAACGCATCGAACGCCGGCAAAAGGTCGACGAACATTTCCGGCGTAATGTCCAGTTCGATGTCGATGACGCCGTTGGGAGTCTCGACGCAACCGGCCAAGATCATGTTTTCGGAACCGAAGACAACTTCAGCACCGGACAGGAGATTCCCGCCAAATTTTTTGACGAAGATCTTACGCTGGGTGTTTTCGACGCGCTTCACTATTCCGACTTTTAAGAGGGGGTGGAGCAGTTCGGAGGGGTTGATACGTTTGTTTCTGGTCATCATAGACTCCAGAGAGTCTTCCGGCATGAAAATAGTTTCCGCTGACAATGAAGTTTGTCAGCCGCATTGCCAGTATGGCAGTGCGTTACCGGGTCTTCCGACGCTTACATATGTATTTCTTCTATAAGCACTCCAAATAATGCAGATTTTTGTCACTTCCAGATTTCCGGCTGTTCGGCAATCTCGGTCACGACGGCCAATGTCTCTCACAAATCTAAGGCAATGTCAAAAACTTTTTTGTCCAACCTTTATATATTCATTATTAAAGGACTGATGGCAACGCATTTTTTCAATCCGAAAAGTCCAACAAAAACGGTGGTTGCATCAGTCGATCTTGTCGAGATCGCGCTCGAACATCGGAGACCGGACCATGCATGACACCAGGATCCGAACGCTGACGACCATGCATGTCCCAAGCATGACCGGGACGGCATCCCCATCGTTGACGGAAGTGATGGCCGTCTCCGCCGCAAGGAATACCGCCGCCACCCCGGCTAGGGACACCAGGACCGGGAGCCGCAGGTTGCAGTCCCAATGCCCCATGACGGCCCACAAGTAGAGCGGGGTGGTCAGCATGGCCGTCCAGACGGCGTACCAGATCGACCCGCCGGGGCCGACAAGGAACCGGATCACTAACACGGCCACAAGGCCGACGAAGACGGCAACCCATGTAGCGAGATCAAGCCGTGCGATCCCCATGCTATCCCTCCTCTCCATCATCGTAGGTGTCAAGCGGCAGAATGTCCGCCAAAGACACCCGGAGCGTGTTCTCGCCGCTGACGACGCTGGCAATGCCGAGGACGGCCATATCTGCCGCTTCCGACCGGCTGACACCCCACCTTTTTGCCAATCCACTGAGATCCGCTCTGGTCAGATCAGAAAGCAAAAATGTGACCGACGCAATGTCGCCACGTTCGACCCGTTCTATGAACGAATCGTCATCGTACACAACCCTTACGCACGTCGCCAGGGCCGTCGGGAGTGCGATCCCGTTCCGGTTCCATATTTCCAGGATCTCCCTGGCCTCTAGGCACATAGTCAGGTTGATGCGCTTCCACCCCTTGCCGCTGTCGGCCAACTTGACCTTCTTGACTTTCTCCATGTCAGTATCTTCTTCTGGCCTATCTGGCAGGGAACTGGTCGTTGATGGTCGGGAGCCATTCGTGCATCCGCAGGTCCTTGTTTTCAATCCACCACCGAGCCTGGGTCGGGCGGCTCATGGCCTCGAGGATCTCTTCCATCGGAGTCCGCTTCATCCTGGAGAACATCACCGCTTCCTTGCGGCACTTTTCCGCATACGACACTTGGGATGCCGTGCCGGTCAACTCCGGAAGCCCCATCTCGGCATTCGCCAGTGCGGCGGCTTCGCATTCCGCAACGAACCTGGCTTCTTCCTGCGCCTTTTTGCACTTCGGGCAGGGCATCGCTTCCCGGTGTTCGATCTGCCGCTGGACGCTGTGCGCGGGGCCGTTCAACCTGTACTTCCGTTCGTGTCCGCAGCTGTGTCTGACCGTTTCCATCTTCATTCTCGCTTTCGTTATCGTTTCCGTTCCGCCCTTAACGTGAATATTTCACGCCAAGCCCCCTGAAGTCAAGTTTTTGGGCCGAGAAATCCGAACTTCCAAGCATCTCCAGGGTCGCCGAAAAAGCCCTTGGCATCAGGCGTTTTTCGCCCTGAACCGAAGTCTTCGGGGCGGGAATGGATTGAAAAAGAGAAAAAAGATGGCCCCGCCGAAGCGTGGCGGTTCGTGGTTACTTCCAGCCGCTGGTCTTGACGACGGGGTAGCTGGCGCAGACCAGGGACATGGCCATGGCGGCCAGGGCGATGCCGAGGTTGCCGACGACTGCGTTGATGCCGGCGACGACCGCCGAGCCGAAGGCGGCGGACATGAATGCGATCTTGACGAACTTGCTAATCTTCCCTTCTGGGGGATGTTTTCAACGGCCGCACCATGCGGCCATTCACAAGCTTATTCACCGCCGCAGAGGCAACTTGGCCGAAAGATGGGATTGAAATGATGAAAAAGTTGGAAAAAGCATTGGAAAGGTGGTGGGCGGGTGCGGTCCGGATGATGCGGAATGAGGAGCAAGAGCCCCGGTGTGGCGACTTGCTGTTGGCGTTGGCGGTGGGGTTGTGGCAGCTACTCGAGGCGGTCCGGACGATCGGTGGCGGAGTCAAGGAACATTGCCCCATCGCGGGGCAGAACGACCGAGGCGACCACGGCCGCGAATGCGATCAGCATACGCCAGGGGAGACCGGTCTCGACTGCCTTCAGGCCTGTCATGACAAACAGGAACGCGGAGCATGTGGAGGTGGTGGCGATCAGCGCCGGCACCCGACGGGATACCGACCAGTGTCCGGCGATGGCCTAGGCGTTCAGGGTTGCCGAAACGAGGGTCACGGCGAGGGCCAGGTTGACTCCGGTGGAGTCGCACTGGGTCGATGACAGGCGGCAATAGACGGCGGCGACTAGGGCAAGGATTGCCGGCAAGACGGTCGTGAGTTGCAATCTAGCGAGTCCCATTGTTGTCTCCATATTTTTGCGGGAGCCTGACAGTCGGCAGGAATACAGTCAACGGTGCGCTGACACCGTGGATACTGTCCGAGATCGTGTTTTGGACCATGATATCAACAGCCTCGGACCTGGACACCGACCACTGCTCTGCCAGTTCGTCGACCGCCTCGAGAAGGTCGACCGGGATCCGGAGGCCGATCTGGACGAGTTTCCACCGCTTCACTTTTATCCGGAGCGGCTCCCCGACCGACAATCCGTACCGAACGCACGCGATCACCGATGTGGTTGTGTTGATCCCCTGGTTACTCCACCGCTTGATTTGGGCGGCGGTGGAGTGGGCGATCTTGATCGAGATCAGCTTGGTTTTCATATCCATCTTACTCGTCCTCCCCCTGGATCGCCTTCCTGGTGTCGCTGATGATCGCACGGTCAGCTCCGGCCTTTTCGACCTCTCCCAGGACACAACGTGCGATGATTTTCGCGTTCATCAGCAAGTCGACCGACTTGGTCAAAATGTCGTACAGAGGCTCGTGGCCGCCGCCTACGAGGAGGTGACTGGAACCGAAGGCGGCCATGAAAACCGCGTTAAGTGTTCCGAGGCTGACAACACCGCTGGTGTCGCCGTCGACGACAACAACTTTGGTGTTTCCGATGTCGTGTGCGTCCATCAGCCTGAGCAAATCACTCGTCGCCTCGTGCACTTGCGAGCGTAGTCTTCCTGCACAACGTACCGCCCCTCGCTATCCTGTTCAAGCGTGTCCAGCCACTTCCGGCCCCTGTCAGTGATTTCGTTCGTATTCTTTCCCATTGTCTTTCTCTCCCTTCGGTCTTTATTTCGTCTTCGTTTTTTGGTTTCCGGCCCCCGTCCTCCTGCCCGGTTCGTCCGGGCCGGGGGCTTTGCGATTGTAGGTCTTACAGTTCCCGCTCAACGATCTCGGCAGGGACGTAGCTGTCGACTCTGTACTCGAGCCAGTCCTCGTATTGCTCGGTGTCGTCGTCGTACCTGCTGACCAAAAGCCAAGCGTCGTATTCGCGGGTCTCGATGTTCGCGAGTCGCGTCTTCAGGTTGACCGCGTATTCGCCGTCGCTCATGTCCTCTCCGCCGACCAGCCGCTCGACGATCTTGATCTGTGTCCGATTCCCGAAGTCGTCAACTTCGGCAACCCGCATCACGATACCACCAGCCGTATCCTCGCGGGGTTCGATCTCCCACTTTCCGCAGTCACCATTTGCCATCAACTGCCTGTCGTCATCCCAGGACCAGACCTCGCCGTCCGGTCGGCCAAGTTCGCCGAAGTGGGGCAGGTCGAACGTCCGGACAACCTCGTCCAACCTCGGGATTTCGGGGTCGCAGCTGTCACGCTCGTCGGCCGACTGCATTTCGTCGTAAGCGTTCAGGGCGTTGCACAGATC
Source organism: Pseudodesulfovibrio profundus (assembly GCF_900217235.1). Classification (NCBI taxonomy): domain Bacteria; kingdom Pseudomonadati; phylum Thermodesulfobacteriota; class Desulfovibrionia; order Desulfovibrionales; family Desulfovibrionaceae; genus Pseudodesulfovibrio; species Pseudodesulfovibrio profundus. The sequence goes on along the minus strand of NZ_LT907975.1, from coordinate 714,669 downwards.
GTCAAGGTCCGTTGCTCCGTTGATTTCCGCGATCATCCGTTCGACCATCTTCTTTCCGTTTTCCTTCGTCATCTTGATTTCTCCGTTTTTTGTTGTTTCTTCGCACCGTCCTGGGACCATTTCCCCATCCGGCATAACATTATTATACTACCACCAAGCCACAGAGTCAAGTCGAGATCGGAAAAAAGTGGAGACAAATCTCGTACTTGAGACGAAAAAGCCTGAGGCTCATGGGTTTTTGGAAAGGATGGAAGGGGATGGAAGAGGGGGAAATCGAGGGATCAGGGAAGGATCGGGAGAAAGAAGGTCCCCGTAAGGGGGGCCAAGGAAATCAAGGACATGTGCCCCCTTCACTCAGCTTCGTGTTCCCATGTCCATGGGGAAGCGTGGGGGAAACGGCCAGACAGAGCCGTCTCAGTACGGGCGACAGGTGATGCTGAAACGGCACGGACGGCCGAGGACATCAGCGGAGCCGCCCACGGTGTTCGGTGATCGAAAACACTGGCGGATTCTTGCGGTTGGATGTCGCCTTGGAACGCTCGAACGCTGTCAGGACCCGGAGCATCATCCTGTCTTCCCGGAGGGGTGGTAGGTCGGACAGGGGTGCCTTGGTGTCGGGGATGGCCGAAAGAAGGTGAGGAGGCGGTCAATCATCCGCATGAAACCTCCGGACGGCGGCTTTGACCACCTTCTCGTCGACGACGTAGCCGAGCGGATTGGTGTCCATCCTGGGCTTCCTGCGTTCGCCAAAGACGTAGATGTTGCCAGCTACATTAAGACGAAAGTCACCATCAAAAGAGTGGTCGACACCACGCTGTTCCAGGACTCCGAGGTGTTTATCGAGAACGCCGCTTTCACGGAACCAGACAAGATCATGGACAAGCATCCTGTACGTCTTGCCGCTTTCGACTCGGCCCCAAGTTTCCCGTTGCGCTTGGTGTCGAGCTGGCTCAGTTCAAGGTATGGCTGTTCGCACACGTAGCACCGAGTCAGCGTTTCGCCATCTTTCCCGGCAATCGTTCCGCCGTTGAAAAACTTGATCCTGGCCATGGTTTTTCTCCTTGTTTCCTGGCCGCCTCATTGCGACCTACAAGCTTATTCGCCGCCACAGAGACAAGTTGGCCGAAAAAGGACCTTGATTGCCGAAAAAAAGGAAAAAATTTCCGCCCCCCTTCACTCTGATGCGGTTCCGGGCGGGGGAAATGGTGTTTTTTGATCAAAAACGATCGAAAAACGGAAAACGGCCGCCTTCTTGAAAAAGCGACCGCAAACATTTTGGAGTCCATAAGGATACAAAGTAAAGTCCACAGGAACCGTACTTAAGAAGGAAAGAAAAAAGTTGGCATCAACTGTCTCGCTCTCCACCGGAAAAACCGGAGCCGACAAACCAAAAAACATGGGCGGTCATTGTTCCAAACAACTTTTTCCTACCAAGACGACCTCGATATCATCTCCGTCACCGAAATCCGGGTAGTATTCCTTGATACGGACTAGGTCCAACTCGGTCATAACCATCCTTCTCGCACGGATCCCGTCGCCGTCATCGGTCTCCGGCAACCCGGCATACCCGGCGACATCAGGACCGCCACGGAGCATATCGTACCGTTCAAGGTTCTCCTCGACGATATCGAGCATCCTGGAGATCAGCTTGTTCGCCCACTGCCGACTCCACCGCCGCCAGTAGACAACGTAATCAACGGCGCCCGGTTCCCATTAGCCGTTCTCGTCGACCGGGAACTTCTGGACACAACCACATTCAAGATACAAGTCCAGGATCTTCCTGGTCATCCTGTCCATCCTGTCCCCGATGACCATTTCGAGATCCCGGCGCATGTGGATGCGGTCGTCTATGCCGACCCGAACACGTTACCGCCCGGAGCCTTCCCAAGTTCGCCGTTCTGTACACATTTGCCCGTGATAGTCCCTGCGTTCCCGGCCTTGTCCCTCTCGTCCACTAGCCAGCGCAGGGCTTCCTCTGCCGATCGGAATTCCTTTTCGTAAGTCATGCCAGCTTATTCGCCTCCGCACAGCAACTTGCTGGCAATGCCCCAGTAAAAGACAAAAAAGATGAAAAAGGGCTTCTTCTACAAGAAAACTGAAGAAAAAGCTGGGCTCCAAGACGAAAAAGAGCGAAGGGTGGAGCGGAAACAGGAAAAAACTGGAGGAAAAAGGATGACTTGGCTTATCTTGATCGGCATTCTGGTGTTTGTCGGCTTTGTCGGCTTTGTCGGCCGGGCAACCCTCGGAGTCATCAGCGGAAGCGGAGGCATGGACTGGGCGGCTCAGGACGATGATGATTACGTGTCGGTGTGGGATGACGACTGGATGGGCAACGACGACATATACACCTTGCCTATCTACTCGTGGATGACATGCAACATTTGGCATGACCCGTTTGCCGACGATTTTTCGTGGTCATCGAGCAGTGACGACGACTGGATGTGGGACAACAGTGATGACTGATTTTCAGGCTGGTTTCTTAGTGGTTTTGGTGCTGGCGATCTGGTTCGGGATCGCCTTGCTTGGGGCGCTTCATGGATCTTGTGGCGATGCTGATGCCGTGGCCTCCGACGACGAGGACGATTTCACGATTTTTTCGGACATCACCGATCCGGCGAAGTCTTACCTGATCGGAAATATTTACTATGATGACGGAGGCGATTGATGGACTTTGCGGCAACCGTTTACAAGGAAGGCCCCCTTGCGGGGGCCTCTTTTGCGTTGAACGGTTTGGTGGTGGCTATTTTCCCTGGGCCTTCCAGGTGCTGAACCAGCGTAACATGTCATCAGCGTCGTGGCCTTTTTCGTCAGCGTATTCCCTGATCTCGTGCTCGGGACGGTCCTTTAAATATTTGTACGCGATGCGGTATTTTCTAGCCCCATCAGGGACCACTTCTGCCTTCTTTTCCTTGATCTCGGCAACTAGGCTCTTGAGTCCCTTGTTGTGTATCAAGTGGTTGAGGAGTGAGCCGAAACTCTTTTTCGCATTTGACTTCACGTATTCGATCACGTCTATGGCGTCAGCCTCCGGCAGGGCGGCCAGGGCGGTGATGAAAGCCTTGTCAGACCTGGAAGCAGGGGGAAGGGCGGACAACACCGTGGGGGATACGGTGGAGGCAGGGATGGGCTCTGGTGTGTCGGATGCCGATTCCTTGGCGACGGGCTGTGCGGCCTGTCTTTTATTCGTCTCGTCGACCAGCTTGTCGAGTGCTGATGCCGTGTCAGCTTCGATCCCGTTTTTGACTACTGCAAATGCCTGGGGGATGCTTTTGGTAGAAAACACGTACCGAGCGTCGTCTGCACGGCCGATCTTCTTGGCGGCGATCAGCCATCCGGTTTTGTCAGCTATCTCCTGCAGACGGGGGCGGACGTATGCCGAGAATGCTCGGCTGACGGGGATGTCGCCACCACGCTCTTCCCCAAGCCACGTTCTGCAAAAGCGCCGTGCGCCAACGTCCAACTTGTTGCCGTGGAAGAGGTGCGTCTGCATCAGTGCGTACAGTGACATGGCAAGTCCGCCCAGCGGGAGAATGTGGCGGAGGGCGAGATAGTGGACCTGGTTCTCGCCGCTTTCAAGTGCGTCGAGGTAATCCTGTGAAAAATCAAGACGCATGGCGGCAGCCCCAACTGGTGACACACCGAAAAGGCGGAATTCCGTCGTCCCGTTCGCGGCCGGAGACTTGATCTCTACGTTCAATCGGCTGTACCTGCGCAGTGCGTTTCTGACCGAGTCGTAGGACGACTTGGCCCTGGTCAGCCCGATTCCATCAACAACGTCTCTGACGTTGACAATGATCGTTCGAACGCTTTCGTCTTTTGCCCTTGCACGGCCGAGAACGCCAAGCACGTAATAGTATGCCGGGGCATCTGTCGGGAGCGGAAGCGTGTCGCCGACTGTCCTGTGCGTCAGCGTGATTTTGCCACGGAGAAAAGTCTGAATTTCGATATCCCTGGCCGTCATCCCGTTGTTCCTGTTTGGATGCGACTCAGCCAACATGCGAAGCTCCTTGACCACTGTCTTGGCCGGGTCGAGCGGGAGGCTGGGCGAATGCGCTTCATTCTTCATTTCTTCTGCCATTTTGAAATACCTTGAGGTTAATACTTGTGCCTGTTGCTTCACTTCTATTTTGATTGAAACAGTAAAGTCAATTGACATAGTGAAATTTAAATCACATTTTTTGAAATACTCATGTGGTTCAGTGCAAAAAGCCATGTGGTTTGATGAAGTATAGCTGGCTTATCATGTGGTTCAATGTAAAAGCCATGTGGTTCAATGCAAAAAGTCGGTGGCAAACCCTTGTCCTGCGCGGGTTTTACAACCTCCTCAAATAGAGAACATATCAAATACAAACTCTACGACGACGAGAGGCATGTCGTCGTTTTTTGTTTTTGATTTTTCAAAGGGTCTGAAATCAAAGCCATCTCGACCGGAGAAGAGTGAAGAATGGCCTATAAGGAGGAAGGTTAGGCGGTCACCGTCGAACTCGTCGCCGATCACGTCCAATACGATGTGCCAGACAGACCCGTAGAAGCGTTCCGTATTCAAAGTGGACTGTCCATCCGTCTTTTGAAGTCAATGCCACCAGAACGGCTGTTTGACCCTTTCCTGACCGCATCGCATCAGCTTCCACGTCTTGCAGAACCGGAGCGGCTTCCGAAACCCATAGAAAAAAACGGCGACCGTCTCGAGTAGGTCCTCCAGCTTCCCCTTAGGGGAAGCCACACTGGTTCCGCCGCCGCCGGAGTTGAGATCCACCTGTGTGGAGACGTATATTACGGGAATGACCGTCCGGCTACCGTCCAGGCTTCCTTCCTTCCGCACCTGTCGCAACCCGCCGCTTCCTCCCTGTCTTTTTTCCGGCCGAAACAACAGACTGAAAGGACTGAAAACCACGCCGCCCAGGCGGGAGGCGAAGGAAATGGAAGGAAATTGAAGTAAAAAAGTAAAGGAAATCAAAGTGAAAATAGCTTGCAGACGCAGGAAATGGCGGCGGCTGTAGCCGCCGGGAAGGCAGAGGGAAACTATAGCGGATGGACTCCTGGTGGCACTGGGTGATTAACCGGATTGAACAAGAAAAAAAAGGAAGCCGTGATGACAAGTCCAGGAAGCGAGTCTTCGGCTACGAGATGGCTGGCAAGAATAAGGTAAAGCGGCCCGAGCTGGTCGACTGCTTTCTCGGCCCGGGCGACGTCATTGCCAGCTCGTACAGTCATCGGTACGTAGTGACCAATGACAGGAGCCTGAGAAGGGCGGTGATCTATTTGTTTCCCCCTGTTCCCCGCTGACCAAGGGCGGCAAGATGCCAGAGTGAAGGGGGCGAGGATCCTTTGGCCCTTTGCGCTTTCCCCCGAAATTCGGACCACCGGTTAAGGTGGAGTCAGCGTCCTTAAACCGATAAGGAAGGACGCATGACAAAGAGCAGCAAAAGACGGAAACATTCGGACAAGTTTAAGGCCAAGGTCGCACTTGAGGCGATTCGTGGCGTGAAGACGCTTGCGCAACTGGCTGCGGAGTACAAAGTGCACCCCAATCAGATTTCCACGTGGAAGCGGCAGCTCCTTGAGAATGTCGATGACATCTTTTCCAGTGGCAAGAAAGCCAAAAGCCAGGAGGAGATAACCGCACCGTTATTTGAGGAGATCGGTCGGCTCAAGATGGACATCAAGTGGCTTGAAAAAAAGTTGTAAGCCTGCCGCTTGAGGTGCGCCGCCAGTGGATCAAACCAGATCGGGAGTATTCCATCCGGCGGCAATGCAAGTTGGCAGGCATTTCCCGTTCGGGATTTTACTACAAGCCTGTAGCCGAATCCGATGAAAATTTGGCCCTGATGCGTCTGATCGACGAGCAGTACCTGCGTCAGCCTGATTACGGCTCGCCGCGCATGACAGATTGGCTGAGGACACAAGGGCATCAGGTCAACCACAAGCGGGTTGAGCGACTGATGCAGATGATGGGCTTGCAGGCCATTACTCCAGGGCCGCATACGAGTGTCCCCAACCCGGAGCATCCCGTGTTTCCTTATCTGCTGAAAGGAGTTGCCATTGAACGAAAAAATCAAGTCTGGAGCGCTGATATCACCTACATCCCCATGCAGCGCGGCTTTCTGTACCTGGTGGCAGTGATAGACTGGTGGAGCCGCTTCGTGCTGGCTTGGGAGCTATCGAACTCGATGGATAGTTCTTTCTGCGTGGATGCGCTCAACAAGGCTTTGCGCATCTCTACGCCGGAGGTGTTCAACACGGACCAGGGAGCGCAGTTCACGAGTCGTGAATTTACCGGAGTTCTGCAGAGCAAGGGAATTGCAATCAGCATGGACGGCAAAGGTCGCGCAATCGACAACGTCTTCATTGAGCGGCTGTGGTGGACGGTGAAATATGAGGATATTTACCCCAGGGCGTACTGTGATGGGATCGAGCTATACCATGGGCTTACGCGCTATTTTCGGTACTACAACGAGGAGCGCGGTCATTCGTCGTTGGACAAAAGAACTCCCGCTGACGTATACAGGGGCAACTTGAATGTTCATTGACTTGGCTCGTAGCCGTTGCTCCGCTCCGCCCTCGGCCCTTCGGGCCGCCCCTACGGGGACGGGCTACGCTCCACAACGGCTATGGCGACCCGCCTCCTCGGAGGCACAAACTCGGACGCCGGGCTCCACCTTAAAAAGACCGATCAGTGGTCCAAAGGATGGGGGGAGGCGCACATGGCTTCGGGCGTGGCCATCTCATGCACAAAGTAGAGAGCGTCGAGCAGGCCCTTCGGCGTGTCCGTATCCGGGTTCATGAGCACATTGACGAGTTGGTCGTAATCGATGCCGTCGGAGGCGGACGGCGGTGGCAACGTCAATCCTCGGCCGTCGAAGTAGGGCTTGTGAGGTTTCAGCAGAGCCAATAGGTGCTCACGCGCGATGGCCTTGAGGCCGTCGGCATGGGCAAAACGCCTGAGATTGTACGTCGCCATTCGTTCTTTCCTCCTTGTTCTTTATAGCCAGGCCGTTCCCGGCGTTTGCGTTTCCGAGCCGGGCCGCCTGACGGCGACGACCTTGCCGATGATGCGCAGCCCATCGTCGGGCCCCACGGGGATCGGTCGATGCTTCCGGTTTTCCGGTCTCAATTCAATTCTCTCACCGCGGATATAAAGCCGCTTCACCGTGGCTTCGTCTTCCAACAACGCGACCACGATGTCGCCGTTTTCAGCCACGGGCTGTTGGCGCACCACCACCAGGTCGCGCTCCCGGATTCCGGCGTCCACCATGCTGTCCCCGGTCACTTCCAGAGCGAAGCACCGGCCTGCCCGAGCGATCCCGCCTTCGACCAGCACCTCTCCGACGATGTTTTCCTCGGCCAGGATCGGTTGGCCGGCCGCCACTCGGCCGATGATGGGGACGGCCACAAGATCGGGGATGTCGTCCACGGGTTCACGGACAACCGCAATGCCACGAGCCTTCCGGGGTTCGCGCTTCAGATAGCCTTTGCGGACAAGTTGGTTCACCTGACCGTGGACGCTGGCATGCGATATTCCGAGGATGTCCGCGAGTTCCTTCATGGTCGGGGGGAACCCCCGCCGGTTCGTGAAGAGGCGGATCTCCTTCAATGTACGGCGTTGCGGCTCTGTTATTTCCTGAACTGGGCGTCTGCCTCGCGGTCTTTGACTCATGTGTATCCTCAACCATCCAAATGGCTTATTTGTGAACGCCAATGGCCGCAGGGCCCAGTCAGGGCAAACTACGGCCACATTACAGGCTGATATTATACGACCTGATAGGCATCAGGTCAATATAAAAAATGTACATGAATCAGGAGGTTTGGGGAATTGCCGGCGGGGATGAGAAGAAGGACCGGTGGTCGGACGCGGGCATAATGAAGCTGCCGGTTGCCCTGAGCGGATCGTCAGTTCATCCGCTCGGCGGTCAGCCTATCCCATATCTTTCGTTGACGTGACCAGTGAGCAACGGCGGCAATGGGACGGACCTCTTTCTCCCGAATCTGGTCACGCCCCTTGACCGTCCGGGGCAGGAAAAGAATCGCTTCTTGGATGTCCGGGGCCAGATTGAGCAGGTTCATGATCTGGGTGATACGTGCGCGCGTCACATAGCCGAGCCTGGCCAGATCAGCGTAGTCCCGCACCTCACCACGCTGGACCAGACCGTCGAAGCGGATTGCCAGGGCCATCAGCTTTGAGACGCGGGGCAGATTCCCCGGCTCGATGCTTCGGTCTTCCTCGCGGAGATGGTTGTCGCTCTTTCTCCTGTTCTTGGGTTTGAAACTGAAGGAGCTCTCCAATCGGCTCAGTCCGGTTCCGTCGGATGCGGTATTTTTCATGCGGACACCTCCCGATTGCGGATGTCGGCCTCGCTGCACAGCGCCTTGACTCCCGGTGAGCGGAAGGTCACGGTCACTCTGCCATCCCGCCCGTCATACCCGACGCGTTCGACGAGGAGTCGGACGATCCGCGTTTGTTCTCGGGGAGACAGCGACTCCCAGACCGGGTCGAAGACCGCCAGCGCTCGGGCCATGTCCCCTTCGTCAACGGTTTCTCTCTGGATGGCGATGACCTCTTCGCGTATGGCGGTCATCCGCTGTTCTATGGTTCGAATCCGATCCTGAAGGTCGGCGAGCTGGTCCATAGCCGCCCCTCCGTTCGAGACGGCGGTGAAGGACTCGCCCACCAGCTTCTGGACTCCGGTGTGCAGCCGTTTGAGTTCACGCTCATGGCCGCGTTGTTCGGTTTCCAGTTCCGCCATGCGCTTGCCGCTCTCTTCTCGAACCTTCGCAGCCGTCGCTGAGATGATTTCCTCATTTCTGCCTATGCTTCGGATGTGTCCGACCACAGCGGTCTCGATCTCGTGCGCGTTGAGCGACTTGGTCGGACAGGATGCCCAGCCTCGTTGCTGGGCGTTCAGGCAGACGTAGTAGCGATACCGTTTGCCGTTGTCCTTGGCCGTGTAGGTATGCACCATCCCGGTGCCGCAGGGGGCGCAGTAGAGAAGCCCCTTCAAGAGGGCTCCGTACTTGTTGCGCACCTCCTTGCCGCCGGTGCTGCCGTTCCGCCGTAGCGCATCCTGCACCCGCTGCCAAAGATCGATGTCAACGATCTCACTGTGTTCGCCGTTGTAGATGGTTCCTTTGTAGTCGACCTTGCCGGTGTAAATCACGTTGGTCAGAAGCCGGAAGAGGCTGCTTTTGCTAAAGGGTTTTCCACCGCGATCCTGGCCCTTCTTGGTGGTCCACCGCTTGGTCTGCCAACCGCGGCGGTCGATCTCCTGGACGACAGGGATCATGGCTCTGTGCTCCAGGTAAAGCTGGTACATTCCCCGGACCTGTGCAGCTTCGTCTTCGTTGACGATCAGCTTTCCGCCCTTCGGGTCCACGTCATACCCGAGAACCGGCATCCCGCCGACCCACTTGCCCTTGCGCCGCGCGGCGGACATCTTGTCGCGGGTGCGCTCCGAGATAATCTCCCGCTCGAACTGGGCAAAGGATAAAAGGATGTTCAAGGTGAGCCGCCCCATGGAGCTGGTCGTATTGAACTGCTGGGTGACCGAGACGAAGCTCACGGCGTGCTTGTCGAAAAGCTCCATCATGCGGGCGAAGTCCAGGAGGGACCGGCTCAGCCGGTCGACCTTGTAAACCACCACGCAGTCGATGTCGCCCGACTCGATGCCAGCGAAGAGCCGCTTGAGGGCGGGCCGCTCCATGTTGCCACCGGTGAAACCGCCGTCGTCGAAACGATCCGGGATGCACACCCACCCCTCGTGTCGTTGGCTCGCGATATAGGCTTCCGCGGATTCCCGCTGTGCGTCGAGGCTGTTGAACTCCTGTTCCAGCCCCTCGTCTGTGGACTTGCGTGTGTAGATGGCGCAGCGGATGGTCCCGTTGGTTCTTGATGCCGACTCCCGGGCTTCTCCCCGGCCACGGTTATTGTTTTTGCTCATTCGTTCCTCCGTTCCTCCTCTCGGGTTTGAGGCTCTTGCCCTTGGCCGCGGCATCGGCGATACCGAAGAAGAGGAACCCGTTCCACTTGCTCCCGGTGACCTCCTGGGCGATGGCTGAGAGGGACTTGTACCGTCGGCCGTCGAACTCGAAGCCGTTGTCGAGTACCTTGACCACAATGTCGCGGCCTTGGAACTCGCGGGCGAGCAGAGTTCCGGGCAGCGGCAGCCTCGGGTCGTGCGACGGGGATATGCGGCTGGTCACCGTTCTCGCTTTGACCTCGGCGGAACCCGAGGCGACCGGATCACGCGGAGACCGCGTTCTCAGGTCAGCGTCATTGGCCAGTTCCTCAGCCCTGCGCCGGGCCCGCTCCGAAAGGTCACCCTCCGCCAGGGCCTGGATTCGCCAGGCGATTCGCTTGCGAAGAAACTCCTTGTGGTAGGAGCGGGTCTCTTCCCCAAAGACCTCGAGGTATTTGTCCCGGAGTTCTCCGACGGTCATCCGGGAGAGCCCCTGGACCTCTTGATACGTTGTTGCTTCCATCCGAAACCTCCTTGGTTCATGGGCTTCGCCCCGCGGGCGGCCCGTCCGCACCGCAATCTCAGGGCGTTAACTCGTGAATGAATGAAGGCTTCGGTGGCCCGGAATATCAAGGCGTTTCTCCGTAAACGCCTAAGATTCTTCAACTTGCGCCACATGCTCTGCCCCACTGCCGGAATCTGGGGCGATTCGGCGTCCGTTTCGGTGGCGCATGTAACCCCGGGCAAGGATCGTAGCGATCTCCGATATCACCTCGTCGAGAGAGATTGGGACGTGTTCGTTGGCCGGCATCCGGTCCTCCTTTTGCGGGAGGCCGCGGAAGGTTTCCGTCATGGATGCCGCGGGACTGGATAGGCCGGTCATCGAGAAGGCCGTTGGAGCCCGTTCGACACCGCCTGAAGGCGATGTCGTCGGCACCCACAACGGTCTCCGATCTCACGGCTGTTTCCGCTGTCTGGTAATCCGCTTGCGCCGGACCCACTGGTCCGGCTTTCGGCAGATACCTACCGGAGGGGAGTTCGAAATGTCGAAGAGGGTGCAAGAATGCAACGGGGCTGTTAAACAAGGCGGGTCGAAAAACGGAGAACGGGAGAATTCGGAAAGGACATTTTCGGTGAGCGCCTGTAACCCACAGGGTTGTGCACGGACCCCAATTATTTCATGTCTTCAAGCGTGGCTCACAAGTCAAGTATGCCATCAGCATAATAACCATTTCATCCACGAATGTATCCCGAGGAATGAATTGATCATCGGGATGGGCCGCAAAACGATGGGTTAGACTCTCGACACATTGTACAACAACAAAGCAAGTATGCTCCAAGCCGCTTTGCCGAACGTCGGGATATAAGCGAAAAAGACCTGCCACCGTTTTGGCGGCTTGTCGTTCAGCTTCGAGCAATGCCTGGTGGACTCGTTCGGGTAGTGGAGTCTCCTCGAGTAAGATATGCTGCAAGCGTGGCTGCCGGGAGTGCATCTCCAGCATCCCCGTTACATAGTCGTGAAGGGCCTCGATTAGGCTATGCTGCTCAACAACCATATGTCCGACCCATTCGTGCAGTCGATGGTTGGTATCGACAATATGCCGCTCGAACAGCGCTGCAGCGATTGCCTCCTTACTGGGAAAATACTGATACAACGTTCCAATGGACACTCCTGCTCGTTCAGCGATACGATTGGTTGTGCCGGCCGCATAGCCGTGAGCCTCGAAAACCTGAGCAGCTGCTACGAGAATAGCATCCACCGTAGCCTTGGAACGACGCTGAACCGGCTGTTTTCGGGGATTTAAACGTTGCTTTTGAGCTGCCACATTCCACACCCTAAATGCGAGTTGACATAATCTGAATTATTATTCATATTTGAAGCAAATGTCAATATCAAAAAAAATTGTTTGAGGACATTAAGATATGACATTCAATTAACGCGATGCAAGGAATTGTTATGACTATTTCATTTAATAATATGAATAATTACTCACTTCAAAGGCCACGCGTCTCAACGACTGTTCTTTCTTTAGGGGGGCTATCCGGACTCAGTGAGGAAGAAGCCCGAGGTCGATTTGAGAAGGAGGGGCCGAACGAACTCCCGTCGAAGAAGAAACGCAGTATGTTGACCATTGGCCTTGAGGTTGCTAGGGAGCCAATGTTCCTTATGCTCGTTGCCGCGGGAAGCTTATATCTTTTCATGGGTGAGCCTGCTGATGCGCTGATGCTGCTAAGTTTCGTATTCGTGGTTATGTCTATCACCGTTATTCAGGAAAGACGTACTGAACATGCCCTTGAAGCATTGCGTGATTTGTCAAGCCCCCGCGCTTTGGTCATACGCGATGGTGTGCACCGGCGGATCGCCGGACGGGAAGTGGTCAGAGGTGACTTGATCGTCCTAAGTGAAGGTGATCGTGTGCCTGCGGATGGCCTATTGCGGCGAAGCATCAATCTTTCGACGGATGAATCGCTGTTGACTGGTGAATCCATTCCAGTACGAAAAACTGCCTCGGAATTAGCCCAACATTTAGACAGGCCGGGAGGCGATGACCTACCATCTGTATTCTCCGGAACTCTGGTTACCGCCGGCCAGGGGGTTGCTGAAATCATTGCCACCGGAGCTGGCTCAGAACTTGGAAAAATCGGCAAGGCACTGGAACGCGTCGATCCGGAGCCAACACTTTTGCAGAAAGAGACCAGAAGGCTGGTTCGTACTTTCGCCATCGTGGGGCTCATGGCCTGTGCACTGGTGGTTGTCGTCTTTGCGATCACCCGTGGTGGTGGCGCCGATGTCTGGAAACAAGGCTTGCTCGCCGGCATTGCCATGGCCATGGCCACCCTGCCCGAAGAGTTTCCTGTTGTCCTGACCGTGTTCTTAGCCTTGGGTGCCTGGCGGATCTCGCGCAGCCAGGTACTGACCCGGCGAATGCCCGCAGTAGAGACGCTGGGGGCGGCTACCGTTTTATGCGTCGACAAGACCGGAACGCTGACCCAAAACCGGATGACCTTGCGCAATCTTGCTGTCTCCGGAAACCTTGTCGATTTGACGGCCCATCGCGATGGCCTGCCCGAGGAATTTCACGGCCTGCTGGAAAACGCTATCCTGGCCAGCAAACGCGATCCCTTCGATCCCATGGAGCGTGCGCTGCACGAGGCTGGCGATCGTTTGATCAAAGACACGGAGCACCTGCATCCGGGCTGGTCGCTGGCTCGCGAATACCCGTTGACCCCTGGCCTGCTGGCTGTAAGCCATGCCTGGTGCACTGGAGACGGCGACGAAGTGGTGGTGGCGGCCAAGGGTGCTCCCGAAGCTATTGCGGATCTCTGTCATCTGAGCCCGGAGCATCAGCAAGCGCTCTCTCGATGGGTGGACACCCTTTCTTCTCAGGGACTTCGCGTTCTGGGTGTTGCACGAGGTGTCACCAGCCAGGAAATTCTGCCTGAGGCGCATCACGACCTTTCGCTGGAGTTGATCGGCCTGCTTGCCTTCGAGGACCCGCTGCGAACGACTGTGCCAGCCGCTGTCGCTGAATGCCGGGCCGCCGGTGTTCGGGTGGTAATGATCACCGGTGACTATCCCGCCACCGCCCAAAGTATCGCCCGCCAAGCAGGACTTTCGAATTGCGATACGGTGATCTCCGGAGCAGAACTCGACCGGATGTCTGACGAGGATTTAGTTGGGCAAATAGATCAAGTGCAGATTTTCGCCCGTGTCGTTCCAGAACAGAAGCTGCGTATCGTTAACGCGCTGAAAGCAAACCGGGAGGTCGTCGCCATGACCGGCGACGGGGTCAATGATGCCCCTGCGCTGAAAGCAGCCCATATCGGCATTGCCATGGGCGGTCGCGGAACGGACGTGGCCCGTGAGTCCTCATCGATAGTGCTCTTGGATGATGATTTTTCGTCCATAGTTGCCGCTGTGCGTCTCGGGCGGCGCATTTTCGACAACATTAAGAAGGCCATCGCCTTTATTCTGGCAGTACACGTACCAATCGCGGGGTTGTCGATGATCCCGGTTTTTTTTGCTGACTGGCCGCTGCTCCTGCTGCCAGTGCACATCGTATTCCTGGAGTTGATAATAGACCCGGCCTGTTCCCTGATCTTCGAGGCAGAGCATGCCGAGGCCAATGTGATGCAGCGCCCCCCCAGGAGTCCGGATGAACGGCTTTTTTCAATGCGGACCATCGGTGTTGCCGTGTTGCAAGGACTAAGTGTTCTTGCAGCCTGCCTGGGTGTGTTCCTGCTATCTCGATCCGGCCATTCGTCAGAAGCCGCACGGGCGCTGACTTTTGCAACCCTGGTTGTGGCTTTCATTGTCATCATTCTCGTCAACCGCTCGTGGACCAAGTCCGCATTTGCGATGCTCTGTGTTCCCAATACTGCCTTAAAATGGGTAGTAACAGGTGCCTGCGCCTTCCTGGCGATTATTCTTTCCGTACCTTTTGTACAACGACTTTTTGACTTTGCACCGCTTCACCCAATGGATGTTGTCTTCAGCTTGGGGGCCGGATTGGTCTGCGTTCTTTGGTTCGAATTACTGAAACTCGGAATACGACGCCAGGAGGCGCGAAATTGACCTTGATGAACATGATATCAAACTGCATATCTCCCCGATGGGGAAAATAAAGGAGTCGATAATGGACTTAGAGGACCTTTTCAACCGTAACCACCGCAGACGCGAACACGGATCTCACGATGATAAAAATAATCACGGGCACTATGGGCATGGAGAAAACCGGCATGCTCCCTTCTACCATGACCATCACAATGATAGTGACCAATGGCGCAAGCACGGTGATCACCAATACAACCATCACAACGATGATTTGCTTAATCTTTCGCATCTTGTGCCCCGTCTGCTTGCCAACAAGAAGATTCTGATCACGGCTGGCATAGTGATTTTAGCAATCATCGTGCTTGCCCTCATCATCATAGTGCCGCTGATAGGTCATGCCATCGATTTTATTAGCAAAAGCGGGCTTCAGGGAGTGATCGACCGACTGCTGCAATTAACGGGTGGAGCGAAGTAGGCGTCTCCATGTGGATTCTGATTTGTTTAGCCACTCGATTGATTAAAGTTAGTCATAATCCATGGTGTTGTGTCCAAAATGGCTTAGATAGAAGGGCTGGAGCGAAATTTTGCCAAACATCCAAATCCGCGCCCGACTATTTATTTGAATAGGGGAAAGAATGCACAAACATAAAACTATAATGGTATCATTGATAGTCATCTGCATCGCAGGATTCGGTGCCTTGTTTTCGGACGTCGTCATGGCCGATAATGAACACGGTTTTGAAAGGCATTTCGAGAGGGAGGACCAGCATAGTATCCCATTCTTGGAAACCGACAATGAGGGCAATGAAACCGCCGGCCAGATGGCTGCATGGCTTCTGCTTGTGGCGAACCTGCCCGTAGCTTTGAGCCTTCTGATAAAGGGGATGAATCGATTTGCGCCTATAGGTGCCGAATTAAAGAAGACACTGGCGAATATTAACCGGATGCAGAAAAAGGCCCTCATGTGGCTGCATTATTATCTCAATCTTTCAATTCTTGGCATTGTCCTATGGCACTGGCTTTCTTCGCGATGCAAGTCGTCAGCCCTGCCTGAACTTGGATTGATTGTTATGGTAACCGTTATCGCTTTGGGTTTTTTCATAAAATTCAAGTTGTGTCCCAAATCCTTTCGCAAGCTTGCTTATCAGATACATACGCAACCTGTTGTTTTTATTGTTATGATTCTGGTTTTGACGATCGGACATCTGATTGTCGATTAACCTTGATTTACAAAGGTGGATGGAAGGCATCTCTTTCAATAACCGGTTGGCCGGAAAGGAGAAGATCATGAATATTTTACGCAACAGAATCATGTGGTGGGTATCGCTGTTATTGCTTTTGGTTGTCTTTGCACCGGAAATTAGTGCAGATGATGACAATAAAGGACATCAACGGCGCGAACGCAAACGCGGTGAAAACAATCATAGTATAGACAGCCACTTGAAACCGGTCAGCAACGCCACTTATGCTGAGCAATGCGGTGCCTGCCATTTTGCCTATCAACCGGAATTATTGCCAGCCGGTTCGTGGAAACAAATTCTTGACGGCACCGATGATCATTTCGGAGAGGCGGTAGACCTCGATGAGGGCGCAAGGCTTGAAATTAGTGGTTATCTGGCATCAAATGCCGCAGACAAATCATCTGCCAAACTGGCCAAAAAAATAATGAGTTGCCTGGGAGGTATGACACCGCTGCGAATCACTGACATTCCTTGTATTCGCAAGGAGCATCATGAAATTACGCCGCAGACAGTCCAAAGAAAGTCTGTGGGTTCATTGTCGAATTGTATCGCCTGCCATCGAACTGGGGAAAATGGCGTTTATGATGATGAAAACGTCTCCATTCCCAAATAAGGAAAGCTGGATATCCTTCAAACTATATCATAGGAAGCAGCAACAGGATGGGGCGAAAAAGATAGTTTCAGCAGATGGTTACAACAGTGAATTCGAATGGTCGAAACGGGTGCCCGGATGCAACCGGGCTGTTAAACAAGGCGGGTCGAAAAACGGAGAACGGGAGAATTCGGAAAGGACATTTTCGGTGAGCGCCCGCAACCCCCAGGGTTGCACCCGGCCCCCGGACTTCGGGCTTCGAAACGGAGAATCAGGGTAAATGTGCGGGCGGGCGTAAGTCGGCGTGGGCACGCCAGAAACGACGAGACCCCGAGGGGATCACCCCACGGGGTCTCGTCGTTAAATAAGAACCGCCGGATTCGGCGGATTGTTTTTTGGCTCCCCGTGTGCAACCCTCTTCATAACCGTTCTCCATCCGGCCTTTGATTCGTAAGCCTTCGATATTCAACGAGTTATCAAAGAGCAGGCCGTTCCCGGCGGACCGGAAGCGGCGTTGATTATGATTTCCGCTTCTATGCCTACAAGATTCCCGATTTCCGACAGCCATCAACGAACGCGGTTTCCGGGGTGGAATTTCACATCTCCCATACGACCTCGCAAGCCAGGTATTCGCTCAGGACCATCCGCACAATAACACCCCCTGTCTCAGCCACCGCATATCGATAACGATCAGGTTGAACTACGATCCAGTCCCCGGAAAGCGGGAGTCGGTCGGGAGACTTACCGAATGCCCTAAGGAATGCACGGCTGCCGATTTCCGGCCACAAGTCGAGCTTGCCGTCGGCAAGCTGCTCGAACGCCGATATTTCCCCGTCACTCAATATCTGCATGGGCGCAAAACTGACTACGGTCGGTTCCTCCAGTTTTGGATACAGCTCATATGCGGCGTGCCCTCTCGCGAGCTTCAGGACCACGTTCCGAACCCGACCGGCCTCCGGTTCCCATATCAAGTTGCCCGCCTCATCTCTTTTCCGAGCCCCCTCTATCCTCCATTGCAGCGCCGGATTACCTTCCAGAATCCGTTTAACGTTGGGACGATGAAGATCAGAGGCCTCTGCGCCGCCGCGGATGACACAATCCAAGAAGCAAGCCAGATATTGCTCATCCAGCGAGAACGAAGCGTTGCACTTTTCGCAGGCACCGACGACCGGTAACTCCGGAGGGTAGGGTTCATCCAATAACACCTTCGACGGAACGTGATCACGCGTGTCGGGACGAGTGCCACAGTAGACGCACATTCCGGTGTGACGTTCATCGATGAATAGGTGTCTTGGGTCCATAAGTCGCCCTGATTTGCTATTTTAAAGACCCCCGGTTCATTGCCTGTCTCTTGCTGATTCGCTCGCCCTGGCTCGGACAGCCGCCTCAATGCGGTCCACACAAGCCTCAGCATTTTTCTTTACTTCATGCTCCCAAATACGGAGGACAAGCCAGCCCTCTCTTCGCAGCTTCTTGAAATTCCGCTGATCCCTGCGGCGGTTTCCTTCTATCTTCTGCCTCCAATATTTGCCGAGTTTATCCTTCCATTGGGGGAACCGCCAGCCATGCCAAAAATCGCCATCAACGAACACTGCAACTCTTGCGCTTGAAAATACCAAGTCTGGTCGTCCAGCAAGTCCATCCTTATGTTTCCGAAACCGCAGACCCCGTGCATGTGAAAGCCTGCGAATCTTCAACTCCGGAGTTGTATCTTTACTCCGGATTCGCGACATCGTGTAGCTCCGTTGCTTCGGCGTGAGGTTGTCTACCATGTTGTCACTTATTCATCACCGCGGCTGGTGTCTACACGCAGACGCCAGACAGCAGTCATTGCTTTGTCGATTCGAACCACAGCCGTGTTTCCATTCATCTCTAGTTCCCGACCGTGAACAACCCGAACGACATCCCCAGAACATGGCAGATCGTCCTCTATCTTCATCCAATCACTTGGTATCTGCTCAACAGATGCATTTTGCCCAGCTATAGTGCCAGAGCGTACCGCGAGACTTAATGTCGTGAGCGAGACGCCCTGAATCAGTCGACTCTCTGCATCTATTACATTGCCTTCAACATGTGAACCGCAGCCAGGGGACCATTCAGGCTTCACTGAAGCCCAGAACGAGGTGCAGAATGGGATGCATACGCATGACTTGCAGCTCTGGGGTGAAGGCGAAGCAAGATCGCTGAAGACGGCTCCATTATTGACCGCGGCATTAATGGTTTGAAGTTGCGTTCTGGCGCTGTTTGCTTCTGCTTCGGCTTCCGCCGGCGAGATTGGAAGTTCACAACGCTGACCGCTACCGCGAACGACAATCCCTTTGGATACATAAATGCCATTTTCACCGGCGAGATAAGCATACAGGCGAAGCTGACGAGCTTCTGAATCAGAAACGGCATCGGCATCTGCTCCAACTACATATCCTGATTTATAGTCAACGACGCTTTCCGATTTGCCGTCGATATGATCGGCGCGACCAACGATTAATCCATCCTTAGAGCACAACCGTGATTCGGTCCGCACTGGCGAGGTCGATGCCCTTAACGTTTCAACGGGTGATCCGGTTGACAACCGAGAAACGGCTATATGCGCTGCAATGATTGAAGTCCGTTCACGATGGAGATTATAATATGGCAGGCGTTCAGGTATGGGGAACTTCAGTTTAACAAGCGGATGGGCTTTTTTGTGTAATGTTCGGACTGTCTCATCAAAGAGTTGTCTTGCAGGAGTGCGGTCGGAGTGGTTTGCTGCCATCAACGTACCGCGGTGCGCTGCTGCGACAACTTCATGAAAGGATGTCCCGAGAATCGCCGCAGGATTGTCGGGAAGCACCCCGTGCCCGCCAAGAGCGTACCATGCAGCCTTGGCCAGACAAGTAAGGCCGGCTTCGTAAATGCTCGGTGTTATGCGGGCGAGTTGAACTAGGTCTGGAGGCTCTGGAGCAAACATGCCTTAATCGACTCCTTATTCATACGGGAAGCGGACGGCATGAAACACAGAGCGCAGCGTCACTCTGAACCCTTGGCCTTGTGCGTCTGCAACAGCGGCAGCCACCTCCGGGCGGAAGTTGGCCGCATCCGTGTCCCAGAGGGGATGGATCAGAATGAATGCTTCGTTGTTGAAGGCGTCGACCCCTCCTGACAGCGTGTCGAATGTCCTTGCCTGCAGGCTGAGGCCCCCGAAATAAGGTGGGGCAATGCGGGCGACCAGATCGAACCAGTAGCTCTCGGTTAGGTCGATGTGGGCGCCGGGGTCGAGAGCCAGCCGTGCCATATCAAGCCCCAGCCTCCAGTCGAGTATGGGATGGTAGGCCATATTCCCGAATTCCCGAAGGCACCGGTGGCAGGAGCTGACGCAGTCGTGGCTGTGCGGCGGCGTAACAAGCGGGCTATGGAATGAATCGGGCGGGGTGCTCCGGGTCCAGGACGGACGCGCCTGCCCCAGCACAAACCGAAGGAGTTCTTCGAAGCGGTTAGGATCTCCGAGGAACGTGCTGTATCCGGCTCCGTTCTCCAGGCTGTCGGAGATGAAAATTCTGGCGGTTGGAGGCGCGAACGGCGTAGAAAAATCGGGAATGGGTTGGATGCCGAGGTCGAGTTCCGACTCGTTTACGTCAAGACTCACTGCGGCGGCCCGCCGGACGAGGAATCCGAATGAGTACCACGCAGCTTTCGCCTCTGGCTTCGACGGATTCAGGCAGAGCCCAACCGGAACAACGTTGATCCCCGCCGCCATGACGTCCGTATTGGATATAGCGGCGAGGGCGCGCCGAACTGGGGGCGTCGCTGAATCAAACGAGGGTCGTTGAATTCGACGTTGCTCGGCGGCAGGGAGATCTCGAAGAGCGCTGTCGAACGCCTCCTCAACCATCCAGAAGTGTCGGTGATCCAGCTTTCGGAATTCAAAGTCGTTTCCATCGTTGTCGTTGATGCGGTAGATTCTGGCCGAACCTGCATCGATGCTGAAGTTCCCGTGAGGTCTGTAGTTGTTCAGTCCGGCTCCCATGCGGGCCCTCAAGGCCCTGGGCGTAAACTCAAAGCCTCCCCGGAACTCGGCTCGGTCGGAAATCCACCACCAAGTGCTGAACCCAGGAGGTTCGGTTAATTCCGCCAGTCGATAGCCGTCCGATCCCTGCGCCGCCGAGCAGAATGGACACGTTCCCATCGGCATTGGCTGCGGGACCAAAGCCTGGCATCGACGGCATACTCCAACCGTCTCCGACTCGCCAAGAGGATTTGGCCCTTCGACGGCGTTGCCCGCCTCTGGGACGAATTCAACTACTCCGACGGCTGTATGAAGCTTGTCGTCCTTGATCGACTGCGCGCCTGGAGCGAACTGACTTATGGCAATGTCGAGCTCCCGGTCGATGATCCCGTATTGAGGAGGCCAGCGAAGCGGCCGCTTATGGTATAGGAACCGCGTCCGCGTCGGGAAGCCGAACATCGGAAAGAAGTGGCCTCGGAAAACTGGACCACTCGATAAGGTGGACATAAACTGCCCGAAGGAGGCAATTCATGTCCAAGACGAGAAAACGTTTCAGCGCGGAATTCAAAGCCCGAGTCGCCCTGGATGCCCTGTCCGGGGAACACACCCTGTCGGAACTCGCCAGCAAGTACGGCGTACACCCCAATCAGGTTTCCCAGTGGAAGAAGCAGGCCAAGGAAGGGATCGTGGCGTCCTTTTCAGGCAAGGCCGTCGGCCGTCAGGATAACGGGGCCCAGATCAAGGAGCTTCACGCCAAGATTGGCCAGCTCACGGTGGAGAAGGATTTTTTGCAACAAGCCTTCGCCAAAATTTGAGCTGTGAGCGAAGGCGAGAGGTGGTCGACAAGACTCACCCCGAGCTCAGTATCCGGCGGCAATGCCGAATTCTCAAGCTGTACCGATCGACGTACTACTACGAACCGATCGGCGAATCTCCGGCCAACCTGGCCCTTATGCGCCGAATCGATGAGTTGTTTATGGAGCTGCCGTTTTTCGGTTCCAGACAGATGCGTAATACCCTACGAGACGAAGGGCAAAGGGTCGGTCGTGAACGGGTACGACGTCTGATGCGTAAAATGGGCCTGATGGCGATTTACCAAAAGCCAAAGACAAGCCATCCGCATCCGCAACATAAGACGTATCCGTATTTGCTGCGGCACAAGGCGATTACGAAGCCCAATCAGGTTTGGTGTGCCGACATCACGTATATCCCCATGACACGCGGCTTCTTATACCTTGTGGCGGTCATGGACTGGCACAGTCGGGCCGTCCTGTCGTGGAGGCTCTCAAACACGATGGATGCTGATTTCTGCGTGTCTGCCTTGGAAGAAGCCCTGAATCGTTATGGGGTGCCGGAAATCTTCAACACCGACCAGGGATCACAGTTCACCAGCTACGAGTTCACACGGACGCTCAGAGAGGCTGGAATTCGTATCTCCATGGACGGTCGAGGCCGATGGATGGATAATGTGATGATCGAGCGTCTGTGGCGTTCGTTGAAATATGAATGTGCTTACCTGCGTGAGATGGGAACCGGAAGCGAACTGCGGCAAGCCTTGGCTTGGTGGTTCGATTTCTACAACAATCGACGTCCGCATTTTGCTTTTGACGGCAAGAAGCCGATGGAGATATATCAGAACCGTTCCAGGCCAGAGGGGGTACCCCCTCTGGCCTGGAACGAAAGAGCGGCGTAGCTCGTAAACGTGTCCACCTTAAAATCGTCGCTCAGTGGTCCGAAGAACCGAGGCCACTTCTGTTTTTAAAGGAATGCGAGTGGCGTTTTAATAACAGCAATCCGCGAAGCCAGTTTAAACAACTGAAACAGTGGGTTAGAAGACATATGGGCTAGTTATCTGGTACAGCCCCTTGTTCTAAACAGTAGTGTCATGGAAAAAGTTATGGATTATTACTCAAATAATTCTGATAACAGCAAAATGATAAAGGCAGCTTTGGAGTCAAGTACTTATGAAGATCTAATGAGTTTTGCACAAGTCTATGAATACCAAGGCATGGCATTGAGATCAGTTTTAATGCATAAAAATGCATTTAATCCTCTTTCTGATAGTGTCTTAGAAAATGTAAAACAAGATTTTCTTGATGTACTAGAGGATGTTTTTAAGTTGTCTTTGTTTAAATTTATTGGTTTCTCCGGGGGATTTGATGATTTAAGAAGGTTTTCTCCTGCGCAGTTGGCTGGTGTTGAATATGCATTTATTGGTGACGCGTTAGATCGTTTGTATGTTCTTTATGTTTTTGAAAAAATAACTGGTAATTCTCTAGTAGAGAATGATGGATTAAAATTTGAAGATCTCCTCGCTCGTAAGTTTGGGCATTTGCTTTATGATGAGCTACTTCCGCAAAAGGTAGAAATTGATCTAAAATCGGTTGATGGAGTGTTTAGCTCTTTGCATAAAATAACACCAGATCAGCCTGAGCTTGATCTGCATAAAGATGTGAAAGAGTTATCGAGGATAGATCCTGACAAGAAGATTTCAGAAGACAATAAGAAAAAAATTATCGATATTTCAAATAGATACAATTTGGAGTTTGCCGCTCATGCAGCTTACGCACTAGGGTATACAGGGTATTATTCGGTTGTTGCAGACATAAGTGTTAAGGGTAAAAGACGGTATGTTTCAATAATGTGTCCTGTTAAGGGCGAGCATGATGGCACGTGTGTTGCTGAATTGGTAAATGACTTTACTGATCATATTACAAATCAATTCGATAAGTATTTGGTTGAAGTTCTGTATGTAAAAATTGATTGGATACCAATTACATCATTAGTTCCTATTCTAATAGTCTTTAGAGATGATGATTATGAAGCTGTTGAGCAATTTGCCAAAGCGCGAGAATTTGATCGTTGTGCTGTATTGTTGCAAAAAATATTAATGATGACAATGCGGAGACGAGGTGGAAAAACATACCATGATATTGATGATTATAATAATTATGGTTTTTGTGTGATGAATGCAGGAGGGTTAGAGAAGGCTGAAGTTGTTTTTAAAGACTGCAATGATGCACATATTGTCTCCAAGATTAACTATGCCTATTTGCAAATGTGCAAAATGAATTATATGAAGTCTAAAAAAATGTACAAGTCTTTGATTAAGCAGCTCACACCTGATTATGAATGCAGGTTTTTGAATTTGGCAATTGTACATGATGAAATTGAAAGTGCACAAACTGTTATTGAAGATGTAATTGCAAGAAATGTTGTTTGTTGGAATGCTGCTTTAATGAGCTCGTATTTACAAGAATCGAGACCTCTGCACGGCAAATCCCACACTTTTACTCTTTAACTATTTGATTTATTATGCTATTATTTCTCCATCCAAAGGAGGAAGGCATGGCTATTCGGCAGAAAGGACCTCGGTTGGGTGATTACTTCCTGGGGCACCGCAGAACCAAGACCACATTTCTGGATGAGATCAACGAACTCATCGACTGGCAGCCCATCAACGCCTTTCTGTGCAAGAAGATCAGGCGCAAGGCCAACGCCGTGGGCAATCCCGCCTATCCGCCTCTGGCGATGTTCAAGATTCTGCTCTTGCAGCGTTGGTACAACCTGAGTGATCCGGGCGTGGAGCAGGCGCTGCTCGACCGGCTCTCCTTTGTCAGATTTACCGGTTTTTCCATCGAGGACGACGTGCCGGACGAGACCACCATATGCCGTTTCCGTAACGGTTTGATCCGCCTGAAGGTGCTGGACTCCTTGCTCGACATGCTTAACCGCCAGCTTGAAGGACAAGGGCTTCTTGTCCGTGAGGGAGCCGTGGTGGACGCCTCGGTAGTCGAGTCGCAGCGGCGGCCGCGCAAGGTTATCGACGTGATGCCTGAGGACCGTTCCGAGGACGCCGAAGAACAGGATGGGCCGGTGGACTGCCGGGTCAGCTATTCGGATGACGAGGAGGCGGCCTGGCTCCGCAAGAGAAATCGGGCCTATTACGGCTACAAGCTCCATGCCGCGACGGACAGTCGAGACGGGTTTCTGCTCTGTGGTCACATCACTCCCGCGAACCATTCGGACACGGGCGAATTCGAGCGGCTCGTGAATGGCGTCGGCCTTGATCCCGGCGCACGGGTTTATGCGGACAAGGGCTATTGCAGCGGGAAGAACCGGGACATTCTGTTTGATCGCGATTTGGAGGACGGAACCATGGACAAGACGCCTCGTGGCGGCAGGCTGACAGACTTCGAAAAGACCCGCAACCGTGACATCAGCAGCATTCGGCAAATAGTCGAGCGGGCCTTCGGCACACTCAAACGTGGCTACGCATTCTTTCGGTCCCGATACGTGGGTCGTGAGAAGGTGGAGGGAGAGTTCCACATCCTCGCCATGGCGTTCAATTTGAAAAAAGCTGTTCGACTGGCGCGAGCCTGAAGGGAGAGGTGCGTCCAAAATCCGGCATTTCGGCCAGAAATGGCAGGAAAAGGCCGGGAATGAGCCCAAGCTGGGGTGCGGTCAGAACATCAAATTGGGTGCGGAGCGCAAGGCACGGACGCGAAAAGGGGATGCGCAGAGGTCTCTTCTAGTAATAGTGACAGTCCTTTTGATCATGTGTATATACTCGCAAATATTAATCTTGAGAGGAAAAGAGGAAGTCTATGCGTGATTTGGCTGAAAGCAAAAGGGTTCACTTAGCGATAGGTATTGGTGGGTTTCTTGTAGGTGTAATAGGATTAGTCTTTGCCGCATCTACATATTATAAATCATATGAAGATAATAAGAAAAGAGATCGTCAGGCTCAAATTGATAAGGCGGAGTCAAGAGAACAAATGGCGTTACTGCGGAAAGAGAATAGCAAGCAGACCCAAGAGATTTTGAAATTTAATAAAATGTTTGATGCAAGTGGGGTTCCAAGGGCCGCAACGAAGAGTTTAGAATTGTATTCTGATTGGGGCTGTACCAGATAACTCCTTTGGGTTATCGGTATGGCAATGCGAAAAAGTCGTTTGAGCAAGGACAAGCAGCTTCGTTTAATCGAACATTTTGTGGCTGGCACGACAGCTCGTTGCGCTGCCGATCTGGTTGGTGTGAACGTCAAAACAGCCGCCTATTACTTTCACCGGCTCCGGGAAATCATAGCGGTAGAAGAGTCCTGTGAAGGGATGGATTTTGGCGAATTTGAGGTCGATGAGAGCTACTTCGGTGGCAAGCGAAAGGGCAAAAGAGGACGTGGGGCGGCTGGTAAGGTTCCTGTTTTTGGAATCCTTAAAAGGGGCGGGAAGGTCTATACACAGGTGATTCCTGATGCGAAAGGTAAAACCTTGCTTCCCATTATTCAGGAAAGAATCCAGCCAGACAGTGTGGTTTACTCGGACTGCTGGTATGGCTACAATGTCCTTGATGTGTCAGCGTTCAAACACTTCCGAATCAACCACTCGAAGCTGTTTGCAGATAGCCACAACCACATCAATGGAATCGAGAATTTTTGGAACCAGGCCAAACGCCATATGAGGAAATTCAACGGCATTCCAACCAAGCATTTTTCTCTGTTTTTAAAGGAATGCGAGTGGCGTTTTAATAACAGCAATCCGCGAAGCCAGTTTAAACAACTGAAACAGTGGGTTAGAAGACATATGGGCTAGTTATCTGGTACAGCCCCTTCTGATTTTCTTAAAAATGAAGCCAAGGCGGCAGTTCACATGAGATTAAAAGAAGCTTCAGAAGCTCTTGAGAAAGAATATGAAAAGCATATAGCCATGGGGGAAGTAGCATACTCACAACAACAATATGGAGATGCTATGACGCACTTTATAGTAGCTTCATATTTCGATAAGGATGCTAATGAGCCTTCCTATTACATAGATAAAATAAGAGCTGAGAGTGGCTTAAATATTCATTATATGAATCATGAAATTAGTCTGGAAAAATCTGCTCCAGGTGCAAGGGTAATTCGAAAAGAAGGAATCGAGTTTGCGCTTGCAGAAAGCAGAAGGTCAGGGGATGTTGTTACATGTGACTTTAAGCTTGTGAATACTAATGATAAGGATGCGGTTTTTTCTTTTAAGGGAGAGACTGCAATTGTGTCGCAAGGAGGGGAAAAGTCTAATATTCAAAAAGTATGGATTTCTAATGAACTCAAGCATCCTGGATCGAAAATTATTCTCTCTAGCAATGAGGTGAGGACAATAAAAGCTAGGTTCATATTGCCGTCAAAAGAACAGGCTATGTCTCTTCAATCTCTTAAAGTGGTAGGGTATTGCAATGGCTCAGAAATTTCAATCAGTTATCCTGATGTGTTATTGCATGGTAGGAATGAGTCTAAAATTAAAAAAGAGCATTCAGACTTAGCTTTGGTGCTTCTAGGGCGTGAAAGGGAAGGTAATATGTTGATATTCAATATGATGGCTACAAATATGAAAAAGAATAGCCCTGTCACCATTACTGGTCTTGGAAATAGTAGGTACGAGAATCAAAGTGGTTTGGATTTAAAGCCAATTAAGCAGAAGTTGCGTGGGAAATTGGAGCATCCAGGGTCTCATATGAAATTAGCTCCCGAACAATCTCTTAAATTCGCAATGGTTTTTGAGAAAGACCGGAGAAATGACGTATCGTTTGGTAAGGGAAAAAGACTCATCATCAGGACTAAAATGTTTGATAGTGAACACTTTTTTGAGTTTGCACTTGATTAAAGGAAAGTTGTTAACAAAAAGGACCGGATATCCGGTCCTTTTTGTTAACAAGATTAATATAAATGAGAATTATCTTTACCTCCGTATGTAGTCTTGGCTGTCTCCGGTAAAGGTGATGAAGTATCTTCTCTTAGTGTGATATGAGGTGCCTTCCTGAAAGAATTTGTCGATGGCGTCAGTGTTTTGGAGCATGAGTCCATATTTCCCTTGTTCGGTATACTCTTGGTATTCATTTCGAGCATCACAATAAGCTGCAATCTCTTCTTCGAAAACGTGCTTGCCTAAGCGAGGGTATATGTATTCGATTAGAGAGTAGAGTGGCTCAATGAATTTAGACCCTTTGGATATTTCACTTATGAGCAAGGCGCATAGAAAACGGTGCTTAGCTCCGTACATACGCTCTGTGGTTATCGCCAGCGCCAGCGGATAGAAAATGACAAATTCGAATGTGAAGATGGAGCCATAGAGAAGCGGAGAATATTTATGAAAAGTGAAACTGAAGATTGCAGCTACACATGCAGCTAATGGGATAGCCCAATAAAACGGGACTAAGAGGTTAGAAGATAGTGGGATTGGTTTGAAGAATTTTGAAGACCTTCCAGGATTTGGTTTGAACGACTTCTTAGACATTGTGTTCCTTTGAGATGTTATATGTTTCAGAAAGTCTCATTGGTAAGCATCCTATATCATCTAATACCATTCGGTGGAACATAAGAACGAAATTGATTCTCGTGAGTATCCGGTGAGTATCCAAAAAAAAAGGCTTACAGAGTTAATCTGTAAGCCTTTGATTTTCTTGGTAGCGGGGATAGGACTTGAACCTATGACCTTCGGGTTATGAGCCCGACGAGCTACCAACTGCTCCACCCCGCGTCACCTGAGAAAGACGTTCTATGTGGACCCATGATTTTTGTCAATCACTTTTCTGGAAAAAGTTGAAATTAGTTTTTTATTGATAATTTTTCAGTGCATTTTCGTTCGGGGCGGTTGCAGTGGTTTACAACGGGCATCAAATTCCGTAATGCATCCTCGATATGAATAAGAAAGAAAAATTTTCCGTGGTGCTGCCGGTTTTCAATGAGCAGGACAACCTTGAGGAGCTCTTCTCTCAGGTCAAGAAAGCCGCAGATTCCACTGGCAGGGAATGGGAAGCCGTATTCGTGGATGATTGTTCCACCGACGGCAGCCTTCCTATTATACGTAGTCTGGCTGGATCGCATGATGAAGTGCGATATGTTGCTTTTGCCGAGAACCGGGGGCAGTCCGCCGCCTTTTGCGCAGGGTTCGACGCTGCCCAGAGCGGCATTGTCGTAACCATGGATGCGGATCTGCAAAACGATCCGGCTGATATTCCGAAGATGCTGGATATGCTCGGTGATGACTGTGACATGGTCATCGGCTGGCGTGCCAAGCGCAAGGATACGTTTATCAAGCGTGTTTCATCCAAGCTGGCCAATTCCATCCGCGATGCCATCGTCGATGACGGTGTCCATGATACCGGGTGTTCACTCAAGGTCATGCGCACGGAAATGTTGCTGAAATTGCCACGATTTAAAAACATGCACCGCTATTTCCCTATTCTGATGCTCAAGATCGGAGCACAGATCAAGGAAGTGAAGGTCAACCACCGTGAGAGATCCGCAGGTGTTTCCAAATACGGTACGCTTGATCGTGCTCTCGCTGGCATATATGACCTTATAGGTGTGCGTTGGCTCATCGATCGGCACATTGATTATGCCGTGAAAGAGAAAAAATAGCGCATGCAATTTCCCGCCTATTGGTGGCTTCTAGCCCTCTTGATTTGTCTCCAGGGGGCTTTTTTCGTTCGAATTACCATTGTACGTCTACAGCGGAAAGAGGTACAACCCCTCTCGCCGAGTGCGGCAGTCGTGTTGTATCTGTCAGCCATACTTGGGCTGGTGTACGCCGTTGTTCAGCGTGATCCCGTTTTTTTTCTGGGACAGGGCTGTCTGCTCGTAGTGTATTATCGAACGCAGCGATTGGAACAAGATAATGAATGATAGAGATAACAAGCTTGGCATGCGGGCCGTTGCCAAGGGACTGGTCATGCTGGCCGGTCTCGGCCTTGCCGTATACCTTGCACGGATGTTCGGCATTGGGGATATGCTCAAGAATACCCAATGGTTCAACGACCATGTCCTTGGCGAAGGTCCGCTGTCAGTGTTTATTTTTCTGGGCGTCGGTGCGCTGTTTACCGCAGTCGGGCTGCCTCGTCAGCTTGTTGGCTTTCTCGGTGGTTTCGCTTTTGGCATCGTGTGGGGAACGGTCCTGTCAACTCTTGGGTCTGGCTTGGGATGCGCGTTGGCATCCTGCTATGCCCGCTGGGGCGGTCGCGAACTCGTAGCCCGAAAGCTCGGTCACAGGATTCAACGCCTTGACGGATTTCTTCGGTATCGCCCGTTCAGGACCGCGCTGGCTATTCGATTTTTCCCACTGGGGAGCAATGCGTTGACCAACCTTGCAGCCGGGATCAGCTCCATTCCACTCGTCCCGTTCATCCTCGGTTCCACCATTGGATATACGCCTCAGAACTTCATTTTCGCCTTGTTTGGCGCAGGCATGAAAAAAGAATCCACCGTGGGAGTGGCTCTTTCGGTCAGTATGGGCATCGTTCTATTTGCCGTTTCAATATGGATCGGAATCGCTGTTTATCGTAGCTACAGAAAAGAAGCCCGCGAGGCGGGCTTGGTTATCGAGGACGATGATTAGCGGTCACACCGCATGAGTCGGCTCAGTCCGTAACGCCACAGCAGCCAGACCGCGACGCCTGTGACAACGCCATAAAGCCAGCCGGCCAGCACATCCGTTGGATAGTGTTTGCCGAGATACACACGAGAGTAGCCGACCACAAGCGGCAACAGAAGCGGCCACTTTTTCAGGCCCGGCCACAGGAACATGGTAAGAATAGCCAGGCACATGGTATTGGCGCTGTGAGCGGAAGGATAGGATGATCCCGCTTCCTTGGTCTGTACAAAGTCTGCAGGCCGCTGACGCCATTCGCCGTCTTCCTGAAAATGGGTCAGGGGGATTGCGTTGAGAGGGCGGACGCGCTTGACGCTTTTCTTGATGTGATTGCTGGTGGCATCGGTTACGCCGAGTCCCAGCACCAGGATGAGAAAGAGTAAAGCCTGACGTCTTCCCTTGAAGTACCAGGTCAACAAGAGGAGCAATGCCCCGACGCCGAACAGAACACTCTGTGACGAAATGATGGGCATGAATATATCAAGCGGCAGCGCACGCAGTTTCTGATTGATGAGAACCAACAAAGTGTGGTCGAGAGCCGGTGTCTGGAAAATCATGATACTCCTTGTTGTGAAAAACTCGGGAAATCAATAGCCTTCTTTGAATCGGTCCGCAATATCTCCGCCTTGTCAAAATCACGAAATTCATTCAAAAGGTACCCCTATGACGAAACCGACACACACATCGCGCATAGCCGTGACCATGCCACGCCTGAGTCAGTATGGCGGGGCAGAGTCCTTTGCCTGGCGTCTGTCCGCAGCGCTGGCCCAGCGCGGTCATGAAGTCGATTTTATTTGTGGGCGGTGCGAAGGCAATGCGCCCGAAGGGGTCAATCCGGTGGTGGTTGGCCGGTTCGGCGGTACTCGGCTGATCAAGCTTCTATGGTTCACTTTCATGTGCGCCCGGAAGCAGAAGCAGGGTGGATATGATCTGGTGTTCGGCATGGCCAACTCGCCCGATCAGGATATTTTACGCATCGGGGGCGGGCCGATTTCCGTCTTCTGGCAGTTGTCCAAGCAGGCATGGCCCGCAGGAGCAGCACGTTCATTCAAGATGCTGCGGCGGCGGCTCAATCCTACCAACTGGGTGATGCATAAGCTGGACAATCTGCGTATGCGGCGTACCAAAAAAGTGGTGGCCGTGTCGCATTTTGTGCGCGATCTCATTTTACAGGCGCATCCCTATCGGACGCCGGAGTCCATCGAAGTCATTTATAATCGCCCGGACCTGTCCAAATTCTCTCAGCCCACGGATGAGGAGCGAGCCGCCTTGCGTCAGCAGGCCGGAATTGAGCAGGGGCGTGTCGTCATAGGTACAGCCGCCACCAATTTCGCTCTCAAGGGAGTGCGGCAGTTGATTACTGCATTGGCGGACTTGCCCGAACACTTCGAGCTTCACATTGCCGGAGGTCGACGCCCGGATAAGTATATCCGGCTCGCGCAGAAGCTGGGTGTCGAAGATCGCGTCCGTTTCCTGGGCAAGGTCGATGACATGGCGTCGTTTTATCGTCGGATAGATATTTTCATCCTTGCCACGTTCTATGATGCCTGTTCCAATGCCGTGCTTGAAGCGTTGGCATGTGGCTGTCGGGTGGCTTCGAGTGCCCGCAATGGAAGTGCATATTTCCTGCCCGATTCTCATGTCTTTCCAGACCCCGCAGATGTTCCTGCAATGACAGCACTGCTTCGCAAAATGGAGAAGGAGGAGCGCCCCGTCGAATTTCAGTGGCCTTCCGACGTTCCTTCGGGTATAGACCCATTCATTTCAATTATTGAATCAATGGTTTCGAAATAATGAAGGTCATGTTTCTGGTCCCGCACGGGACACGTCGCTCTCAGGCGCGGTATCGCGTTTCGCCCCTCGTCCGCTATTGGTCCGAGAAGGGGATTGATGCATTCTGGAAAGAAATGCCGCAAGGCCTGTATGCGCGGTATTCTTTCTTCAGCCGACTGCCGCATGCAGATGTGGTGGTCGTGCATCGTGAGCTATTGTCTTCCTACGAACTTGGCATAGTACGTCGATTGAGCAGGAAGCTGGTATTCGACTGTGCTGATGCTGTCTGGGCGCTTCCGGCTGCCGGTCAGGGGATCATGGCGTCGCGGAATCGATTGGAGCGCGGTTTTCAGCGGATGTGCCAGGGGGCGGATGTTTGTGTTGTAGACAACAAGGCATTGGCCGAAGAAGCTGCCAAATACCAGGATCAGGTGCACGTCGTCACAACCCCAATCGATGTGGAGCATTTTGTTCCGGGGAATGGTGGCAAGAACGGCGGACCGACACTGGTGGGCTGGTGCGGTAATTGTGACAATCAATCCTATGCCGAGCAGGTAATGGGAACGCTGACGCCGCTGACTGGAAGTGTGCAGTTCTCGATTCTGTCAAAAGAGCCGTATGCCGGTCCAGCCCGTGAATACGCCATGTGGACGTCGTGGACTCCGGGGCGTGAAGTCAGCCATCTCCAGGCCATGGATATCGGCCTCGTGCCGGTTCCATCAGATAACAACGGACAGGTCGGAAATGGTATCGAGGCTCTGAAGCTCATGTCCCTCGGGCTGCCTGTGATTGCATCCGATGTAGGCGTTCATGCCGAAATGATCGATCATGGTGTCGATGGATATCTTGTGCGGGATGAAGGGGATTGGGCAAAGTATGTCAAGGTTCTCGCTGACCAGCCCGATCTGCGCCGTCGTATGGGCGAACAGGCCCGAAAGAAAATGGTTGAACACCACGCTCTCGATATTATTGCCCCGCAACTGCGGCGTGTGCTCGGGGTGTAGAGAGACCATTGCTCAACCCGTAATCGGGCGTCAAATCTTCCACTTGCCATGTCTGAGGCGGATTATACGGACAGAGTCGACTGACGTTATTCGGCTATTCGTCTTCAATCGACTTGAGATACCCGTCAAAGTACTCGATGGTTTTCTCAAGCCCCTGTCGTAACGGAACTGTCGGCTCCCATCCCATGGCTTTCTTCGCCAGGGAAATGTCCGGCTTGCGTTGCATCGGGTCATCGGATGGAAGGTCTTTGAAGACGATCTTCGATTTGGAACCCACCAGATCAATGACGTTTTCTGCCAGTTCAAGAATGGTGAATTCTCCGGGGTTACCCAGATTCATGGGACCGGTGAATTCGTCCGGCGTGTCTTCCATGAAGCGGATAATTCCTGTTACCAGATCATCTACATAACAAAAGCTGCGCGTCTGCTCTCCCTTGCCATAGACCGTGATATCCTCGCCGCGAAGGGCCTGAACCACGAAGTTGGACACCACGCGCCCGTCGTCCATGGCCATGCGTGGGCCGTAGGTGTTGAAAATGCGCCCGACCTTGATTCGCAGGTTGTGCTGTCGATTGTAATCGAAAAAGAGCGTTTCAGCACAGCGCTTGCCTTCGTCGTAGCAGGAGCGCAGGCCGATGGGGTTCACATTACCCCAATAGCTTTCTGTTTGCGGATGTACCTCGGGGTCTCCGTATACTTCGCTTGTGGAAGCCTGAAATATCTTTGCCTTGATGCGTTTCGCCAGTCCCAGCATGTTGATGGCGCCGTGTACGCTGGTCTTGGTGGTCTGCACCGGGTCATGCTGATAGTGGATCGGGGATGCCGGGCAGGCAAGGTTGTAGATTTCATCCACTTCGACATAGAGAGGAAACGTTACGTCGTGGCGTAGAATCTCGAAATATGGATTATCCATGAGGTGCAGGATGCTCTCCTTGCGCCCGGTGAAAAAATTATCCACACAGATGACTTCCCGCCCTTTGGAGAGAAGCTGTTCGCAAAGGTGCGAGCCGAGAAAGCCGGAGCCGCCGGTGACGAGAACGCGTTTTCTATTCATGGATATCACGTTGTAAAAAAAGTGTCGCTTTGTCAATGGGCTGGAGGGATGGGAGTCTCTTTTGCCCCTTGCTTTTACCTGCTGAATGTATTCTTTGTATTGATGTTGTTAAAAAATGATGCAAAACCTTGATCTCTTGGCAGTACCATGACAGGTATGTAAGAATAATGATTATCAGCGAGTGAGTAGTATGGTTGTCAATATAGTCGAGTGTTTGAGTGGTGCACAAAAAGCCCGTGGGCTGGTTGTGGTGATCGACGTGTTCCGGGCCTTTTCCGTGGCGTGCTACGCTGTGGAAAACGGGGCGGAGGATTATTACGCCGTGGGTGATGTGGAGCTGGCTCGCTCCCTTGCCAAAGAACACAACGGGGTGCTGGTCGGCGAACGTGATTGCATCAAGATCGAGGGATTTGACTATGGCAATTCTCCCACAGAAATTGAATCCGTTGATTTTACCGGTAAAACGTTGGTTCACACGACCAGCGCCGGTACACAGGGGCTGGTCAATGCCGTGCATGCTGATGAAATCATTACCGGTTCATTCGTCAATGCCGATGCGATCGTCCGCTACATTCGCGCTAAGAATCCGGAACTGGTGACAGTGGTTGCCATGGGGACCGGCGGTGTCATGCGCGCTCAGGAAGACATGATGTGCGGCATGTATATCAAGAATGAACTCGATGAGTATCCAAACTCATTTGAAACACTGAAGACATTTCTTGCCGGGGTTGATAGTGCGGAAAAGTTTTTTGATCCTGAGAAAACCTACGCCCCGGAAAAAGATTTTGAGCTCTGCATGGATCTTGATCGGTTCGATTTCGTGCTCGGAGCCACACCAAATGACGATGGTTCCGTGCGGTTACGAAAAATAACGGTAGCGGACGTATAAATCCTTTAGAGTACCTTTCATGAGCCAAGCTATGCAGAAAGTCCTCATAGTTGATGATTCACAGACAAATCTTGCCCTCCTGGAGCACATGTTGCTGCGGGAGGGGTGTGAGATTGTTTCGGCAGAGTCCGGTCAGCAGGCCATTGAGCTTGTCGCGGAACATGATTTTGCATTGATCCTGCTCGATATACAGATGCCGGAAATGAACGGCTATGAGACCGCCAACCGCATCAAGCTTCTTGAGCGCGGGAAGCATGTTCCGATAATATTCATTACGGCCATTTTTCAGGATGAAGAGAATGTGCGGCAGGGGTATCAAACCGGAGCCGTGGATTATCTTTTTCGGCCTGTCGATGTGGAGATGCTCAAGAGCAAGGTGAAGGTCTTTCTTCAGATGAATGCGCAAAAGCAGCGTCTGGAGCAGGAGATAGAAGAGCGCAAGAAACAGGATGCGACGGTCAGTCTCAGCGAGTTGAAATATCGGGCCATGTTCGAGCGATCTGTGGAAGGACTCTTCCGCGCTTCCGTGGAAGGGACGTTCCTGGAAGTGAACCCCGCCATGGTTCAGATTCTTGGCTATGATTCCGTTGAGGAAGTGATCAACGTGGAAGGGATGCGGCAACGGATCATGCCCAATATCCATGACCAGCAGACGTACCTGGAAACTCTTCGTCGTGACGGCTTTGTCGCCAATTTTGAATTTCTTGCCAAACGCAAGGATGATGAAACCATCTGGTGTTCGGAAAGTTCCCGCCTGGTTGGGGCCGAAGATGGTAAGGAATATATAGAGAGACCTCTGCACGGCAAATCCCACACTTTTACTCTTTAACTATTTGATTTATTATGCTATTATTTCTCCATCCAAAGGAGGAAGGCATGGCTATTCGGCAGAAAGGACCTCGGTTGGGTGATTACTTCCTGGGGCACCGCAGAACCAAGACCACATTTCTGGATGAGATCAACGAACTCATCGACTGGCAGCCCATCAACGCCTTTCTGTGCAAGAAGATCAGGCGCAAGGCCAACGCCGTGGGCAATCCCGCCTATCCGCCTCTGGCGATGTTCAAGATTCTGCTCTTGCAGCGTTGGTACAACCTGAGTGATCCGGGCGTGGAGCAGGCGCTGCTCGACCGGCTCTCCTTTGTCAGATTTACCGGTTTTTCCATCGAGGACGACGTGCCGGACGAGACCACCATATGCCGTTTCCGTAACGGTTTGATCCGCCTGAAGGTGCTGGACTCCTTGCTCGACATGCTTAACCGCCAGCTTGAAGGACAAGGGCTTCTTGTCCGTGAGGGAGCCGTGGTGGACGCCTCGGTAGTCGAGTCGCAGCGGCGGCCGCGCAAGGTTATCGACGTGATGCCTGAGGACCGTTCCGAGGACGCCGAAGAACAGGATGGGCCGGTGGACTGCCGGGTCAGCTATTCGGATGACGAGGAGGCGGCCTGGCTCCGCAAGAGAAATCGGGCCTATTACGGCTACAAGCTCCATGCCGCGACGGACAGTCGAGACGGGTTTCTGCTCTGTGGTCACATCACTCCCGCGAACCATTCGGACACGGGCGAATTCGAGCGGCTCGTGAATGGCGTCGGCCTTGATCCCGGCGCACGGGTTTATGCGGACAAGGGCTATTGCAGCGGGAAGAACCGGGACATTCTGTTTGATCGCGATTTGGAGGACGGAACCATGGACAAGACGCCTCGTGGCGGCAGGCTGACAGACTTCGAAAAGACCCGCAACCGTGACATCAGCAGCATTCGGCAAATAGTCGAGCGGGCCTTCGGCACACTCAAACGTGGCTACGCATTCTTTCGGTCCCGATACGTGGGTCGTGAGAAGGTGGAGGGAGAGTTCCACATCCTCGCCATGGCGTTCAATTTGAAAAAAGCTGTTCGACTGGCGCGAGCCTGAAGGGAGAGGTGCGTCCAAAATCCGGCATTTCGGCCAGAAATGGCAGGAAAAGGCCGGGAATGAGCCCAAGCTGGGGTGCGGTCAGAACATCAAATTGGGTGCGGAGCGCAAGGCACGGACGCGAAAAGGGGATGCGCAGAGGTCTCGAGAGGCTTGTCGTTTTATACGGCAAGCCTCTTGTCGTTAATTCCGTATTTATGATAACGAATCTTGTAATTGGAATAGAATAGCCACCGCTCTTCATGTTCTACATGGGCGGTTCACATTAGGAGGAAAGGAGTTCATGGCTGATTTGAAAAGCTGGAGTCAGGACGAAATAGTCCGGATGCGGCGTGAGATGGATCGTTTGTTTGATGATTTGTGTACCGACTTCGATTTGCCGTCCATGGTTTGTCGCATGACAGGGGATTTGGAACTTCGAGAAGAAGGTGGAACGCTCATCGTTCATATGGAAATGGGGAATATGAACCCGGAGGATGTGAACGTGACTGTCCACGAGCGAGATTTAATCATTTCTACTCATTCCGTTGAAGTCAGTGAGGGCAGAAGAGAAACAAGGACATTCAGAAAGGAAGTTAAGTTACCTTGCATTATTCGCCCCGATAAAGTGGTGGCAGAGTTCGACGACGGAATCCTTGAGGTGCGACTACCCAAGTGTCCGACCCAGAGTGGTCAAAAGATTCAAATCAAGAAAAAGTAGGGAGCCTGCGAATGCCGACAAAGAAGACACCCAATGAAGTTCCCGTTGAAAAAATGAAATGGACCCTTAACTCAAAGCAACTCAAAATTAAAACAACGGATGACCTTGAACCCCTTACCGATATCATAGGGCAGAAGCGTGGAGTGGAAGCCTTCCGATTTGGTATGGGAATGGTAAAGAAAGGGTATAATATTTTTGTGACAGGGCAACCTGGCACGGCGCGTCTGGATACAGTCAAAAAAATGCTGGGTGAGATGGCTGACAAGGCTAAAACGCCTTGTGACCTGTGTTATGTTAATAATTTCAAACACCCGGAAGCACCCATTTTATTGCGTTTCAAGTCTGGGGAAGGCAGCAAGTTCAAAAAGGACATGCAGGACTTTTTAGACAATGTGAAACGGGAAGTTCCACAGCTGTTTGAAAGTGAAGACTATATCGCTCGCAAAAATCAGATTGCCGAAGCTCATGAGAAAAAGATCATGGCATTTTATCAAGCCATTGAAGATCAGGTGAAGGATACCGGGCTGGTAGTAGTCCGAATGCAAATGGGGCCCATTCAGCGCCCGGATGTGGTTCCTTTGGTTGATGGTGAGCCAAAGCGGTTGATTGAATTGGAGGAGATGGTTGAGAAAGGTAGATTCCCCAAAGATGAATATGAGCGACTTAAGGCGAAGCGGCTTGAGCTTAAAGAAGAGATCGACAACATAGTCAATGAACTCAAAAATCTACAGAAAGAGGTGGTTAAAAAACATGATGAGATCGACAGGCTCATGTTCACATCGCTTGCTGAAGATTTCCTGAAACCTTTGAGGGAAAAGTATCCAGATAAAAAAGTTCTAAGGTATTTGGATAGTGTGCTTGAGAATATGGCTGATGAGCTTGATGCCATTAAGGCTCTCGGTGGCCCACCCAAGCAGGGACCTTTCCCTGGCATGATGATGGGAGGTCCTTCTCCTGAAATGGTTTTCAGACCCTATCAAGTCAATTTATTGGTTGATAATGTTGAATCCGAGGGACCGCCTGTCATAGTCGAGTCCTACCCGACGTATCGTAATTTGTTTGGAAGTATTGAACGGGTTCAGGACCGAACTGGTGGGTGGCAGACCGACTTCTCGAAAATTAAAGCCGGCTCTTTTGTAAAAGCCAATGGCGGGTATCTGGTTATCAATCTGATGGATGCCATTTTTGAGCCGGGCGTATGGCAAACACTCAAGCGCTCTCTGAAAACCGAGCAGATCGAAATCGAGACATATGATCCCTACTACTTCATCAGCGCGACAGGGTTAAAGCCTGAGCCTATTGATATGGACGTCAAAGTCGTTGTTCTGGGTAGTCCATATCTTTACATGATGCTTAAGCATTACGACGAGGATGTTCCCAAAATATTCAAGGTTCGTGCTGACTATGAATCCAGTATGGATATTAATGATGACTCCGTTCACCAGTTTGCTCGATTCATTAAAAGCGAAGTGGACAAGTACGAACTGAAGCCCTTTGATATCAGTGGAATCTCAGCTGTCATGGAAGAGGGCGTTCGATGGGCTGGACGACAGGAGAAAATATCTACGGCCTTCCCTGGACTCAGTGACTTGATCAGTGAAGCAGATTATTTTGCTTCTCGGTCTGACAGTGAAATCATCACTGCCGAACATGTGAAGGAAGCGGTGTATGCCAAGGTGTACCGCTCCAATCAGATCGAAGAGCGTATTCAGGAGATGATTGACCGTGGCAGTCTGTTTGTGGATACGGACGGCGAGGCTGTAGGACAGGTCAACGGTCTGGCTGTCTATTCAATGGGTGACTACGCCTTTGGAAAACCCGCTCGGATTACGGCTGTTACAGCTCTCGGCAAGGAAGGTATTATTAATATTGAGCGTGAAGCGGATATGTCCGGGCCAACGCATAATAAGGGGATGCTGATCCTTTCCGGGTATCTCAGGAGTCGTTTTGCCCAGGATAAGCCGCTTTCATTGGCCGCAAGTATCGCCTTCGAACAGTCGTATGGTGGTATCGATGGTGATTCCGCATCTTCGACCGAGCTGTATGCGCTCCTGTCCAGCCTTTCAGGGAAGCCGTTGCGTCAGGATGTCGCCGTGACAGGGTCTGTGAATCAGAATGGAGAGGTTCAGCCCATCGGTGGCGTAAATGAGAAAATCGAAGGGTTCTTCCTTTGTTGTAAGAATGCTGGTCTGACAGGCAAGCAGGGCGTGATGATTCCACATCCGAACGTGAAGGATTTGATGCTTCGCGATGAGGTGATCGACGCTGTCAAAGATGGAAAGTTCCACATTTGGGCGGTCAAGACCATTGATGAAGGAATCAAAATTCTGACAGGCGTAAACGCTGGAAGACGTGGTAAAAACGGCAAGTATCCCAAGAATTCCATTAATGGCTTGGTTGATGAAAAACTGAAGAGCCTTGTTGATGAATTGATGGCGTATGGGAAGGATGAAGACGACAAAAAGTCCAATAAAGCGACTTCTAAAAAGAAGTCTTCTTCAAAAAAGAAGTGACTAAGTAGTAATTAGTCACGTATGGAAGGGGTTGTGATTTTATACGCAACCCCTTTTTATAGTGAGAGTAAAATGAATTTGTTAAGAATGAATATCTGGAGAAAATTGATTCTCGGTGGTTATGTATTAAGCATAATCGGGCTGTTTGCCATTGACTGGGGGTACAACTTTCACATCGGTCATGTTGTTCGTATCACAATCGGAGCTGCAGCTTTTTGGCTTGCCGTCGACAGGTTGTAAATCAAAGTAAATTGGGATCTGGTCTTGACGAAGGGTAGTATTCCGAATATGAAAATTATTAATTAAATCAAAAAGGTTTTTTTATGCGTACTTTCGACAACAATATCCTTCTTCCCAACTCCGTCCTAGTGGTCGGCGTATCTGTAGTAGTGCAGGTAGTAGTAGGTGATGTCGAAATGGACGCACCATAGTGGGATTGTTGCATAAATAGAGTATCAAAACCCCGCCGGTGCAGACCGGCGGGGTTTTTCTTTACCTGCCGGGCCGGCGAGCTAGGAGGCGAAGATGAAACTCAATGGCGCGGAAATCATTATCAAATTGTTGGAGAGGCAAGGGATTTCGACAATAGCCGGAATTCCTGGTGGCGCGAATCTGCCCATGTACGATGCACTGGGCAAAAGTGAGAAAATTCAGCACATTTTAACACGACACGAGCAAGGGGCAGGGTTCATAGCTCAAGGGATGGCTCGAGTAACTGGAAAACCCGCCGTATTTTTCGCTACTTCTGGGCCAGGTGCAACAAACACGCTGACTGCGATTGCAGACGCCAAGCTCGATTCAATACCCATTATTTGCATCACCGGCCAGGTCCCACTGAACATGATAGGAACAGACGCTTTCCAGGAAGTTGACACATATGGACTGAGCGTTCCTATCACAAAACATAATTATCTTGTCCGCTCCATAGAAGAGTTGTTTGACGTTATTCCCAATGCTTTCAGAGTTGCCTGTTCCGGTAGGCCTGGCCCTGTAGTTGTGGATATCCCCAAAGACGTGCAGACAGCGATATACGAGTTTGAATCCTGGCCAGAGCCAGGATGTAGAAATGACTGTACCGATGTTCTTGGTGCAGAAGTTTGCAAGGCGGCAAAGATGATAAACGAAGCTCAGAGTCCAATTTTGTATCTGGGTGGGGGAGTCATTCAATCCGGGGCGTCGGAGCAAGCCGTTGAGTTGGCGGAAACAGGGGCTATACCAACAGCCACATCACTTATGGGACTGGGTGTTATTCCTTCTTCCCACCCTCTGAACCTTGGAATGTTAGGTATGCACGCAGCCCGATATACGAATATGGCGTTGGAGCAGTGCGATCTGCTTATAGCTGTCGGTGTTCGTTTCGATGACAGGGCGACCGGTAAAGTTGCTAAGTTCTGTCCACAAGCCAAAATCATACATATCGATATCGATCCCAGTGAGTTGGATAAAATAAAGACTGCGCACGCTTCTGTCACTGGCGATATCGCCGAGGTCCTGAAATCGTTGATTCCGATGATCCAATCGAAGGATAGGGCAAATTGGTTGGACCAAATTGAAAACCTGAAAGAAGTGCACCCCATGATTATCCCTGGTGCCGATACTGCGACATCTCCGTACGGTGTCATTTGCAAGGCGGCTGAACTTGCAGGAGATGATGTTATAGTCTGTACGGATGTGGGACAGCATCAGATGCGTACGGCACAGGCATATCCGTTCTCTAAGCCTCGTCGCTGGTTGACCTCTGGTGGATTGGGGACGATGGGGTTTGGCGTACCTGCGGCTATTGGAGCGGCTTTGGCCTCACCTGATAGCACTGTTCTTTGTTTCACTGGCGATGGTTCGATAATGATGAATATTCAGGATCTGGCAACCGCCATGGAAAATGATGTTAACATTAAGATAATTTTGACTAATAATAATGCACTTGGTCTTGTGCGTCAGCAGCAGGATTTGTTTTATGGCAAGCGCTATTACGCTTCTGATTACCAGAAGCGGGTTGACTTTGTGACCATTGCCAAAGGGTTTGGCATAGCAACCTATGACTTTGCTGATGAAGGCAATCCGGAGGATATGCTTGCAGAAGCTTTGAGTACGAGAGGGCCGGCACTTATTCATGTACCAATAAGTGCGGATGAACCTGTGTACCCCATGGTTCCTCCTGGGGCTGCCAATTCGGAAATGATTGGAGGTGAAAACCATGCCTAAGCAAACTGTTCTTGAACTGACTGTGAATAACCATCCCGGCGTCATGTCACACATTTGCGGGCTTTTTGCCCGTAGAGCATACAACGTCGAGGGTATTGCCTGTATGCCCGTCAATGGTGGAAAGATTAGTAAAATTTGGCTGCTTGTTGATGTGGCCCAGCCCTTGGATCAGATGGTCAAGCAAGTTGATAAGTTGGAAGACGTAATAGTTGTTGAGCGGCACGACAGTGGGCATGAGGTGTTCAAGGGGATTGCCCAACTCGTTTGATCAGTACTTTTTCATTTGAAGTGCAATA
Organism: Pseudodesulfovibrio profundus; assembly: GCF_900217235.1. Taxonomy (NCBI): domain Bacteria; kingdom Pseudomonadati; phylum Thermodesulfobacteriota; class Desulfovibrionia; order Desulfovibrionales; family Desulfovibrionaceae; genus Pseudodesulfovibrio; species Pseudodesulfovibrio profundus. Next base: position 672,603 of record NZ_LT907975.1, on the reverse strand, counting down.
TCCAAAAACGTTTCGGTAGCAATGTTTGCCGAAACGTTTTTTATTTTCTTGTCCTTCTTTTGTGTTGAAAAAAGTTTTGACTCTAAAGAAATGGACGTAAGTGCCGATAGGTAAGTTGGGATAGCATAAATTCCCTGTGGAGAACCTATGGCATTGTCGGATGTAGAAAGAAGTCTTCTGTTTAATTATTCTCAACAGCTCCTGCAACAGGATATGTTGACGAATCAACTGTTTGCTGGCTCCAAGGTCGGCCAAGACCTTCGATCACTTGTCCTTGGCGATTCCAACAAGGCAACTACTTTTACCAATCCCTTCGAAGAAGCCATCAGTGGGCGGTTGCGATCAGATTCTGAGACAACTCGGCAGGCTGGTCGAAATGTAGGTGAAGCCGCCTCAATGATGGGTATTGCTCGAAGCAGTATGTCCACCATCGTTGATACCCTTGAATCAATGGAATCCATAATTGAAGATATTGAAGCGGGAAATCTGAGTCCTACAAGTTCAGTTGTTCAAGGAGACTATAATGACCTCCGCGACAAGATTACCGGTTTGATTTCTTCAACGGATTATAACGGGATATACTTTCTGGATAGCACCCAGTGGGGGACTGAGCAGATTAATGCTTCTGGTCAGGTTCATATACAATCCAATGACGACAGTGGGTTCAATGTCAATTTTCATGCAGTGGATGCTGGCACTTCGTCTGTGGATTGGTCTGATTTGAGTGGTGCCGCCCTCAATGGATCGATAGCGACACAAAAGAGCTATGTTGACAGCTTGAAGCAGTGGGCGAGTTCTATCGAGGATATGTACGGAACCAAAGAGGATGCACTTGCCAGTCAACAGATCAATCTGGAAAGTCAGGCACAACTTCTCGATAGTGCCGCCCAAATGCGGAAGCCATCTGACCCGGATTACTCATTGGAAAAGCTGCTCGCTGATCTCATTGTTCGTGAAACAGGAACTATTTATGACACAAATGGATAGCCGAGCTAACTGATCATTCTGACGCTGTTGAACTAAGTAATAGTAAAAGAAAATCGCCCTTCGTGAGAAAGGCGATTTTCTTTAATATATGGAGCTGACGAGCAGGATTGAACTGCCTACCTCATCCTTACCAAGGATGCGCTCTACCGATTGAGCTACGTCAGCTTTCCGTCTTTTTCGAAGAACGGTGAGTCGAATATTTCGTCGACTCACCAGGGTCATTCTTCGTTTGGTCGGGATGAGAGGATTTGAACCTCCGACCCCTTGAACCCCATTCAAGTGCGCTCCCAGGCTGCGCTACATCCCGACGCGAAGTGAGTGTCTATCTGTGGGCGGCTCGATTGTCAATGCTTTTTTTATAAAAAAATGCAACATGATGATTTTTTTATGATTCGTAAGCATAATCCAGAAGGGGCCTTTTGACCAAAATCGACCGGATAATTAAAAAACAACCCCATTTTATAATGGTTTTTTGCACCATGAATGTATATTACTTAGTTTATCGACGCTGTGCAGGGACTCGTTTTCGCTGCTCCTGCCAGCCAAGTTTGTAATTACGTACAATAATCCTCAATAACTCGGGGGAAGTATAATGGCCGACGACGTATTGAAAGACATCAATCAGTTTTTGACCTTTACTCTTGGAAAAGAAATTTTTGCTTTGGACATCGGGACGGTGAGAGAAGTCCTTGAGTTGACTTCTATCACTAAAATTCCCCGCACCCCTGATTACATGCGTGGTGTAATCAACTTGCGCGGACACGCCGTGCCGGTTGTGGACATGCGCTTGAAATTGGGAATGTCCAAGGGAGAGGATACAGTAGATACCTGTATCATCATAGTCGAAATTGAATTCGACGGTGAGTTCACCATCATGGGAGCTCTTGTTGATTCCGTACGCGAAGTATTCGAAATGATGCCTGACACCATTGAGCCTGCTCCGAAGATGGGCGCAGCTATTAATGCTGAGTACATCAAGGGTATGGGCCGCCAGAATGAACAGTTCATCATTATCATCGATATCAACAAGATATTCTCGGCCGAAGAGCTCGCAATGGCCAAAGACATAGCAAGTCTCGGTGGCGGCGCAGATATGCCCGTTGAGGATGCCTCTGCCGCAACTATAACTCTGTAGTTCAAGTAGACTCAAAGAATGAAGCCTCTGCTCCAGATGGAGCAGAGGCTTTTGTTGTTTTGATGATGAGCTTTGCGGGTTGATGGGGGATGAATTAGGCAACACATGGCTTGGCTAGTCCATGTTCTCCCAGTTATACATTTTATCCCACACGATTTTTCCCTGACTTTTTTTGTACTTGCGGAGCAGAACGTACACTGCCCCGGCTCCTCCGTCTTTGGGTTGGGCAGTACAAAAAGCGAGCACCACGCGTTTGAGCGGGTCGTGGGTCAGCCAGGTTTCAGTTTCTCTTCGTAATATGGATTGTCCTCCTGGGGAGTTCTTTCCGCGGCCAGTGACAATCAATACACATCGGTGTCCCTGAAGGTAGCTTTCGCGCAAGAAGAAAAGGAGGTTCTCCTTGGCTTGATCCAGTGTCATCCCATGCAGGTCGAGATGAGCAGCGACGCTGAGGGAACCTGATTTCAGTTGTTGAAATGTTTTGATGTCCAGTCCTCGGACATAGCCATACATATATTCTTCCGTGTACTCCAATTCAAACTCAACCTCTCCACGGAGAAAGCGTTTCAGGTCGTTTTTGGCTCTTTCTTCAGGGTCAGGTATGTTTTGATTGGCTGAAGGAGATGTTGTTGGAGCAACTTGCCGTCCGCCTTTCCCTTCCATCTGCTTGACTCCCTGCATGGCTGAAAGAAAAATTTCTTCTTCCTTTGCTTCGTCATGCTCTTCAGGTTCAGGCTCTTTCTTTTTTTTCTTCTCGTACGGGAGAGAGTAGACGTCCTTCTTTTCTTTTTTAAATGCCAAAGATTTGAGGTCGTTTAAGTTCTTAATTGGTTTTTTTTTGCCCATCTATCGCTCCGCTCGTATTGCTGATGTGATTTGAATGCTTATTGTACCATACAGGTTTTAAAAACAGACTGTTTGGTTCCGTATCATTTGACGATTCACTGGACTTCCAAAGCAGCCTTAAGTAAGAGCCTTTTTTGCAAACAGACTCTTAAAGTGAGGAACTACATGCTGACCATAGAAGACTTGCATGTCAATATTGGCGACAAACAGGTCCTTGACGGGATCAATCTTGAAATAAAGGAAGGCGAGACCTTTATCTTGTTTGGACCTAACGGTTCCGGCAAAACGTCTCTCCTCATGACTCTGATGGGATTCGCCGGTTATGAAGTAACCAAAGGGCGAATCTACTTCAAAGGACAGGACATCACCGAGGCTCCCATGTATGAGAGAGCTCGTCTTGGAGTAGGGATGTCTTTCCAGCGACCGCCTACAATTCATGGTTTGCGCACCAGACATTTAGTCAAGATGTGTGCACGCAAAGGCGAGGTCAATCCTGACATGCTGGCTGATATTGTCAATATGACGGATTTCCTTGATCGTGATATCAACTCCGGTTTTTCCGGTGGTGAAATCAAGCGTTCGGAGCTGCTCCAGCTCATGGCGCAGCAGCCTGACCTTGTGCTTTTTGACGAGCCTGAATCCGGTGTAGACATGGAGAACATGCAGCTGGTTGGTAAGGTTGCTCGAGATGTTCTGGATGGCAACTTCAACGTTGCTCCTGATCTGAGTCTCAAAGAGCGGAAAGAGCGGACCAGGACTGCCGGTTTGATCATTACACATACCGGATACATTCTTGATTACGTTAATGCTGATCGTGGCCAGGTCTTGTATAAAGGACATCTTTGCTGTGAAGGGCGCCCACGTGATATTCTCGATCACATCCGTGAGCATGGCTATCAGGAATGTGTGCGTTGCATGAACTAGCCGCGCTCTAGAAGGATTATCATAATGAAAGAAATCGATCTGTCAGAATTCAAGTTTCAGGGGCTCGAACAGGAGGCCTTGCAGGACCTCAACGACCTTTCCGAGGAAGATAAGGAACAACTGCTCATGGCAGGTGTTGTTTCCGACCTCTCCACTCGATCCGCGTCCTATTTGCAAATGGACCAGTCCGCTGTGCATTGCAGTTCCAAAAACGACGATGTCGAAATCATGGACATCAAGGATGCACTGAAAAAATATGACGGTCTGGAAGAGTATTTCTGGACGTTGGTGGACAAGGATAAGGATGAATTTACCCGTTCCGCTTACGAAAACCTGCACGGCGGCTACTTTATCCGCGTCAAGGCAGGGGCCAAGGTCAAGGAACCAATCCAGTCCTGCCTGATGCTCAAGTCTGAAAACGTTGGTCAGAATGTTCATAACATTGTGATCATTGAAGAAGGTGCCGAAGCTCACATTATTACCGGTTGTTCGGTTGCACACGGCACCAAGGCCGGAGCTCACCTCGGTATTTCCGAGTTCTTTGTCAAAAAAGATGCCTCTCTCACATTCACTATGGTTCACAACTGGAGCGAAAATGTAGCAGTACGTCCTCGCTCTGCCGGTGTGGTGGAAGAGGGCGGCAAGTTTCTGTCGAACTATGTCCTGCTTAAGCCGGTTAAGGATCTTCAGATGTACCCCAGTATTGAAATGAATGGTCCTAACTCTGTGGCTCGTTTCAATTCTGTCGTTGTGGCGCCAAAAGGATCTCATTTGGACATGGGTAACCGAGTCGTCATGAACGCGCCGAATACACGGTGTGAGATCATTGCAAGGACCATCGCAACCGGTGGTACTATTATTAACCGTGGTCATATTGGCGCTCACTACACTCCGAGCAAGGGGCACCTCGAGTGTCAGGGCCTCATACTCGGCGATGGTCGGATTTGGGCAATCCCCGAACTCGACGGTTCGACCGAGGGAGTAGAGCTGTCGCATGAGGCTTCGGTTGGTAAAATTGCGCAAGACGAGATCGAATACCTTATGGCTCGAGGAATGGATGAAGACGAAGCGACGTCTACCATTGTTCGTGGCTTTCTGAATACGGACATCATGGGACTTCCAGAGAAGCTTCAGAAGGAAATCGACAAGCAGATTGAAGAGCTGCAAGCTTCAGACGCTATGTAACTAGCGACAATATATGCTTCGTAAAAAGGCGGGACAATGTGTCTCGCCTTTTTTTATTCAATTAATGACGTTTTATCTGCTAGTTAAGGATGAGCGTTTCTGGGGGATGCTAATGAAGACATGGAGTTAACATGACACTCTTAATGGGTAGGGTTATGAAAAGGTTAAATGAATACTTGAAGAAATAGCGTAGGCATACTAATTACTTTGAAGTTGGAATATGGTGTCGAATATAATTTATGATGAGAAGAGAGGGGCTGATGTCTAAGAAAGACAAGATACTTGTTGCCGCCCAGGAGCTGTTTGCAAAAAGCGGATATGCCGGAACTACCATGAAAATGGTGGCAGAAGAGGCAGAGGTGGCATCCGGTCTGGTCTTTCACTATTTCGACAACAAGGAAAACCTCTTCATGGCCGCAGGAAGTGAACTGATTGATACGATGATCTTGTACCTGCGCGATAGAATTGCAGACTCAGCAAATGGTTGTGAAGCGCTTGGGGCATTTGTCGAAGCGTATCTTGAGTTTACAATTGTTAATGAAAAGACTTTCCCCACTTTGATTCGATGCTCACCATTTAGCGACGATAATCCTGATTTGGATAGGAAAAAAATTGGCGCGAAATTTCGAGAATTGATCGATATGGTTGAAGAAATACTTCTTCGAGGTATCGAAGATGGTTCAATCGTCGATCTACCTGTGACGCAAACGGCGTTCATGGTCTACGCGAATATTGTTGGTGCTGTGCGAACCCGTTTTCTTGCTCCGTATGAGATACCTGGACTGTATGATGAGGCTCGGGATTTCATTTTGCGCAGCGTTCAGACGCCACGCTTGATTGCATCTTGATTGTGATTTAAAATCCTTCCTTATGCCTGGATACAAAGGACATTTGGCCGGCGGGCTTTTCTTTGCCTGCATGGGGCTTGTTGGTGCGGTATTGCTCGGCTGGTGGGTTTTCAATCCGATATCAGCCAGTGCCCTGATATGTTTTTGCCTGCTTGGCGCGTTATTTCCCGATGTTGATACGGATTCTAAAGGACAAAATCTGTACTATGTTGTTTTCGCGCTATTGGACTTGGGGTTGATTCTGAAGAAATATTACATGTGGTCTGCATGGCTGGGCTTTTTTGCCATGCTGCCGGCAATTGGCTCTCACCGAGGATGGACACATACATGGTGGGCAATGCTTTTGGTGCCGGTGCCAATTGTAGCGCTTCCGGTCCTGATTCACGGGATAGATCGATTCGCAGACTTCATTCCATTTTATTTAGCGTTTGCAACAGGATATTTCTCTCACCTCTTATTGGATGGAGAGTTTTGCTAACCAATAAAAGAGCCACTCTCTCAGAGAGTGGCTCTTTTGGTGTGGTAAGCTCTTTTTATTACTAATCGCGCAGTACCGACGCGGTAATTTCCGCAACAGCCTCAAGGCTCGGGCAGACGTGGAAACCAGCCTGTCGCATGGCTTCCAGCTTACTTTCGATACCTCCACTTTTTTCCAGGATGGCTCCGGCATGTCCAAGGCGCTTGCCAGGAGGAGCGGTGCGTCCGGCAATGAATGAAATGACTGGTTTGTCGAATCCGGTTTCCTTTACATATTGCGCCAGATTCTCTTCTGCTGTCCCGCCGATTTCGCCAAGCACGACGACAGCCTTGGTTTCATCGTGATTGCGGAGCATATCAAACATATCAACGAAGTTTGTGCCAATGAATGGGTCTCCACCTATACCAACACAAAGCGATTGGCCGATGCCGCTCTCTGTCAGTCGTGCAGCAACCTCATAGGTTAACGTTCCGCTACGCGACAGAACAGCAACAGGACCGGGGGAGAATGGGATGGTGGGAAGAATTCCAATTTTTGTCTGTCCCGGAACGATAATTCCTGGTGTGTTGGGGCCTACAACTCGCGTTGGGCTTTCTTTGATTTGTTCGAAAGTCGATAACATGTCGTGTTGTGTGATGCCTTCGGTTATGCAGACAGCCCATGGAATTTCATTGCATGCAGCTTCTTGTATTGCATCTGCAGCCATACGAGGAGGAACGAAGATGATACTTGCACCGATTTCGTGAGCTCGTTTGGCGTCAGCGATGGAGTTGTAGACGGGAACTCCCAATACCTCCTGACCACCTTTGAAAGGGGTGACACCAGCGACAATGTTAGCACCGTATTCCTGCATGAGGCGAGTGTGCAGTTGTCCTTCGCGACCTGTAATGCCCTGTACAAGAATAGGAGTATCTTTCTGTATGCCAAAAGAAGCACTGGAAACATACCCGTTATTCTTGGGTCTTTGCTCGGGAGATTGGATATCGGGTGCAGGGAAAGAGACTGTAGGTGCACTGTCGGGCTTCAGGTCAGCGAGGATGTTGATTGCTGATTGCATGTCGGCGGCAAGGTGCAGATTGTCAACATTCAGGCTTTTGAGAATTTCCAACCCTGACTCGGCGTCTTTGCCAGACATGCGTGCAACGATCGGCTTTTTGGGGGCTTTACCATTCAATGCACCTTGCATGGCCAGCGCGACTTTTTCACAGGAGAGTATTCCACCGAAAAGGTTGATGAAAATAGCCTGAACCTGATCGTCACCGAATAGCAGTTCAAGTGCGGTTTGCATACGCTCTTGATCTGCAGCACCTCCAAGGTCAAGGAAGTTGCTCGCTGGCAGTTTGGAAAAGTTGAGTAAATCCATGGTGGCCATTGCCAATCCGGCTCCATTGACCATGAGGCCGACCCAGCCTGGCAGTTTGACAAAGGAAAGGCCTGCATCACGAGCCTCGTTCTCTTCTGGGCTGGCGTGTTCTCGCTGGTAGTATGCTTCCATATCCCTATTGATATCAGCATAGTTGTCATCGATTTCGACTTTGCCATCCAGAGCTAAGAATTCGCCTTCTCCAGTCAGGACCAGCGGATTGATCTCCGCCATGAGTAGCCCGTTGTCCAGTACACAGGAGAAAAGGTTGCTCAATAATTCTGCGAAGCTTTTCAGATATTCTTTTTCCAGATCAAGATGGAAGAATGCGGCGCGAATCTGATGAGGAGCAAGTCCACCGGGAAGTTTGATTTGCTGCACCAGAAGATTGTCGGCTCCCAGATTCTCGATCTCCACACCTCCTTCACGGCCGACTGTCAGCAATATGCACTTTAGCTCCCGAGAAACGGTAAAAGATATGTAGAACTCTCGCTGAATATCGGAAGCGGGTTCAACTCGTATGAAGGGGACGGAGTGGCCTTTTATTTCAAGATCGAACAGCTTTTTGGCCGTTGAAGAAAAATCTGCTTCATTGTCGACACGGAGTATGCCGCCAGCTTTACCTCTGCCACCGGTCAGAACCTGTGATTTAAGAAACCAGGGTGTCGAGAATTCTGGTTTGAAAGAGTCTTCCTGGCCGGGGTAGACAGAATGGCCTTCCGGTACAGGGATGCCGGCGCTGGCAAACAGTTTTTTGCTCTTGTGTTCATTAAGAAGCATGGGTCCCTCTTGGAATCTGTTTTTGTGATATTGGCGTTGTTGTATTACGTTTGGCCTATCGATATACAGAGCATCATATTGCTGCCCTTGAGGATAGTGGGTATATAAAGGAATATCGACAGAAGTGCTAGGAGTTCCCATGGATGATTTCAGAGATTACGCAGATCAGCTACAGCAGGAAGTTGTTTCGGAAATGGCTGAATCGTATTTTGGATCTCGAAAAGATCTCGAAGACAAGATTACTGCTTTCGAGCAGATGGTAGAAGAGTTTCGCTCAAATATTCCAAAACTATTCAGGGCGGCATCTCGCCTCCATATGTTGTTGCTGGATAAGGGAACGATCAGAGATTTTTATATTGCTCTGGACATCTTGCCATCCTGTATCCCTTTTGCTGATGAGTATAACTCTTCAACAAAGATACGGATTCCCTTTGCTTTTACTATGAAGGGGCGATACGAGCGGTGCCTTTGTCGAGCCTATCACCTGTTTCGGGAAGTAGCGGATGAGTACTTGAATGGTCACTACTTTGATGATCCAGAGAACCCCGGCAGAAAACGGCTGACAGTTCACTATCTGCGGCTTAAAGCGTTGGCAGAGTATATTAATGAAGAGGTAGAGCGAGTGAATAATGCTCTGCCGCCAAGTAGTGCGCTGGAATACGTTAAGCAAATGGATACGGTCCAAATGGAGCGGGAGAAGATAATGGGCGAAGCGTGCGAGGTGCAAGGGTGTGCCTTGGATAAAGATCTTCGTTTCCAGCCTATTGATTTTGAGGCTTATGAGCTTCCTGTTGTTCAGGACCTGCCTGCCTTAAAAACTGTTCAGCCAGCCATCATTTCATTTAGTCGAGATATTTATTCGGATCGAAAAGCAGATATTCTTGCATTGCTTGAATCGATAAAAGAATAAAAAAAAGCGACTTCAACAGCGGGATGCGTGTTGAAGTCGCTCAATCTGTCTGATCAGGGCTTAACCGTCTTTATTAATCTGGGAAATAATCTTGTTTAATACTTCGGACACTTCACTTTCTGCGACCTGACATGTTCCAACGGCCTTATGTCCGCCACCACCGAAAGACAACATAAGTTTACCCACGTCCGTCTTGCTGGTTCTGTTGGTTATGGAGTGTCCGACTGTGAGAACCACGTTCTGCTTTTTGAACCCCCATATGACTCGTATGCTGACGTTGCAGTCAGGGTACAGGGTGTAGATCATGAAGCGGTTGCCGCAGTAGATAGGGTCCTGACTGCGTAGATCTATGACAAGGGCATTGTCATAGACCGTCGTATTATCTTTGAGCATTTGGACGAAGTTGTCCTGGTCCTCGTAGTATTTGTCGATACGCTCTTTGACGTCAGGAATCTGCATGATTTTTTCAGCACTTAGAGTCCGACAGTACTCGATCATATCCAACATGAGCTGGTAGTTGCTGATCCGGTAGTTTCGGTATCTGCCAAGGCCGGTTCGCGGATCCATGATGTACCCAAGCAGAATCCAGCCTTCCGGTGCCGTGATGTCTTCAACGGAGAGTTGTGCTGAGTCGACCTTGTCTACAGCGTCGAGCATGGGGGTAAAGGCGTCGGGGAATTTGTCCGCTCCATAGTATTCATATATTACCCGCGCACAGCTTGGCAGAGGTTTGGATGCCCCTTCAAACTCAATGTTTCCCAGCCGTTCCATTTCACTGGTGTGGTGATCGAACCATAAGCCACATCCTTCAACATAGGGGACATTTGCCAAAACATCCTTCCGCCCGACTTCAACTTTTCCATCCTGCAAGTCTTTGGGATGGGCAAAGAGGTAATCATCGATAATTCCAAGGTGTTTGAGCAGGGTAGCGCAGACAAGACCATCAAAGTCAGACCGGGTGACAAGTCTCATGAAACAACTCCGTTATTAGATCATTGTGTTGGGACTGCGACACCTTACGCAGTAAGGCACAGTTAATTGATATTGTTATCTTCCAGGCGAAAAAAAGTCAAAACCCGAGCATTATTATTTGGGCTTTCTATTGATTTTCCCTGCGCGGAGTTCTCGGAGCCTAATCCCAGATTCCCTACCACGGTTCTGCCACTCTGGAGGAAGCGTAGTGGCAAGGATGGTTTGTAGATCTCTCTTGGCTATTTCAGAATAGTCGGTGCCTTGATTTGCTTTTACAAGAGAAAAAAATGCGTTGAATGTATCTGATAGATGCAGAGCCATGAGCAGGTCGACTCGAGTACCTGGTCGCAATTGAGTATACTGCCCACCAATCATATGCCACTTGCTCGCAATTGCACCTCCAGCAACATATACATTGGAGAGTCGAAGACGTTTTGCCAGGTTTTTCGCCATTGTAACCCCTGCGTAGTCATGGCCGTGATGTTTGGGGAGGTCTGGGGTGGGTGTCAGAGTTTTACCGAGATCGTGGCACAACCCCATCCAAGCGGCTAAAGGGTTACCTGCCAGTTTGTCCATTATGCGACAGGTGTGCTCAATGACATTTGTATCATGATATGCCGGTGGGCCTGCCGGGATTGTTTCAGCCGCAAGAAATTCCTCGAACCAGGGAGCAAGGCAATTGCTTTGGGTCAACAGGCGCAAATAGTTTCCTGGACGAGGAGCTGAAAGAGCTTTGACTGTTTCTTGACCAATTCGATCAGCGAACACGGAATCAAGCAGTTCCGCTTTGGCTACCTGTCGCATGGTGTCTATTAACGAAGGGTGAATCGAAAAGTCTGGAAAACGAGCTGCGAACCGTGCGGCTCTGAATACTCGAAGGGGATCATCTATGAATGATTGTTGAGAAGCGGGGCGTAGTGTTTTGCTTTTGAGATCTTCGAGCGCCTTCGGGTGGCAGTAGAGATCTCCGTTTTCATCCAGCAGCAGTGAATTGACAGTGAGGTCTCTGGACAGTAATTCTTCGTTGATGCTTTCGCCACGCGGAAAGGAAAATTCTTGCTTGTCGATGAGGTAAATAGGGAAGGCCCTACCAACCAACTGGGCGGACGGGTGTTTTTGCTCAAACTCCTTTTGGGTGACACCGGTTACCAGATAGTCTCTGTCTATAATCGTGTTTCCCAATAATAAATCGCGGACGGCTCCGCCAGCCAGATATATCTGCATTCAGAAATACTTAGCATAAGGTAAACCATGTTGCCACCAGGAATTTATTTGTGGGAAACGGGTGTTGAACCCATTGTTTCTCCTGTGACGATTGAGCAGGTTGCTGAATCGTGTAGCGGTTGGGCAAAGGATATAAACGATATGGGGCCATGGGGAGACCCTGTTGATATCAATGGTCACGGTGTTTTTCGTAAAAGTGGTCAACACTTGGACACCGTAGTCGTTGTCGTTGGAGAATGTTCTACGACGATGGAGGTTGCTAGATATCTGGCTGATGCTTCCCTGATTGACGAATGGGGGGCTGTTGTCAGTGTTGCTCAGCGGTCGGGCAGGGGGCAGATGCGCAGGCCGTGGGTTTCCCCTCCAGGAAATCTATATGTCTCTGTTCTTTTGCCAGAAATGCCTCAAAGTGGCCCATGGGAGTCAGCTCTTCCGCAGTTGCTCTCCTTGTATTGTGGATACGTCATTGCGAGTGCCATGGAGGTCGTGGGCGGAGCTCTACAAATCAAGTGGCCCAATGATTTGCTTCAGAAGGACAGGAAAGTGGGTGGAATGCTTATAGAGTCCGCCGGGACTTTAAATATTCTGGGGTTCGGACTTAACCTGGACTATTCTCCGCCAGACCAGCAAATGCGTGAAGATCGTGCGGTTCCAGCTGCAAAAATAGAGATTGATTCAACGGTGACAGGCCCTTTGAGCCTTTGGTGGCATCTTGTAAATCGGTTTAAAAACGTGTACGAAGATGTGCTCGACGAGTTGGACCCTCCTGAGTTTTTGTCCGCTTTATTGGATAAAATGGCCTGGGTTGGACATCGCGTTGAGATAAGAGAGAGCGGAGACATATCTTTTTATGCTGTCGTCGTTGGTGTTTCAACTGACGGCGGACTCATTATACGCAAAGCGGAAGGAGAAGCCGTTCTCTATTCCGGTTCTATTGCTCCTCTGTAGCCTCTGTCCAAAACGAGGTGAGGAGATGTTATTGTCATTTTTTTCAGGGAGAACAGTGATTTCCATGCAGCCGAAGTCCTTTGAAAAGGTACTTGAAGAGGTCAAGGGAAAGCGGATTTTAGTGGCTAACCGGGGAATTCCGGCTAGACGCATCTGTCGTTCCATTACAGAGATGTTCAACGCCAAGGCTATCATGACAGCCACAGACGTTGATAAAACTTCTCCCGCTTCCTCGGGTGCCAACGAACTGTTGTTGTTGGGATCGGACCCGCGCGCTTACCTTGACTTGGACAGGGTAATCAGAAAAGCCAAGGCAAATGATGTAGTCGCTATTCACCCGGGTTGGGGATTTGGTTCCGAGGATGATTCGTTCCCGGCTCGTTGCGAAAAAGCCGGCATCATTTTCATTGGCCCCCCGCAGGAGCCCATGCGCATCCTTGGCAACAAAGTCGCCGTACGAAAGCTTGCTTTGGAACAGGATGTTCCGGTCGTGCCAGGCTCGGAAGGTGCCGTTTCCATTCCTGAAGCTCGGGAGATAGCCAAGGAGATTGGCTTCCCGGTAATGCTGAAAGCCGAAGGTGGCGGTGGTGGACGAGGTATTTATGAAGTCTACAAGGATGAAGACCTGGAAAAAGCATTTTCCAAGGCATCCGCCCTTGCGCAGGCCTCTTTTGGCAATCCTCGTTTGTACGTTGAAAAATTGCTCACTTCTGTACGCCACATCGAAATTCAGGTTGTTGCCGATAAATATGGCAATGTTTTCTGTTTTGATGAGCGTGATTGCTCGGTGCAGCGAAACCACCAGAAACTTATTGAGATCACACCTTCTCCATGGCCGAAGTATTCCGAAGAACTTCGTGCACAGTTGAAAGAGTATTCCCGACGCCTCATCAGTGCTGTTGGATACTACTCCCTGGCAACTGTTGAGTTTCTCGTGGACGCAGATGGTGAACCGTACCTTATTGAAGTTAACACTCGCCTTCAGGTTGAGCACGGCATTACTGAGTGTCGCTACGGCATTGACTTGGTGGAAGAGCAGATTGCCATTGCTTTTGGGGCAGAGTTGCGTCTTTCAGAAGAAAAAAACAAGCCTTATCAATGGGCGTTCCAATGTCGTATTAACTGCGAGGATCCTCAAAAGAATTTTGAACCCAACTCAGGGCGTATTACTCGGTATGTTTCTCCGGGTGGACAGGGTATCCGTATCGATTCCTGTGTGGGGGACGGTTACCGCTTCCCCTCCAACTATGATTCCGCTGCTTCATTACTCATAGCATACGGTAATAGTTGGAATAAAGTTGTAGCTTTGATGAAGCGCGCTTTGCGCGAATACATGATCGGTGGATTGAAAACGACCATTCCCTTCCACCGGAAGATCATTGATCACGCCAAGTTCATTGAGGCAGATTACGATACTAATTTTGTTCGCCATAATTATGCAGAGTTGATGGACTACTCTGATCGCGAACCAGATTTCTTCCGTTTGACTCGTCTGGTCGCGGAAATCTCTGCCCTTGGGTACAACAAGTATATTCAGCTTGGAGAATACAGAGGCCGGGAAGACAAGCGGATTGGTCGTTTCCAGTTGGCTGAGTCTCCCGAGGTATCAAGCTGGTTTGAGCCACACATTACTCGTGGAATGGATCGCGATAGTATACTTGATACGCTCCGTAGCGATCGTGAAGCGGGCATTGTCCATATGACCGACACCACGACGCGGGATATCACACAGTCCAACTCGGGTAACAGGTTCCGCCAGGCTGAAGATGCCATTGTTGGGCCTTCGCTTGATAAGTGCGGCTTTTTCTCGCTGGAGAACGGAGGCGGGGCACACTTTCACGTGGCCATGCTCGCCAACATGACCTATCCATTCTCCGAAGCTGCCGAGTGGAACAAGTTTGCTCCCAATACTCTCAAGCAGATCCTTATTCGTTCAACGAATGTGCTTGGCTATAAGCCACAGCCCAAAAATGTGATGCGGTTGACCGGCGAAATGATCAACGAACATTACGATGTTATTCGTTGTTTCGATTTCCTCAACCACATCGAAAACATGCGGCCTTTTGCCGAGGTAGCCCTTAATTCAACGAAGAATATCTTTGAGCCGGCCATTTCATTGTCCTGGGCAAAAGGGTTTGATGTTGAGCGTTACCTGACAGTGACTTCTGAAATCATTCGGATGTGTGCTGATGTCGCCGGTGTGAGCGAGAAAAAAGCTGAGAAGATGATCATTCTCGGCTTGAAGGATATGGCTGGCGTATGTCCGCCGCGCTTCATGAAGGAGTTGATTGGCACCATTACCCAGAGGTATCCTGAACTGGTTGTGCACAGTCATCGTCACTACACGGATGGTCTTTTTGTCCCGACCATGGGGGCGGCAGCAAAGGCCGGTGCGCACATTGTTGATGTTGCGGTTGGTGCTTCTGTTCGCTGGTACGGGCAGGGTGAAGTCTTGTCCACCGCTGCATACATTGAAGATGAAATTGGTCTGAAGACGCATCTTGATAAGGATATGATTCGAGCTACGAACTTTAAGCTCAAGCAGATCATGCCTTACTACGATAAATACACGGCCCCTTATTTCCAGGGGATTGACCACGATGTGGTCAGACATGGCATGCCGGGTGGTGCAACGTCATCCTCACAGGAAGGAGCATTGAAGCAGGGATATATCAAACTGCTTCCGTACATGCTCAAATTCCTTGAGGGAACCCGCAAGATTGTCCGCTATCATGATGTAACTCCTGGTTCACAAATCACCTGGAATACGGCTTTCCTTGCCGTGACTGGAGCATATAAACGTGGCGGAGAGCGTGAAGTACGCCGTCTGCTCAACATTCTGGATGTCGTCAACCTCTGCAAAGAGGATGAACTGACGAGCCACGAACGTAGTGCGCGACTGGACTTGTATCGTGACTCCAATGATGCTTTCCGTAATCTGCTGCTTGGCAAGTTCGGCAAGTTGCCCCTTGGATTCCCTGCAGACTGGGTGTACCAGTCCGCATTTGGAAAAGGGTGGGAAACGGCTATCGCAAAACGGACAGAAGATTCACCTTTGATGACTCTGGCTGACGTTGATCTCGCTGCGGAAAAAGAAGCTCTTCAGAAACGTTTGCACCGTCAACCGAGTGAAGAAGAGTTCGTTATGTATCTCAATCACCCCGGTGATGCGATTACGACAATTGAATTCTGCGAGAAGTATGGAAACATCAACAATCTGCCCGTTGATATTTGGTTTGAAGGCCTGGAGAAGGGTGAAGTGCTCAACTTCCAGGGGAACTGCAAGAAACCGCATAGAATGCGTATTCTCGACATTTCCGAACCGGATGAGAACGGTATGGCAGTTGTTCGCTATGTGCTCGACTCTGAGATCATGAGTCATCAGGTCAAGGTGGCTGAACCTGACACAGGTTCCAAGGATGTTTTGGAGTTGGCTGACCCTGGCAATCCATTCCATGTCGGCTCTCCGAGCAATGGCGATCTTTGGGTTACCCATGTTCGTCCCGGCGATACCGTCAAGGTGGGCGAAGAGCTGTTTAATATATCCATCATGAAGCAGGAAAAATCTGTACTTTCTCCTGTTGATGGAGTTGTTCGTCGTGTCATCAAGTCGGCAAACTACACGGAAGATAAAAAGATGATTCCGGTAGTCGAAGGTGAACTGCTTGTTGAACTTGGGGCCACCGCTGGCGTATGTCCCACGTGTAAATCTGAAGTCCCGAATAGCGACTTCAATTTCTGTCCGACTTGTGGTCAGAAGATGTAAAAAATAATATTAATATAAAATTGGTCCAGTTCTAGCCAGCTAGAGTAATCTGGATTAGATAAAAAACACATTAAAGACTACCAAGGCATAAGACCTTGGTAGTCTTTGTTTTTTGTGGAAATATGATTTGAAATAATACAGTTTCATTGCTCAGAAATTGGTGTTTTGATGATATAATTGGACCATTGGTAGAACCAATAGTTTAATTGACTAACTGTTGGAATTACCTGTAAGCGGGGTCTACTTACTCATTGGGATTTAACTGTATTGTACTCAAAAAAACACTATTGGGATTCTAGACGATCATGAAAAATGAGCACTACTTGCTCAGCAAACATGACGGAATTCCAAGGAGGGCGAAATGGCCAAAACCCAGAAGAAGCCTGCTAAAAAGACTGCGACAGCCAGTAAGGCTGAAGCAAAGCTCGAACGGCTTAAACAACAATTGGTGCTCAATGGTGCCGAGATTAAGTCTATAGGAGAAGAAGCTGAACTCCTTGTCGGCGGTAAAAACTATAATACTGCCATCATCAGCCAGGTGCCGGGGATTCGTGCCCCTGAGTTTCGTGCTATTTCATCCCATGTTTTCCATACCATCCTTGATGAAACCAAGGTGAATGCAGCTGTAGTTCGGTCTACAGTAGACAAAGAATACAACAAGATTGATTGGGCTTCAGATGAGGTCAATCAGGATTCTGAATATCTTCAGCACTTTGTGCGTTTTGTCGGAAAAAAAGTTCGCGAAGAAACTGCGAAGCAGTCCGGCACACCGATCAAACTGCGAACCTTCATTAATAATGTAGTAGATGGATTCGCCACTTCTCCAGAAGGAATTGATCAGCTTCGAATGCGCTCTGTTTTGGTTCAGTCCGCTATCCTTTCTGTTGATCTGCCTAAAGAGATTGTTGACGAAGTCAAAGGTGCCTATCTTTCCATTTGTAAGGAAGCGGGCATGGATGACGTTCCCGTGGCCGTACGTTCTTCCGCAGCCGGTGAGGACAGCCGAAAGAAAGCTTTTGCAGGACTTCAGGATACCTATCTGAACATCGTAGGGGCAGAGACCTGTCTCGAAGCCTACCATTGGGATTGTGCATCCGCATACAACCTGCGTTCAATGACGTATCGTCGTGAAGCAATTCTGGATGCAATCACCAAAGCAGAAGAAACCGGTGACGATTCTATCGCTGAAATTGCAAAGCAGGAGTGGGCCATTGAGCACACCTCCTTGTCTGTTTGCATCATGCGCATGATTAATCCGGTTATTTCCGGTACTGCATTTAGCGCAGATACAGCAACAGGTTGCCGTGGAACGGATCGTAATGATCTGGTTTCCATCGACGCAAGTTACGGCTTGGGTGAGGCTGTTGTCGGTGGAATGGTGACACCTGATAAATTTTATGTATTCCAGCGTGATAGTGAACGCGAAGTCGTTATCCGCTACATGGGATGCAAGGAAAAGAAGATCGTCTACAAAGAAGACGGTAGCGGGACTCATGTCGTCAAGGTTCCTGAGAATGAAGTAAACCGTTGGGCATTGTCCATTGCGCAGGCTGAAATGGTTGCGCAGGGTGTACGGGCTATCTCGAAAGCTTATGATGGTATGATAATGGACACTGAGTTTTGTATCGACAAAACAGATCGTCTTTGGTTTGTCCAGGCTCGTCCCGAGACCCGCTGGAACGAAGACTTTGAGCAACATCCTGATACCATTTTCATGCGTCGTCTTGAAGTCGACAAGAAGGCTCTCGATAGCGCAGAGGTCATTGTAGAAGGTAATGGCGCATCTCGTGGCGCTGGTCAGGGTACAGTGAAATATCTCCGATCTGCGTTGGAACTTAACAAGATCAACAAGGGCGATATTCTTGCTGCCGAACGTACTGATCCGGATATGGTTCCCGGTATGCGTATCGCATCTGCCATCCTTGCGGATGTTGGCGGCGATACCAGCCACGCGGCCATCACATCCCGAGAGCTGGGAATCCCGGCTATTATCGGTATTCAGCGCTTGGAAGCGTTACGATCTCTTGAGGGCCAACAGGTGACTGTTGATGGTTCGCGCGGCAAAGTATACCGCGGAGAACTGCCCCTGGTTGAAGTTGGTGGAGAGATCAACGTCGCCGAACTGCCTCCGACGAAGACTAAAGTCGGCCTGATTCTGGCCGATGTTGGCCAGGCCCTTTTCCTTTCCCGTTTAAGAAATGTTCCTGATTTTGAGATCGGTTTGTTGCGTGCAGAGTTCATGCTCGGCAACATTGGTGTGCATCCTATGGCGCTTGAAGCCTACGATAAGGACACCCTGAACGACCTCGTGGAAGAGAAGCTCGCCGAGATGGACAAGCGACTCACCAAGGTGATGAAGGAGCAGTTGGCGGATGGTCTTATCCGTGTTCCGCTCAAGCTGCGTGAGTATGTCGGTCTCATTACCGGCCTTTCCAAGAAAATGGATTCCCTGGCAGAGCAGGAAGGTTCCCGTTCTACGGATGAGGTTCTTGCCATGCATCGTCAGCTCCGTGAAATGGATCATAAGCTTGATGATCACATTTCCATGGCAACTGACCGACTGGATGTGCTGAAAACATCCATTGACTTGGAAGCACACGTATCCGTCATTCTTGGCTACCACGATATGTTGGAGCCCATGCCCGAACCGCGTACGGAAGCTTGGCAGACTCGTCAGGAGCACGAGCGCATTGTTTGGGATTACGTTGAAAAGATCAAAGATGAGCCGGAAGTTGTTGCTTATCTGGATCAGGTAACCGCCATGCGTGAAGAAGTCGCGCTGAAGATGGGGCTCAAGTCCGAGATGGATGAAGTCGCCACGTTACCTGATCGTATTCGTAAGCTGCTCGAGTCTCGTGGTTATACGACTGGTAAAGAAAACTACATCCAGACCCTCTCGCAGGGACTGGCTCTGTTTGCCATGGCTTTCTATGGAAGCACGATTGTTTACCGAACCACTGACTTCAAGTCCAACGAGTATCGAAATCTGCTTGGTGGCTCCTTGTTCGAAGCATATGAAGATAACCCGATGATTGGATATCGTGGTGTTTCCAGAAATATCCATGACTGGGAACTGGAAGCCTTCAAGCTTGCTCGTGGTATCTACGGCGGCAAGAACCTGAGCATCATGTTCCCATTTGTGCGTACGCTGGAAGAAGCCCGGTCCATGAAGCGATACCTCAAGCAGGTTCACAACCTTGAGTCCGGAAAGGATGAGCTGAAAATTATCCTGATGGCTGAGATTCCGAGTAATGCCATCTTGTGCAAGGAGTTCCTCAAAGAAGTCGACGGATTCTCCATTGGATCCAACGATATGACGCAGATGGTACTCGCCACGGATCGTGATAATGCCAGCCTGCAGCACATCTACGATGAAGAGGACCCTGCGGTTGTGTGGGCGATCCTTTCTGCTATCTTTGCCGGTCAGAAGGTCGGCAAGAAGGTTGGTTTCTGCGGCCAGGGTGTAAGCAATAGTGTCATTCTGAGAGGCTTGGTAGCCATTGCTGGAATTGTGTCGGCATCGGTTGTTCCTGATACATACCACCAGACCAAAATTGATATGGCGGCTATTGAAGCTGAAAATATCAAAACCAGAGACTTGGGCGATTGGCTCAAAAAACAACATATGGTCAATCTGAATAAGTTGCTGGAAGCAAACAGTTACGGCCATATTCTTAAAAAATACAAATCTCCTGAAGACTTCATGGAATGGTATGAAGGCGAACTTGATCGCTTTAGCGAACAGCTTCGTGAACATATGGAGACACCCAAAGAAGAGTTCTATCGCCAGGAAATGGAACAGTTCCGTGGAACTTTCCACAAGCCGGTAATTTATGCCTGCTGGGATTGGAACAACACTGTCGTCGATGCCATGCATCACGCTGGATTTGAATCCTTTGATGAGCAGGAAGCCGCACTCGCAGCCCAGCGAGAAAAAGAGTGGTAGAGTAGGGACTAAATATGAAAAAAGAGGCTTCGTCTAAGACGAAGCCTCTTTTTTTGATCAACTAAAAGGATTTTGCAATCTCGATAGCCTGATTGATGGCTTGTTCTTGTGCTTTTAGGGCGGCGTCAGGTCCTCCTGCCAACGTTGGCTGGACAGTGACTGACTGTATGTCGGTGATACCAATGAAACCAAGATAGTGTTTTACATAGGATGCTTGGAAGTCAAAAGCTGACCCATCTTCATATGCTCCACCACGAGAATAGGCGATAAATGTTTTAGCGCTCACTAAGCCCTCATAGCCATTGGGACCAACCTGGAACGTGTAGGTTGGCTGAGCTATGATATCCATAAAGTGTTTGAGCTTATAGGGTATGGAAAAGTTCCACATAGGTATTGCGAAGACGAGTTTGTCAGCCTTTTTAAAATCATGGATTACTGTTTCCACAGCACTCCATTTTTCCTTTTCGCTATCAGTGAACTCTCGGCCATGCATGATATTGTATTTGCCAACCAAAGTGTCGTTGTCCAGCTCGGGAAGGCTCATTTCATGTAGCTTATAAATTTGAATATTCGCTTTCTCGTCTACTGTTTTCAGTGTGTTTACGAAAGCGTCTGCTACTGCAAGCGAGTGAGATCGAGCTCCTCGCGGAGATGCCTGAATGTAAATGATATTGCTCATGCTGCCTCGCTAGATATTAAACGACTTTGTCAGTGATGCTGCCCATGCCGTCCATTATGGACGTATTGATTGCATGGGAAATATCGATATCTGTGCCAGTTGAACTGAAGTCGGTTCCAGTGCCAAGGAAGTCTGTCGTGCGAGATGCTATCTCTGCTCCTGCAACAGCGTGCTCCATTGTATCTGGACCGCCTTCATTAAAGCCGGAAATAGCTGTGCTTGAGCTATCTTGCATCGACTCTGTCCCTGAAGCCAGGTTCTCCATGGCCATTGATGCAGGCGTGATGGCGGAAATGCTGAAATCGGACATACTTTCCTCCTGTGATTCCTTAACTCATAATATGCCTTACCCATATGGGTAAGGCAAGTGCATTAGAGAAACACGGAAAGCCCTTTACCTATCAGGCAAAGGGCTTGAGTGTCCGAAATTGGCTGCCGGCTATTATGAAATCTTGTCCAGAAAACCCCGTTCGAGATTCTTTAACGACTTGGAGAGCTTCAGGAGGTCGTCTTCCGGGATCTTTCGTATGGTCTTTCCGTCACTGTCGACAATTTCGACTTGGACGGTTTCACCTTCTTCAAGAACATTGAACTTGAGGTTGATATCCTGTTGTTCCAAGTGCTCCTGGGCTTCCTTGATGATGGAATCAAGGTGTGCCTTGTCAAAGTGTTGCTCACCAGAACTGTTTGAGTTTGCTCCATCCTGCTTTGACGCGGCAGCGGGGACAGTTCTGACTGAACCTTGGTCCGGGGCAACCCTGTCCTCGGTTTGGACACGGGTTACGTTCTCCGAACGTACGTTCTGCTTTATGTCATTGGATATTTCGGGGATATTCATGGGCTCCCTCCCTGGTGTTACACGAATCATCCCAACCTAATTCGCCTTCTATGGTCTTGTTATCGGCAACTTTGCGCCTTTCTTTAGGGGTAATTCCTTTTATTATTAAGAATAGGCTAATCTATTAGAAAAACTAAATGGATTGACTGTAATACGTAATTGAACTATGGTTACAAACTCTAAAAATAGTCTGTCATATAGGGGTGTTCAGAGACTGTTGTCGATAATTCTTGATGGAGAAGCCTTAGGCTAATGCCTTTTTATTTGAAGCATCACTTTGATCCACTTGTGGATGAGATTCGTCTTAAGCCGCAAGAGCAGGATGACGGTAGCGTCGACCACTACGAGTTGAATTATATTCAAAACGTTGAAGCCGGTGCTTTACTTGCAGAGTGGGTTGATCCTGAGACTGTTGACTCGAGCGAATATGATGAACGGTTTCTGTTCTCGGAGAAGCGTTTTCCTGCCGGTCGAGGGACTGGCGTTAAGCGACGCGAGCCCGACAAGTTATTTGCCGCAGTGAATGGGTGCGTGCTGTATGATAATGATAAAATTATTGTTAAGCGCAATCTGACTCTTTTGGAGGATATCGATTTTAGAATCGGGAACATTCACTATGTAGGCGATCTTATCATTGGCGGCGCTGTTCGCACCGGATTTTCTGTTCATGCCAATAATATTTCCGTCCAGGGGCAGGTAGAAGGTGCCCACATAGAAGCATTAAACGACCTCAATTGTCGAGGGGGCGTAAAAGGTGGCAAGTCGGCAATGCTGGAAGCAGGGCATTCAATAAAGGTATCATTTTGCGAGTTTGGCACAATGAAAGCCGGAGAGGATGTCATGGTAAAAGGTTCTCTCATGCATAGTCGCGTATACGCGGGTAAACGTCTGGCAGTTGGGGGACGGCTGACTGGCGGAGATTATTTTTCACATGACTATATCTACGTTGGTGAGCAATTGGGAGGTGGGCTTGGAACCGACACATCTTTAGTGGTCGGTTATGATCCTGTCTTGTTGCACGCAGATGAAGAGTATAATCAGCGTATTAAACAACTTCATAAAGACATCGCACTTTATGAAAAATTGTTGAATAAGAATGATGAGCATAAAGAGGAGCTGACAATCAAGAAGGATTCAGCCCAGAAAGAGCTCAGCTTATTGAAGAAATTGAAGAAGAAACTGTGGGAAGGCATTCGGGAATCCGAGAACTTAGATCGCTGTAAGATTCTAGTGACGGGAGTGGTCAAGCCTGGGGTTGAGATCAGTATCGGATCCGCATTCCTCAAAGTGGATGATTTTCTTGAAGACGTATATTTCTATTATGATAATAATGAAGTAAAAATCGGCACAACTGCCAAAAAACTATAAGATAGCTTATGGATATTGCAACGTTAATAGGTCTCGTCGGTGCATTTGGGCTTGTCTTTACCACCATTTTCATGGGTGGTAATGCTGCTGGTTTCCTCGATATACCTTCGATAGTCGTTGTTGTTGGAGGCACTTTTGCCGTTACATTCGTCATGTTTCCAATGGGGACGGTCATCGGCACAATCAAAGTCGGTTTGAAGACGCTTCTATTCAAATCGAACGATCCGCAGG
The DNA here is from genome assembly GCF_900217235.1 of Pseudodesulfovibrio profundus. Lineage (NCBI taxonomy): Bacteria > Pseudomonadati > Thermodesulfobacteriota > Desulfovibrionia > Desulfovibrionales > Desulfovibrionaceae > Pseudodesulfovibrio > Pseudodesulfovibrio profundus. The sequence goes on along the minus strand of NZ_LT907975.1, from coordinate 649,175 downwards.
ATATTATTCGCCAGATAACGACATTGGCCGATACTGCCCGTAAAGAAAGTCTGGTTGCACTGGAAAAGGTCAACATCGATAATGAATTTCTCAAAAAAGGGGTCATGCTGGTTGTTGATGGCTCCAGCGAAGCGCTTGTGCGAAACGTCATGGAAATTGAACTCGAATTCATGAAACAACGCCATAGACAAGGGCAGGCAGTCTTTAAAGGCATGGGGACCATGGCTCCTGCGTTTGGAATGATCGGAACCCTTATTGGTCTTGTGAACATGCTGTCCAACCTTTCAGACCCCTCCTCAATTGGTCCGGCTATGGCCGTTGCCCTTTTGACGACGTTTTATGGTGCAGTCATGGCAAACTGTGTTTTCCTGCCCCTTGCCACAAAACTTGAAGAGCGCTCAATCGAAGATGCGTTATATATGCAGATCATGATTGAAGGGGTTTCGTCTTTGCAGCGTGGAGACCACCCGTCAGTCGTCAAAGAAAAGCTTGAAGCCTTCCTGGCCCCCGCCATGCGTGAAAACGCAGCGTAAAGCAAAGAAGCATCATTATGGCTGAAAAGGCAGAAGAACAAGTTCAAAGAAAGCCTCCTGAGGAACCCAAAGGGGATGAAGGGCTGCCGGCATGGATGGCCACCTTTGCCGACATGGTGACCTTGTTGCTTTGCTTCTTTGTTCTGCTGTTATCTTTTGCCGAACAAAGCGAGCAAAAGTATCGTGATGCTTTAGGCTCTATCAAGGGCGCCTTTGGCGTTAAGGAACTAAGAGCCGTATCAGATGATATGGCTGAATTTAATACCAGCAAGACAGCCAAGGAAATGGCTGCAAAGATATCACATGACGAGCGCCTTTTGTTGGGTGTGATCATGCGAATCAAATCCCTGCTTGAAGACCAGGATGTGGAGATCAAGGAGGGGACCGGCGTTACTGCTGATCGTGATGGCGTTATCTTCAGTGCCAATTCCTCATCTATGTTTAAGCCTGGGACGGCAGAGTTGACAGGGAATGCCGACACAATTCTAGATAATGTCATCAAAGTCTTGAAAGATTATAAATTAAATCTTGTTGTACGAGGGCATACTGATGATCGCCCGATATCCACACGAAAGTTTCCTTCTAATTGGGAGTTGTCTGCTGCTCGAGCGGCAGTGGCTCTCGATTATATAGTAAATAAGGGCGGTATAGAAATCAGTAGGGCCAAAGCTGTTGGATATGCCGATACAAGGCCTTCTGCACCGAACGACACACCAGAGAACAGAAAAAAGAATCAACGGGTAGAGTTCTACCTTCATATGCCGCAGCGGGATGCGTGGTAATTGGTCATGGCTGAAGAGCAAGTAGAAGAACAAGCGGGTGGGGTTAAGTCTGCGCCACCGAAAAAAGAGGAAGGCATTCCAGCATGGATGGCTACATTTGCCGACATGGTGACATTGCTTCTCTGTTTTTTCGTTTTGTTGTTGTCTTTTACCAATCAGGACATCACCAACTTCCGACTCATGATGGGCTCGATTCAAGAGGCCCTCGGAGTTCAGTTGGAAGATGAATCAGCCCTGGCGACCCCTTACGCTGAGTCGAACTTCAAAGAGCGTAGAAGTGTTCGGGAAAACCGGGAAATTGTTGAGTTGGGCGCTAGGCTGAGAAAGTTTATACGAGCCAAGGACCTAACCAATATGGCTCGAATCAGTAGTGATAAATCCGGTGTGATGTTGCGTTTTGATAACAGTGTAATGTTTCGTAAGGGAACAGCCGAATTGAATCCTCAAGCCCGAGAAGCTATTGCAGTTGTCATACATGGACTTGAAAATAAGAACTTCAACCTTGTTATCCGTGGGCATACTGATGGTGAACGTCCAGAATCTGACTTGTTCTCTTCGAACTGGGAGTTGTCTGCCGCTCGAGCAGCCCGCTGTTTGCGGTATATTCTTGATAACTCTGAAATAGAATCCACACGGATGAAGGCTGTTGGCTATGCCAGTGCAAAGCCTATTTTGCCCAGTACTACTGAAGCGAATAAGCGTATCAACAGGCGGGTTGATTTCTTTTATCTGCCCGTTGGACGAAGCAAGTGGTAGTTGAAAAAACTACTTACTGCTAGTGAACACACCTGTTACTCTTATTGCCCTTCATTAAGATTTAACTTCTCCAATGCAGCATACAGTTGGTCACTCGTTACCGGCTTGGAAATGTAGTCATTCATTCCCATTTTTAAAAATTTATCTCTGTCTCCAGGCATTGCGTGAGCAGTGAGTGCGACAATTGGTATGTCTGATAGGTGGGCCATATCTTTCGATTGACGAATGATATTGGTTGCTTCAATCCCGTCCATGATTGGCATCTGAATATCCATGAAGACACAGTCGTATTCAGCTTTCTTCAATGCTTCTAAGGCTTTTTTCCCATTATCCACACAGGTGGGGGAGTGTCCCATTTTTTGAAGCATTCTGCTGATAGCTATTTGGTTGACCCTGTCGTCCTCTACTATCAGGATCGTATACCTTCCGTGATCATCCTTATTAAGGTTTTTATTGACCGAAAGTTGGGCCATTTGTTCTTTGCTTGGCACTTTCAATTGAAGTGTCACGAACATAGTTGTTCCTTCGCCAAGATCACTATCAACAGTAATTGTTCCATTCATGTGGGTTACAAGGTTTTTAACAATGCCTAGCCCTAAACCTGTGCCTTGGTAACGTCGCGTGTATGTTCCGTCGACTTGTGTAAATGACTCGAATACATAGTTTATCTTGTCGGCAGGGATGCCTATTCCAGTGTCGGCAATTGTGAACAACACTACGATAACATCGTCTTTGGGTCTGATTGGAAGCTTTTGAATGTGAACATGTATTGAGCCGTCTTCAGTAAATTTGACTGAATTGCCAACGAGATTGAAGAGGATTTGACGTATCCGTACTTCATCGCCGATCAAATGAGCTGGAAGGCCGGGTTCAACTTCCATAGTAAGATCAACATTCTTGGAAAGAGCCGAATGCTTGAAGAATTTATAAATGGTCTCAAGTATCTCGTGTAATGAGAACAGTTGACCATGCAGGATGAGCTTGCCAGCTTCGATTTGTGCGATGTTAAGGATGTCATTAATAACATTAAGCAAAACTTTACTCGAGCTGATGGCTGTATCGAGATACTCAAATTGCTCTGTGGTGAGCTTTGTGTCTCGTGTGAGCTGGAGCATACCCAGAATTCCATTGAGTGGGGTACGCAGTTCATGGCTCATGTTCGTAAGGAACTCGGTTTTAGCCTGGTTTGCAGATTCAGCATCCTGCTTGGCCTTGACCAGCGCTGTTTGAATGGCTCTGCTTTCCGTAATATCTTCAGCGATACCAACCATTCGAACACGTATTCCCTTGTCATCATATACAGGAAAAGCCTGAGCTCTTACCCATCTCTGGTTGCTGGTAGGAAGAAGTATCTTGAATTTTTCATCTACTATCTTCCCATCGGTGCGTAATGCGTTGAAAGCGTCTGTCACACGAAAGCGGTCAGAAGTGGGTTCAGGAAACTGGACCACGAGCTAAGGTGGACGTAAGAAGCCCAAAGGAGGCTTTTGATGTCCAGGAAAAGAAGGAACTTTACCGCCGAATTCAAGACCCGTGTCGCGTTGGATGCCTTGTCCGGCGAACACACCCTGTCCGAGCTCGCCAGCAGGTACGGCGTGCATCCCAACCAGGTTTCCCAGTGGAAGAAGCAGGCCAAGGAGCAGATCGTAGCTGGCTTTGCGGGCAAGGCCCAAAAGACCCAACAAAGCGATGAGGCCCGGATAAAAGAGCTTCACGCCAAGATCGGCCAGCTCACGGTGGAGAAGGATTTTTTGCAACAAGCCTTCGCAAAGATATGAGCTGCGAGCGAAGGCGAGACATCGTCGACAAGGGGCATCCGATGCTCAGTGTTCGACGGCAGTGCGAAATCCTCAAGCTGCACCGCTCAACGTACTATTACCAGCCGATCGGCGAGTCCGCGTCCAACTTGGCGCTCATGAAGCGCATCGACGAGTTGTTCCTGGAGTTGCCGTTCTTCGGCTCCCGGCAGATGCGCAACATCCTGCGCGATGAGGGCCATCAACTCGGGCGCAATCGCGTCCGGCGGCTCATGCGCAAGATGGGGTTGATGGCGGTCTATCAGAAGCCGCGAACCAGCCAGCCTCATCCGCAGCACAAGACGTATCCGTATCTGCTGCGCGGCAAGGCGATCACGAGGCCGAACCAGGTGTGGTGCGCCGACATCACGTACATCCCGATGAAGCGGGGCTTCCTGTACCTCGTGGCGATCATGGACTGGCACAGCCGCGCGGTGCTCTCCTGGCGGCTGTCGAACACCATGGAAGCGGACTTCTGCGTGTCCGCCCTGGAGGAGGCCCTGAACCGCTACGGCGTGCCCGAAATCTTCAACACGGACCAAGGCTCGCAGTTTACGAGCTACGAGTTCACACGGACGCTCCGGGAAGCCGGAGCCCGCATCTCCATGGACGGCCGCGGCCGCTGGATGGACAACGTCATGATCGAACGCCTGTGGCGATCACTGAAATACGAATGCGTGTATCTGCGGGAATTGGAAACGGGAAGCGAGTTGCGGCAGGCCCTGGCCTGGTGGATCGATTTCTACAACAACCGCCGCCCACACAAGGCGTTTGACGGCAGAAAGCCGATGGAGATATATCAGGAAGGCCCCAAGCCAGAGGGGGTACCCCCTCTGGCTTGGCCCCACAAGGCGGCGTAGCCTATGAAACTGTCCACCTTAAATTCGCCGCTGACTGGTCCAAGGAAGTGAACCCACTTCTGTCTTCAGCATCAATCGCCATGAAAAACGTATCCGCATTTTCATACAGGGATTCTCTGGTACGCCCCCAAATTATTTCATACGAAGGGCTGACATAGATGATTTTTTCGTTATCGAAATCGGAAATCCAAAAAACTTCATGGATATTTTCGACCAACTGGCGAAACCGTTCTTCGCTTTCTTTATTAGTCTGCTCTCTGGCGTTGATGCGTTGAAGCATGTCATTGAATCTGTCTTCAATGACAGACAGTTCTTTGAATTGCTCCAACTGGCTACTGACGTTTTCATACTGACCTTGAGCTGTTAGCTCAATTGAATCCGTGAATGCCGCAAGGGGCTTAACAATGGATTCTCGCAATTTATATTGTAGTAGATGAGCGAAAATAAAAAACAGGCTCAAGATGATTGTCAGTAGGGCGAAAAGAGGGGCGAGAACTGGCAAGAAAACATCTTTAACAGGCTGAGACCTCAATAAAAGCCAATTATTTGGCTGGATAGAAGCCAATGTCCCATAATAGTAGGTGCCTTCAGATTCATACAGTGCTGTGTGGTTTCCTTTTTCTCTGAAATCGCGGATGATACTTAAGTGACCAATATTCTCTTGAGTCACTACTTTGCTATAGTCTGGATGGGATATGAGGTTGCCATAGTAGTCGCACAGAACCAGTTTTCCCTCTCCAGAAGGAAGCATGTCGGTGAAATGTTCATTGAGAGACTTTATGCTGAGTTCTCCAATGAGAATATTGCCGTTTGTCATGCGCATACCAATATACACGACGACTTTGTGTGTAAGTGGAGAGTTTATTGGTTGGGAGAGTAATGTTGGTTCGTCAGAGACTTTGTCTATGAACGATTCCATGGATATCAGGGAGTCTACCTGGGGCGAGGTGGCCAAAAGCTTGCCATTTGGGCTTAGGTAAACGAGGCGTTCATAGTGTGGGTAGGCAAGAAGAAAATTGCTAAGGACCCAGTGAAACCAGAAGGGATCGTAACGAGTTATACTGGACGAAAGAGAAGCCAGGGCAGATTTTGCATCATTGGTTTGAGATACGACATGTTTGCTTAGAGCTTCAATGAGTACGGTGTTTTGTGATTGAAAATCTCTGCTTTTTTCGTAGGCTGCATAAATGCCGAGCAGCAGTATGATGCATATGCTTGGTATAAGCATCCAACTGTTCAGGTTCCGTTGAACTAACTGCCTTAATGATTCTGTCGCCATAATATTCAAGCCGTGGTTAGCGCATTTCTATTGTCCTGTACTGACCATTTTGAATAGTCGTAATGAAGATCTTTCTTTCAACGTCCCCATACTCATTCAGCCTAAAAGAATTGATGACCCCTTTGATGACAGGGCTTGGCGCTAAACTTTCGACAAGGCCTTTGGAGTTGCCGTTGGTTTTTCTCAGGCCTTCGGCCAACGCCAATACTGATTCATAACTAAATGCAGAAGCAAAGTTTGGAGTGGTCCCAAAGAAGTGGCCTCGGTTCTTCGGACCACTGAGCGACGATTTTAAGGTGGACACGTTTACGAGCTACGCCGCTCTTTCGTTCCAGGCCAGAGGGGGTACCCCCTCTGGCCTGGAACGGTTCTGATATATCTCCATCGGCTTCTTGCCGTCAAAAGCAAAATGCGGACGTCGATTGTTGTAGAAATCGAACCACCAAGCCAAGGCTTGCCGCAGTTCGCTTCCGGTTCCCATCTCACGCAGGTAAGCACATTCATATTTCAACGAACGCCACAGACGCTCGATCATCACATTATCCATCCATCGGCCTCGACCGTCCATGGAGATACGAATTCCAGCCTCTCTGAGCGTCCGTGTGAACTCGTAGCTGGTGAACTGTGATCCCTGGTCGGTGTTGAAGATTTCCGGCACCCCATAACGATTCAGGGCTTCTTCCAAGGCAGACACGCAGAAATCAGCATCCATCGTGTTTGAGAGCCTCCACGACAGGACGGCCCGACTGTGCCAGTCCATGACCGCCACAAGGTATAAGAAGCCGCGTGTCATGGGGATATACGTGATGTCGGCACACCAAACCTGATTGGGCTTCGTAATCGCCTTGTGCCGCAGCAAATACGGATACGTCTTATGTTGCGGATGCGGATGGCTTGTCTTTGGCTTTTGGTAAATCGCCATCAGGCCCATTTTACGCATCAGACGTCGTACCCGTTCACGACCGACCCTTTGCCCTTCGTCTCGTAGGGTATTACGCATCTGTCTGGAACCGAAAAACGGCAGCTCCATAAACAACTCATCGATTCGGCGCATAAGGGCCAGGTTGGCCGGAGATTCGCCGATCGGTTCGTAGTAGTACGTCGATCGGTACAGCTTGAGAATTCGGCATTGCCGCCGGATACTGAGCTCGGGGTGAGTCTTGTCGACCACCTCTCGCCTTCGCTCACAGCTCAAATTTTGGCGAAGGCTTGTTGCAAAAAATCCTTCTCCACCGTGAGCTGGCCAATCTTGGCGTGAAGCTCCTTGATCTGGGCCCCGTTATCCTGACGGCCGACGGCCTTGCCTGAAAAGGACGCCACGATCCCTTCCTTGGCCTGCTTCTTCCACTGGGAAACCTGATTGGGGTGTACGCCGTACTTGCTGGCGAGTTCCGACAGGGTGTGTTCCCCGGACAGGGCATCCAGGGCGACTCGGGCTTTGAATTCCGCGCTGAAACGTTTTCTCGTCTTGGACATGAATTGCCTCCTTCGGGCAGTTTATGT